>CAKUAK010000059.1 GCA_934636325.1 uncultured Eubacteriales bacterium
ATACTTTCCCTTAAAATGCCCCTCAAATTACGGGAATGCGATTGTTATTGAGGAAAAGCGAGTTTCACCTTTAGAGAACGAAGGCGTGATACTATTCTTTGTCTATAGCGCCGCAGCTGCTGAGCTACCACCTTCGCAGAAACCACTTGCATAACACCCTCCTCAGAGTTACAATGCAGCCAACAGCAACGAGAAACGCTTCCCGTCAGGCACCGGTGAATCTTCACCGGAAACCGGACGGGAAGCGTTTTTGACCACATAGATTACCACATACGGCGTTGGAACACTCGGAAACAGTGGAGATAAGAGCGCCAAAGAGTAAGGAAAACAAATTGAAAAGCACTAAAAACCGCTATAAACGAGCAGAAAAAGTATTCCCGATAAGTTTGGGAGCAGGATGCCGCAGGTTCGAATCCTGTCACTCGGACCATGCAGAGTGTCCTTATAGGATCTGAGTATCCTGTAATGGACATTCTGCTTTTTTATGCTATAACAAGAATGCCCACCGTCTTTCTTGTCTTTTCTGCCGAAAGGATGTAAAATATTATGGAAAACCATCTTTCGGGAGAAATAAAAATATGTATGACTTCACTTCGTATCCATTCCCGTCGAGGCATTTTGTAAAATACGCCATCAATGGGATGTGCGCCACATCCAACCATCTGGCGGCGCAGGCGGGTCTCGATATGCTCAAAAAGGGCGGCAATGCCTTTGACGCCGCTATTGCCGCCGCCACATGCCTGACCGTGCTCGAGCCCCAGTCCAACGGCATCGGAAGCGACGCCTTTGCCATCATCTGGCATAAGGGAAAGATGTACGGCCTTAACTCCAGCGGATATATGGGCAGCCGTTTTTCGGTCGAGGCCCTGAAAAATAAGGGCATGGACAAGCTGCCGATATACGGCTTCGGTTCGGTAACAGTCCCCGGCGCGCCTGCCGCGTGGGCCGCCGTCAACAGCCGTTTCGGCCGTTTGCCGCTTTCAGAGGTCGTCGCGCCCGCCGCTGCCTATGCCGAAAACGGACAGGCCGTGACCCAGGGGCTTCATGATATGATGACCCTGTTTTCCGGCAGGCTCAAGGGCGCCCTCGATTCCGCGCCCGAGTGCGCTGAATGGTTCAAATGCTTCATGCCCGAGGGCCGCGTGCCCGAAGCCGGCGGGATATTCCGCAACCCCGACCAGGCAAAGACCCTCAGGGAAATAGGCGAGACCAACGCCGAGAGCTATTATCGCGGCAATATCGCCGAGAAGATCGCGGCCTATTCGGAAAAGTACGGCGGCTGGATAACAAAAGAGGATCTCGCCGATTATAAGCCAGAGTGGGTCGAGCCGGTATCTGTCAATTACCGCGGCTATGACGTGTGGGAGCTTCCGCCCAACGGCCAGGGTATCGTCGCCCTGATGGCCCTCAATATCCTTAAAAACTTCGAGCCCTCCTGCGGCGACGCCTTCAGCTTCCACCGCGAGATAGAGGCGATAAAGCTGGCCTTTGCCGATGGGCAGAAATATATCTGCGACCCCAAGAGCATGTCGGTCACGACAAAGGATCTTCTTTCCGGCGCATATGGCATAGAGCGCGCAAAGCTGATCGGCGACCGCGCCGTTATACCCGAATGCGGCAAACCGCAGGCTTCAGGCACGGTATATATGTGCGCCGCCGATAACGAGGGCAACATGATATCCTTTATCCAGAGCAACTTCCGCGGCTTTGGCTCGGGCGTCGTCGTTCCCGGCACAGGCATCGGTCTTCAGAACCGCGGCCTCGGCTTCACCCTTGAAGAGGGGCACGATAACTTTGCCGTGCTCCGCAAGCGCCCCTATCATACGATCAGCCCCGGCTTCCTGACAAAGAACGGACAGGCCGTCGGCCCCTTCGGCATCATGGGCGGATATATGCAGCCCCAGGCCCATGTTCAGGTCATGCTCGATTATATCGACAAGGGCATGAACCCCCAGGCCTGCCTTGACGCGCCGAGGTGGCAGTGGTCGGAGGGCCTCAAGGTCAGCCTCGAACAGGCCTTCCCCGGACACCTCGTCGACGCACTCAAGGCCCGCGGCCATGATATCTCGATCGAGCTCAACCCCGGCGTATTCGGCAGGGGACAGATCATCTTCAATACCGGCAAGGGTACCCTTATGGGCGCCACAGAGCCTCGCTGCGAGGGAGCCTGCGAAGCCTGGTAAACAGGGGACACACATATAAATAAAATAAGCCCTTCGCATGACTATCATGCGGAGGGCTTTTCATATATTATGAGATAAGGCTGACACCGACCGATACACTGGTATTGTAGCTTCCGCCTGCCGGGGCCATATCGAGACTGGTCGAATACTGCCCCGCGTATTTTATCCCCTCGGGATCGAAGAGATAAAGCGCAAAGGAGCTGTCCAAGTAATACGAGATTGGAACGGCCACCGCCAGCTCTTCGCCGTTATAATCAAACGCGCCGCTCTGGTAATATCTGTTCAGCAGATATACGCTGTCGGTATCCTCGCTGACATTGACATGAGAATGTATCTTTATCTCCAGCCCATCGCCGCCGGGGGCGAGGAAGAAAAACTCGCCGTAGCTGGTGACGAGGATGATGCCGTCCTCTCCGCTCCATATAAGGTTGAAGGCGCTGTCGCCGCTGCCATAGTTAAAGGGGATATCCAGCCTTTGGATAAGCTCCATATCATCGCGGGAATAAACAAACATATCGGCCTTTTCGCCGCCTGTCGTAAGCAGAAGCAGCTGCTGCCGGTCCTCTGAAAAGCCGAGATATCTGATATCTCCGATATCATCGCCCAGCGGGCATATATTCCTGATACCGGCGATGTGCTTTCTGGCGGTATCATAGGTTTTCTGGCCTTCTATGGTAAGCTGATTGGAAAGCTCGATAAAATAGATGCCCCGCCCGCCGGGAACACGGCTGAAGTTGCCAGGGTAGCGGGGATCGGAAGATACGAGGGTAAAATAGATCCCGGCCTCATCAAAGGCGGCTACGGCGCCTATGTCGATCGAATCTCCACCCGATACCTCGATGCCGATTATGCCGCCGCCCTCGCTCGTCGAGACCGTGACTTCATCATAATAATCATCCGGCACGGGTATCCTGATGAAATCGCGCAGCTTTTCAAAGTCCTCTTCTATAAAGGACGCTATATTATACGCTATGTCGACCGAGATGGGGAAGAACTCGAAATAATCGCGCAGACGCACCTTTTCGGTCCTTGTCTGGCCATTGGGGATGCGCGATGCTACGTCAAGGATGACCTGATAGATCGGGGTGAGATCAGAGTCTACGGTGAACTCTCCGCCGCTGGCCGAGGCCGACAGGTTATCGGAAAAGTAAATATACATCCACATGGCGGACATCTCGCGGCTATTCTGCTCGGAGGGATAGAACTTAAAATCGGTGTCGGTCTTTTGCCCGGGGATGTAGTCGATATCCCATTTGAGCCTGTTTTCATATAGTGAGGAAATGTGGATGTTGACATTTCCGGCAAACTCCGGGTCGCCCCAAAGGGGAGCTTCAACGATGGACGTTTCGCTGCCCGCGGCGTCGAGCCTCAGGTTAAAGGCCGTAAAGACGGCCGCCGCGGCAATGAACAGAACGGCAAAGAGTGCTATTGCTCTGCGCATGCTCACTCCTCCTTTTTATTGTCGCCCGACAGGCTGTCGATGGCCTTGCCGACACGGTCGGGGCGATAGCTGTATACCCCTTTGATAAATCCGACCAGATCCTTTCCTGAGGCTTCGATCTCTTCAGCCGTGACGTCGGATATTATCTTGCCTTCACGCAGCATGACCGCGCGGGAGATGAAGTTTTCGACCTCTTCGATAAGATGGGTCGAAAGGATGACCGTCTCGCGGGGTTCGAGTATGCCCGAAAGCACCTTATAAAAATCCTCGCGGTTGAAGATATCGTTTCCGGCGAAGGGTTCATCCATGATGATATAGTCGGCGCCCTGCGAGAGAGCCATGATGACCTCGAACTGGTTTTTCTGTCCGGTCGAGAAGCCGCCGAGATGACGATGCATGGGAAGAGAGAAAAACTGCATGAGGGCGCTGAAGCGCTTGTGATCGAAGGCCGGGAAATGCATTGAATAAAAGGCCTCGTGTCCCGCGGGGGTCAGATTCGTGAAAAAAGAATGCTCGCTGGTGGCGAAAGAGAGGCGGGCGATATTCTTATGGGTGATCTTCTGCCCGTCAAGGGTGATCTCGCCGCTGTATGGCAGCAGACCCAGGATGCATTTCATAAGGGTCGTTTTACCCGCGCCGTTTTCGCCGAAAAGCCCGACGACCTCGCCCTGGCCGATATTAAGATCGACGCCGTCAAGGGCGCGCTTGAAAGAATATGATTTGGAAAGATTTTTGATCTCTATCATAATTTACCTCCTGTAAGTGCCGCCAACAGCTTTGAAAACTGATTTGGCGCGAGACATTTGGCCGGTGTGGCCGCCATGTAATAGAGCAGGTACAGCATTATAAGCAGGGCTGCAAGCAGCAGCGCGGCCGCCGCGAAGATAAGCGGAAAGGCAAGGCATCTGCGGTAGAGCTCGCTTTTGCGGGGGAGCCGCCGCATGAGGTAAATGCTCTTGCTGCCCTGAAAGTGATAGGCATAGTTTACGCATGCCAGAAGGATCGACGCGGCCCAGGCGGCCGGAAAGAGCTTCATATGCCCGAGCACGATATCGCAGAAATCCGGCATGACAGCCCCGGGGATAAGCACCAGCGTCCGGTCGAGCAGGACATCATAAAGCTGGGCCTTGGCCGACTGGAAGGAAGCGAAAAACCCGAGGGAGAAGCAGAAGCAGAGCGTAAGGCATACCCCGGCCGCCGTCAATTCTCTTTTATAGGCAAAGCCGGGCGGGAAGAGCCCCGAAAGATCACGACGCTTGAGCATTTTCCGCGCCTCCCTTCATCGAATATATCATGTAGGCCGCGAGAATCGCGGTCAGCAGGCAATAGAACATGCACCATCCGAAGGCTCCCATGTTTCTTGGAAAGCTCAGGACAGAAAAGACCGCATAGAAAATAGGAAGAAAAGCCACGCGAGAGAGGGTCCGCAGGTTATATGTGAAATAGGCGGCCGAAATGCCGAGACCGACACACATGAAAAGATTTCGGATATATATGACCGATTCACGAAGGGGCATGAGGGAATGGAGCAGGTCGTTCCTGTATGCCATGACCATAAGGCTCTGAAGGGTCACACCGTATTCGGATAAGGCCGAGAGATACATCCTTCCGAGAATGCAGCAGACGATCGTTTCGGAAAAAATAAAGAGCATGAAGCAGAGCGAGAAGAAGCAGGACCATAGAATGAACACACCAAAGGGCGTGATCCCCAGCCGAAAAAACGTATATTGGGGTTTACCCGGCCCGATGCTTTGCAAAGAGAACAAAAAGACGCATATTATGAAGAAAGATGCAGTGAATATAGGCTTTGTAAAGCTATTATCCATTATAGTTGAAAGACTGTCAGGATGGGGCTTCGAGAAAGGGCTGCTGCCGATCTTCTCTTGGATCATGAGCTGGTTTGCGTATTCATTGACGCTGCTCGGCAGCGCGCGGCCGAACATGAAGATCTGTACCGCGCCGCTTATTATAAATATGGCCAGCATGATGATAATGGCCGGTCTGGCCGCAAGGCCGATGACCGAGAGATATTTTTTCATAGTGATTCGTCCTTTCTGCCGTTGTTTTCATCCCAGAGCCGGGTGACCGTTTCGATACAGGTATCAAGGGTCATTCCGCTCTGTTTCATGATGGTCACAAGCTCGGAGATCTGGCTCTCAAAGACCTCCCCGCGGATAGCCGTGATCTTGCCATCATCGATCGTCACAAAGCTCTTCGCGCCCGGGGAGGAGCTTATGAGCCCTTCTTCTTCAAGGATACGGCATGCCTTCTGGGCCGTATTGGGGTTTACCCCGAGCAGGGCCGACAGCATTCTTCTCGACGGCATTTCATCGCCGTCATGTATGGCGCCCGATGCGATGCCCCGTTTGATATACATTATGATCTGCTGATAAATCGGCGCGCTGCCCGATGGCGAAAACAGTTCGAACGAGATCATTGCACAACTGTCACCTCCCAAAACTGTATTAGTAATGTGGTACACTTTTCTGTATTATACATGTAATACAGTTGAATGTCAATAAATAATCCCGTCTTTTTGCAGACGGGAGGATTTGACTCAGAGAAGGAAGCGCAGTGGATGTTCAAAAAGACGTATGACGGCAATGGCAGCGCGCCGGATGGGTGACCGATTAATAGGGATGGTCTCATCCACGGAAATCGGGAGGCTGCCGCTTTCGATATCGTCCATATATTTATTGAGCTGTGATGCAAGCACGGGACTGTCGACAACTATCATCATTTCGTTGTTGAGGTAGGCGCTGCGCATATCGAAGTTGAAGGACCCGACGATGGCAAGGCGACCGTCGACCGTAATGGCTTTGGCGTGGCAGGACCGATCGCCATAGTATTCGTAAACGTCGATACCAAGCGAAGAGATCTTATCGCGGTCATTGAGAAAGACCGCCGAACCGAAAATATTTGCGCCGCTCTGCGGCGAGTTTAGAATCATGCTTACAACGGCGTCGCCGCCCGGGATATCGCGCAGATCATCATACATGCCGCCGCTGCATATAAGGTATGGGGTGGTTATCCTGACATCCGACCGGGCGGACTTCATGATCTCCATAAGAGAATACCACACTGTCGGCTCCTTGGCTCCGGGAGACGATGGATTATATATGACCGATATCCTGTTTGCCGGGGTCATTTCGATATCGGCGCTTTCAGGGGGAAGGGCGAGCTGAGGTGAAGCCGACAGTCGGCCTTCGGCAGCGGCCGCAAGCTCGGAATATATATTTGTCATCTTTTTCGAGCCTTCACGAAGCATGGGATGATCGCGGCATGATCCACTATTGAATATGCCGTCGAATCTTTCGGCGACTTCTTCTGCAGTTCCGCCGAGTATGAGGAGATCGAGATCGGTACTCTGATGCGTGCCGTCTTGGCCGAGAAAACCGTCATGGATATTGCGCCCGCCCGATATCATAACGCACCGGTCGACAATAAGATATTTCTCATGCAGGCGGCTCATTATGGCCCGGGGTCTCAAAATATCAACGGGGGAGAATATGCGGAAGGTGATATTGCCGTGAGAAGCAAGACCAGAGAACAGATCGCTGCGCTCGGTGCTTCCGAAGCTGCAAAAGCCATCTGTCAATATATTTACCTTTACACCTCTTTCGGCGGCGCGGTACAAAAATGCCGCCACGATCCGGCCGCTTTCGTCGTCGCGGAAATCGAAGGTAGAGAGTATGATCTCTTCTTCAGCGTTTTCAATGGCCCGCAGCCGCAGGTCAAGTGCTTGGCCGTTGTCGGTGATGAGGCCCACACGGTGACTCGATGAAGCTGTCGAGTAATTACCCGCCTGGTCGTGATCGGAGGCATATTGAGAAGAGATGCTTTTTGGGACTGCATGCTCGGCAATGATGCCGATCAGTATATACGCCGCGAGAATTATGACGGAAAAGAGAATGACACGACGCAATTTGACAGAAAGCACTGCGGCTGTAAAGCGAAAAGGCTTTACAAGATAATTTGCAAACAGCAGCGCAGCTGATGCGATAGAAATGAATAACAGCGCCGCGAAAATGTTGTATGTAAGCTGAGAAAGGATCGGCATTGCCGGGTTCGACCTCCTTGACGGCAGGAATATTAAAATACTTAGATTGATTTATATTTAGGTTGATAAATTACTTTGCCAGGTGTAAAATATGGTAAAGGAGGGAACGATGGTGGATAAACAGAAAAAAGCAAGGCCTGCTGGGAGGAGCGAAAAGGACCGCGATCCCTATGACGGCGTTCGGTTCTGGTCGGCCTTTACCCATGGGGTCGGCATAGTGCTGTCTTTCATCGGGACGGTCATGCTCATCACTTCGGCCGTCAAGAACGGAGGGGACGTATGGAAGATAGTTTCCTTTGCCGTTTACGGCGTATCCATGATGTGTCTTTATACGGCCTCGACCATCTATCATGCGTTAAGAACATCGGTCAGGGGACGCATGGCGCTTAAAAAATATGACCACATATCCATATATCTGCTTATCGCCGGGACATATACTCCGGTCTGCCTTGTGGCGCTGCGGGATGGCGTCGGCTGGTGGCTCTTCGGCATAATATGGACGCTGGCGGCGGCCGGATTCATTATGACAATCTATTGGGTCACATGCCCGCGGTGGCTGTCGTCGACGGTCTATATCGCAATGGGCTGGATAGCCATTGCCGCCGTGTATCCGCTCTGGAAGGCTATCGGGTGGCGGGGGATATCCTATCTGCTGGTCGGCGGGGTGATCTATACCGTCGGCGGAGTGCTGTACGCCCTGAAGTGGCCCCTCAGGGATGATCCGCGCTTCGGCTGTCACGAGATATTCCATGTCCTGATTCTGCTGGGCTCGTTTGCAATGTTCCTGATGATGTACAGGGTCATTCTGCCGATGTAATAACAATAATAAAACAGGGAGACGACCGTCAGGGCGTCTCCCCAATTTATAATGATCGTTTTACGTCTTACCGGCAAAATGTCTCGATATAATTGTCGAAGGACTTTTTGATGACCTCGATGGCCTCGGCGCGGCCGTAAACATTGTCGACCTCCGCATCCTTGTTGGGTTCGAGATGCTTGTATACGCTGAAGAAGTGGCTGATCTCTTCGGAAATATGAAGGGGCAGCTCAGAGATATCCTTATATGAATTATACATCGGGTCCTCATAGGGGATCGCAAGGATCTTCTCGTCGGCCGAGCCGGAGTCGGTCATGGCGATATAGCCGATGGGGTAGACCCGGACAAGGCTCAGGGGACGTATCGGCTCGCTGCAGATCACAAGAACATCCAGCGGGTCGCCGTCGTCGGCAGATGTGCGGGGTATGAAGCCGTAATTTGCCGGGTAATGGGTCGAGGTGTAAAGAATACGGTCGAGGCGCAGCGCGCCGGTCTCTTTGTCCAGCTCGTATTTGTTTTTAGAGCCCTTTTCGATCTCGATAACAGCCATGAAATCCTCGGGGTGCATCCTCGAAGGCTTGATATCATGCCAGAGATTCATATGATTTCGCCATCCTTAAAATTTGGTTATAATATTATATCACTTTATAGGATGGACGGCAACCGGAATATTGAATATATTTTGCCGCAAAAGGCGGGGCAAGAGGGTATTGTGACGAATATCGTCCGAAAAGTCAAATAATAGTTGAAAATAGCAACGAATCATGATATCATTTTTCAGCAAAGTTTTGTATCGCAAAGAGGGTCGAGCCGATGGACACATCAGGCTGCGGGACGCGCTTTGTTCCCGCGGATGTGGTGGTCTGCGGCTCATGTTTCTGTGCGGGCAAAATAAAAAAGAGAGGAAGTAAAGCATGGAAAAAATCTTTAAGATCCGGGAAAACGGCTCGACCGTTAAGACCGAGATCCTGGCGGGTGTTTCCACATTCATGACGATGGCCTATATCATCGCCCTGAATCCCAACCTGCTGACCGGCTTTGCCACGGGCACTCCGCTGTGGAACGCCGTATTTATGGCGACGCTCATATCGTCGGCCATAGGAACATTCGTTATGGCTTTTGCTGCAAACAAGCCTTTTGTCATGGCCCCCGGAATGGGACTCAACAGCTTTTTCGCCGTTGTCGTCGCCAACATCGCCGCCGTCACCGGCCTTTCCTACGAGGCATCCTTCAACGGCGCGCTCTGCATAATCCTTGTCGAGGGCATCATTTTCCTTATCCTGACCTTCCTTAAGGTAAGGGAAAAGATCGTCGAGGCCATCCCTTACGGCGTAAGGATGGGCATTGCGCCGGCCATCGGCCTGATGCTGCTCAATATCGGCCTCGGCTCCAACGCCGGCATCTATTCCGAGACCGGCGGCCCCTTCTATATGCTGGGCACATTCTTCACCAATCTGACCCCCTCCATCACAAGGGACGCCATGGGCTCGGGCTATTCGACAATGATCCTTTATGTCATAACGACCTTTGTCGGCCTGTTCCTCATCATTGCCCTCAACCACAGGAAGGTAAAGGGCTCTGTTCTTTTCGGTATGCTCGGCGCATCGGTCGTATACTGGATCGGCAGCTTCATGCAGGGCGTAAATCCCTTCGCCGGCCTGGCCGACGCATCCTGGGCGCCTCCCTTTGCCGATCTGGCCAATGTCACGCTCTTTAAGTTTGATTTCTCGACCCTTATGTCGATCGGCTGGCTTTCGGCCGTCATGCTGATCGTCACATTCTGCATGATCGATATGTTCGATACCATCGGAACTCTGGTCGGCACAGCCACCAGGGCAGGCATGATGGATAAGGACGGCAACATGCCCAACATGAAAGAGGCCCTTATGGCCGATGCCGTCGGTACTGTCGCCGGAGCTCTGACCGGCACATCGACGGTCACGACCTTTATCGAGTCGGCCTCCGGCGTCGAAGAGGGAGGACGCACAGGTCTTACGGCCTTTACCGCCGCGGTCCTTTTCCTGGCCTGCATGTTCATCGCCCCCATCGCGGCCCTCATTCCCGCGCCCGCAACATCGGCCGCGCTGATCTATGTCGGCGTCCTGATGCTCGGCGGCCTGCGCAATCTCGACTTTGATGATGTTTCTCAGGTCCTGCCGGTATCGCTGATGCTCATCTTCATGCCGATCTCCGGTTCTATCGGTCATGGCATAGGCATCGCCCTTATCTCTTATACGGCAGTAAAGCTCCTTACAGGCCGCGCCAAAGACATCTCGGTCCTTACATATGTGCTTTCGCTGCTCTTTATCCTTAAGTTCTTCCTGATCGTCTGATATGTAATATAATACAGTCTGACCGACGCACGGCATGGGCATTTTGGCCTGTGCCGTGCGTTTTTGATTTTACACAGATTTTGCAGTTGCCGGGCTTTCATTTTTACATGGCAAACCTAATATATAGCTGTAATCAAACGAAAGGAAGTCAGAAAAAATGAAAAAGAGCAACAAGTTAATAGCTATCGCCATGTCAGCAATATTCGCGCTGGGCGCGCTTACGGGATGCGGCGGGACCAACGGTGACGCACAGCAGCCCCAGAACGGAGGAAACACCACCCAGCAGGATCAGCAGAACGAAAACACCGGCAGCACGGGAAACAAGATCGTTGTAATGTCCCGTGAAGACGGTTCGGGCACAAGAGGCGCTTTCGTCGAGCTGACCGGCGTCGAAGAGAAGAACGACAAGGGCGAGAAGGTCGATAATACAACAGTCGATGCAGAGATCACAAACAGCACATCGGTAATGCTTACAGCGGTCGCCGGAAACCCCGACGCCATCGGATATATCTCGCTGGGCGCACTCAATGATACGGTAAAGGCCCTCAAGATAGACGATGTCGAAGCCACAGCCGATAACATCGTCGCCGGTAAGTACGCATTGGCAAGACCCTTCAACATCGCCGTTCGCGATGATCTGAGCGACCTGGGCAAGGATTTCATCGACTTCATCATGAGCGACGAGGGCCAGCAGGTCATTACAGATAACGGTTATATCGCAGCCGCTTCGGGCAATACATACAGCGGCTCTGGCGAAGGCAAGCTGGTCGTGGCCGGTTCCTCTTCGGTATCGCCTGTAATGGAAAAGCTGATCGAGGCTTATAAGGCAAAGAACGCCGGCGCCGACATCGAGCTTCAGGAGACAGACTCTTCCTCCGGTATGAGCGCACTGGCAGAGGGCGTATGCGACATCGGTATGGCATCCCGCGAGCTGAAGGACAGCGAGCTTGAAAAGGGCCTGACACCGACAAAGATCGCAACAGACGGCATCGCAGTCATCGTAAGCCCCGAAAACACAACAGAAAACCTTTCCCTTGAAGATCTGAAGAATATCTACATCGGAGAAAAGACAACTTGGTAAACGGTGGAAAGAACGCAGACCGCAGGGAGGAGAAGACAATATGAAGCTTCATGAAAAAGTAATGAAGGGCGTGTTCTTCATCGCCGCCGCCGCATCGGTCATCGCGGTAGCCCTCATATGCATCTTCCTCTTCTCGGGCGGTCTGCCCGCCATAATGAAGATAGGGCCGATAAACTTCCTTCTGGGAAAGGTTTGGAAGCCGGGGAACGATCTTTACGGAATATTCCCCATGATACTCGGAAGCCTTTGCGTCACCGCAGGGGCTATTCTGTTCGGTGTACCTGTCGGACTTTTCGCGGCGGTCTTTATGTCCTATTTCTGTCCCAAAAAGTTTTATAAGATAATGAGCCCTTGTGTGCAGCTCCTGGCCGGCATACCGTCGGTCGTATACGGATTCTTCGCCATGGTCGTCATAGTTCCCTTTGTAAGAACGACCTTCGGCGGCAGCGGCAACAGCATGCTGACGGCGTCGATCCTGCTGGGGCTGATGATACTTCCTACGATAATAAGCGTCAGCGAAGCGGCGATAAGGGCCGTTTCGAGCACATATTATGAAGGCGCGCTGGCCCTGGGCGCGGGCAAAGAGCGCAGCGTTTTCACCGTCATTCTTCCGGCAGCCAAATCCGGCATCCTGGCCGGCGTCGTCCTTGGCATAGGCAGGGCGATCGGCGAAACGATGGCCGTCGTCATGGTGGCCGGAAACCAGCCGAGAATGCCCCAGGGTATCCTTGAGGGGGTCAGGACGATGACGACAAATATAGTCATGGACATGGCCTACGCCACCGACCTTCACCGCGAAGCGCTGATCGGAACGGCCGTCGTCCTCTTCGTATTCATTCTTCTTATCAATCTTGTCTTTGCCATCCTTAAAAGGAAAGGGGAGCGCGACGCATGACAAATATCAAAAAGGCAGCGTTGGCCGGCTCGCGCGGCAGGGATACCGAGACCCTGAGAAGGATCCAGAGCGGCGTGCTCAGGACCCTTGTATGGGCGGCCGGGCTGTTGACGTTGGCCAGCTTCATTGGTATCGTCGGATATATCCTTTATAAGGGCGTCGGAAGCCTGACGCCCGATATGTTCAGCCTTCACTATAACAGCGATAACATGTCCTTTATGCCGTCGCTGATAAATACGCTTATAATAACGGCATTGGCCCTTGTCATAGTTGCGCCGATAGGAATATTCGGCGCGATATACCTTGTCGAATATGCAAAAAAGGGAAGCCGCATAGCCGGGATATTCCGCCTTACGGCCGAGACCCTCTCCGGCATACCCTCGATCGTCTATGGCCTGTTCGGCATGCTCTTCTTCGTATATGCCCTGAAATGGGATTATTCGATAATGGCCGGGTCGCTGACAGTCGCCATAATGGTCCTCCCGGTCATACTCAGAACGACCGAAGAGGCCCTGCGCTCTGTCCCCGATTCATACCGCGAGGCCAGCTTCGGCTTGGGCGCCGGAAAGGTCAGAACGATATTCAAGATCGTCCTGCCGTCGGCAATGCCGGGAATACTTTCGGGCATCATCCTTTCGATCGGCAGGATAGTCGGCGAAACGGCGGCCCTTCGATATACGGCCGGCACGGTCTGCTCGCTGCCCGGCAGCGTAATGGATTCCGGCAGCTCGCTGGCCGTCTTTATGTATAAGCTCTCGGGCGAGGGCCTTCATATCGACAAGGCCTATGCCACGGCGGTCGTACTGCTTGTGACCGTCCTTGCGATAAACGCTTTTTCATCATTCGTAGCCAAAAGGCTTGGAAAGGGTCAGTAATTTATGGATAAGATAGAGACAAAGGATCTGCATCTTTATTATGGCAGCTTCGAGGCTCTTAAAGGTATAGATATAGCCATACCTCAGAAAGAGATAACGGCCCTTATCGGCCCGTCGGGCTGTGGCAAGTCGACCTTCCTTAAAACGATAAACAGGATGAACGATCTTGTGGAGGGCTGCAAAATAACCGGCAAGGTCCTTCTTGACGGTCAGGACATATATTCCGATATCGACGTCAATATCCTCAGAAAGCGGGTCGGTATGGTGTTCCAGAAGCCCAATCCCTTCCCGATGAGCACATATGACAATATAGCCTACGGCCCCAGGACCCACGGTGTTCACGGCAGGGCGCAGCTCGACGAGATCGTCGAAAGATCTCTCCGGTCGGCGGCCATATGGGACGAGGTCAAGGACAGGCTGAAAAAGAACGCACTCGGTCTTTCGGGCGGGCAGCAGCAGCGTCTCTGCATCGCACGCGCCCTGGCTGTCGAGCCGGAGGTCCTTCTGATGGACGAGCCGACATCGGCCCTCGACCCGATATCGACCTCGAAGATAGAGGATCTTGCCGTCGAACTCAAACGCAATTATACTATCGTTATGGTCACACATAACATGCAGCAGGCCGTGAGGATATCCGATAAAACGGCATTTTTCCTTCTGGGCGATCTGGTCGAATACGGCGAGACCGAGCAGATATTCTCCGTGCCGAAGGATAAAAGGACAGAGGATTATATCACGGGGAGGTTTGGTTAATGAGAAACAGATTCGACAGGCAGCTTGAACAGCTCAACGAGCTGCTGGTGGAAATGGGGGCGCTGTGCGGAAGCGCGATAGCCCTTGTGGCCAAAGCCCTTGAAAACAACGATATGGAGCTGGCCAGAAATGCCGTAGAGACCGATCTTCAGATAGACAAGATGGAGAGGGACATAGAGAGCCTCTGCCTGAAGCTGCTTCTTCAGCAGCAGCCGGTGGCAAAGGATCTGCGCCTTATTTCGGCGGCGCTTAAAATGATAACCGATATGGAGCGCATTGGCGACCAGGCCTCCGATATTGCAGAGATACTGCTTTCCCACGACCTATCGCAGGCCGTCGGCGATCTCGAGATAAAAGAGATGTTCCGCCATGTCGTCCAGATGGTGACCGACAGCGTCGAAGCCTTCGTAAAGCGCGACCTCGAGCTGGCACGCAGCGTCATGGAGCATGACGATATCGTCGACCGCCTGTTCGACAGGATCAAGTTCGGCCTTGTCCAGCGCATGACGGCGGGGGAAGAGGCCAGCGAGGACGCCATAGATCTGCTTATGATAGCAAAGTATCTCGAACGCATCGGCGACCACTCGACCAATATCGCCGAGTGGGTCGAGTTCTCGATAACCGGCGTTCATGTCAGCGGCGAGATCATCGAACAGAAATAGATAATACGGATAATAAAAGCCGGTGCCTTATGCACCGGCTTTTTCAATATGTGATCGTCTGTACTTTACATGTCCCCGCTGCGCCAGAAGCCCAAAAGGCGGAAGAAATAAAGCTCGCGCTCCATCTGGTAAAGAGCCGTCCTGGCCTCGAGAGTATTGAAATCGCCCGAGAGGTCGATGAAAACAAGGTTGTCGGGGTGCTCCGCGCCGGAGGTCGAACGGCGCAGACGCATATGCTCGATATTCAGCTTGGCCTCGGACAGCATCGAAAGGGTCTGGACCATCGAACCGTATGTGTGGTTGACGGCAAAGGCCAGGGTCATTATGTCGGCGTCCTCCGGCATGGTCAGGCATTTCGACATGTCGAAGAGCAGCCTTCCGTGGCGTGAACGGGATATCGAGTTGACAAAAAGATCGGTATTATACATCGAAAGATAGACGCTGTCGGCGTCATAAATGCTTTCGCAGGCAACGACGGCGCGGACGGCGTCGCCTTTTATGACCTGCTCCAGCGCGCTTTGGGCCGAGTGGCAGGGGGTTATCTCCTCGCCGAGGGTCATGGAAACATCGACGGCGATGTTTTCCGGCGTGACGATCTTTCCCTGGAGGACCGCGTCGCGTATAAAGGGCTCGTGGGCCAGCTTTATTTCGGGGTTGCCTTTGACGACGCTGCGGTACTGCTGGTTTCGGTTCATACGGGTGAGGGAGGACCACAGCGAATTGGCCTTTAAAAGAAGCTCGGGCGGGAATTCGGATACGACCCGCTGGATATAAGACAGCTCAGATTCGGCGTCATATATCTCAAAGCCCAGTTCTTTTTTGCTCTGGGCAAGGCTGCCTGCGATCGACATTCTCTTTTCGAAGGCGTCTCTGAGGGCCTCGTCGCAGCTGGATATGATATGCTTTAAAAGATAAAACTGATTCATTGGGATATCCTCTTTAAAATGGGCGGCGAGCAATGGCCCGCGAACTTGACTGATACATCTTTTTTATGATATCTCAAATATTTTATGGTTGTCAATCCATGTAATTTACAAAAAAAAGCAGCTGTGTTATAATCCTATAGATAAACTGCTTATATGGCCGCGCCGCCGCGCATAGTCGGCGAAGTGGGGGATGCCGCGGCATGGGACGCAGTTGTAAAAATGTTATGCGGAGGATATGCGGATATGAGATTTATTGATTTTAGAAGCGACACCGTGACCATGCCCACCGATGAAATGCGGGCGGCGATGGCCGCGGCCGAGGTCGGGGACGATGTATACGAGGACGACCCTACCACCAACCGGCTGGAGGAGCTGGCGGCCCGGATGCTGGGGAAAGAACGGGCAATGTTTATTTCCTCGGGCACGATGGGAAACCAGCTGGCCATTATGGGGCAGACTAAAAAGGGTGACGAGATAATCGTCAGCGCCGACAGCCATATCGTCACAAGCGAGGCCGGGGCGACCGCCCTTCTGTCGGGTGTCAACTGCTGCTCGCTGCATTTTGAAAAGACCATACCCGATCCCGGCGTCATCGAAGCGGCGATAAGGACAAAGAATGTCCATTATCCCGATACAGCCATGATATGCCTTGAAAACGCGCTGGCCAACGGCCGGGTCGTGACGGCCGAAAGGATGGCCGAGATATACGAGATCGGCAAAAAGCATAATGTAAAGGTGCATCTCGACGGTGCGAGGGTCTTTAATGCCGCCGTCGCCCTTGGCGTTCCCGTGACCGAGTTGACAAAATCCTCCGACACCGTGACATGCTGTCTTTCAAAGGGCCTCTGCGCGCCTGTCGGCGCTGTGTTGGCCGGCCCGGCTGATTTTATAGAGCGCTCGCGCCGCAACCGCAAGGTGCTGGGCGGCGGCATGCGCCAGACAGGGGTTCTTGCCGCTGCGGGCATAATCGCCCTTGAGAAGATGACAAAGCGTCTCGGCGAGGATCACGATAACGCCAAATATCTTGCGAAAAAGCTCAATGAGATCGAATATATCCATTGTGACGAGGAGGCCGTTCAGGTCAATATCGTTTTCTGTACGATCGACAAGCCGGCATCCGAGATCGACGCCATGGCCGGTAAGCTGCTTAAAAGAGGCATCAAGACCGGCGGATACGCCGACGGCAAGATCAGATTCCTTACTAACAACGACATATCAAGAGAGGATATAGATTTTCTTGTTGAAGAGATACAAAAATGCTTTTGATCTGTCGTATGTAATAGACAAATATCAGAAAATGTGGTAATCTTTATCCGGCAGGGCATATCTTTCGGTTTTGAAAGGCCCGGCTATACCAATACACGGAGGAAGCTATGACAAAGACCTATATGACCCATGGCGTCTGCACGCCCAGATTTGATGTCACGATCGAAAACGGCATACTTACAAAAATAGACATACCCCGCCGCGGCTGCGACGGCAACCTGAAGGGCATAACCAATCTTATCACCGGCATGCCGGTCGATGAGGTCATCAAAAGGCTCGACGGCGTTACATGCGGGAGCCGCAGCACATCATGTCCCGATCAGATAGCGCAGGCTCTCAAGGCTGCGCTGGCCGAAATGGGCGAGTAAACTTTGACCGAAAGGTGAAAATAAAAATGGAAACAGTAAGAGCTATATTGCATTCGCCTGAGGAATACCTTGGCAAAAAGGTAGAGTTCAGCGGATGGGTAAGAACATCAAGGGATGTAAAAGCATGCGCTTTTATAGAGCTTAACGACGGTTCGACGGTCAGGAATCTTCAGGTCGTCGTTCCGGCCGACAGCGCCTTTTATCAGCTTGCCGGAAGCCTTAATGTCGGCACGGCGGTGACCGTCCGCGGAGTCGCGGCCAAGTCGCCCAACGCACAGCAGGCCGTCGAGGTCACAGCCGACGAGGTCCTTGTCGAGGGCGAGTGCCCCTCCGACTATCCGCTTCAGAAGAAGCGGCACACGCTTGAATATCTTAGGACGATCCAGCACCTCAGACCCCGCACCAATACCTTTAACGCAGTATTCCGCATCCGCAGCGAGGCCGCCTTTGCCATCCACAGCTTCTTCAATTCCCGCGGCTTCGTCTATGCCCATACTCCCATAATCACATCGAGCGACGCCGAGGGCGCCGGCGCCATGTTCCGTGCCACGACGATAGAGCTCGATAATGTCCCCAAGACAGAGGACGGCAAGGTCGATTATTCCAAGGACTTCTTCGGGACCAGCACCAACCTGACGGTCTCCGGCCAGCTCGAGGCAGAGGTGTTCGCCCTGGCCTTTGGAAAGACCTATACCTTCGGTCCGACCTTCAGGGCCGAGCGCTCCAACACGACCCGCCATGCCGCCGAGTTCTGGATGGTAGAGCCTGAGGTCGCCTTCAACGACCTTTCGGCCAATGCCGATCTGGCCGAGGATATGACAAAGTATGTCATCAAGCATGTCCTGCGCACCTGCCCCGACGAGATGGAGTTCCTCAATAAGTTCGTCGATAAGGGCCTTATAGAGCGTCTCGAGAAGATCGCCAACGAAGAGAAGTTCGGCCGCATCGACTATACCGACGCCATAGAGATCCTTGAGAAGAACAAGGATAACTTCGAGTTCCCGGTATTTTGGGGCTGCGACATCCAGACAGAGCACGAGCGCTATCTGTCGGAGGTCGTATTCGGCAAGCCGGTGTTCGTTTTTAACTACCCCAAAGAGATCAAGGCCTATTATATGCGCCTCAACGATGACGGCAAGACTGTCGCCGCAATGGACATGCTGGTTCCCGGCATTGGCGAGCTGATCGGCGGAAGCCAGAGGGAAGAGCGCCTCGATATCCTTGAAAAGCGTATGGACGAGTGCGGCCTGAAAGCAGAGGACTACGACTGGTACATGGAGTTGCGCAAATACGGCGGCGTCGTGCATTCCGGTTACGGCATTGGCTTCGAAAGGCTTATCATGTATCTGACAGGCATGGGCAACATCAGGGATGTTCTCCCGTTCCCCAGGACGGTTGGGAATATCAGCATCTGATCCCGCTCCGAAACAATAAAATATCCAGCAAAAATACTCAGTATAAGAGAGATTCATAATGCATAATACAAATACCAAGCTCAGAGACTTTACCCGTTTTTCCATCCTTCTGGCCATAGAGGCAATCGTATGCTTCACGCCGTTGGGCTCGCTTCCTGCAATCGGTCCGATTGTCATGACACTCGGCATGCTGCCGGTCATCGTAACGGCGCAGACGATGGGTCTTGCCGCCGGTGCGCTGATGGGGTTCTTTACCGGCCTGTTCAGCTGCTGTGTCTGGACCTTCATGCCTCCCAACCCCGTACTGGCCTTTGTTTTCACTCCGTTTGCCGAGTTCGCCGGTGTTTCGGGCGGCATAAAGAGCATCTTTATCTGCTTTGTCCCGAGGATCCTTGTCGGCGTCGTCGCGGCACTTGTATTTAAAGCCATGAAGGACACAAAGATATCTTATGCCGTATCGGGCTTCCTCGGAAGCGCCGTCAATACGGCACTGGTCATGGGCGGCATCTACTTCCTTTTCGGAAAGCAGTATGCCTCGGCTCTGGGTATCGGTTACGAGCTTCTGCTCGGACTTATCGGCACGACAGTGCTGACAAGCGGCATCCCCGAGGCTATTCTCGGCGGTGTTGCCGGACTTTTCGTATCCCGTCCGCTCAACAAATATTTTAAATAAGTTGGTTGCATCTTATGGTAATAGGAATAGATATCGGCGGCAGCACGACCAAGATCGTGGGATTTGACGGGCAGAATGTCTGCTCTCCCATGATGGTCAATGCGGGCGATCCCAAAACGTCGGCTTACGGCGCGCTGGGACGCTTCCTTTCGGAGAATCATCTCGGACTTGACGATATAAAGCGCATCATGGTGACCGGGGTCGGTTCGTCCTTTCTCACAAAGGACATGTACGGCATATCGACCTGCAAGGTCGACGAGATAACGGCCGTCGGCCTCGGCGGCCGCCACCTGTCCGGCTTTGATAATGTCGTCGTAGTCAGCATGGGCACAGGCACGGCCGTCATCGGCGTAAACGGCGATGACATTGCCCATATCGGCGGCACGGGTGTCGGCGGCGGCACGATAATCGGCCTGTGCGACAAGCTGGTCGGCGTTCGCAGCATAGAGCATATCATCGGTCTTGCCGAACAGGGGGATATCTCAAAGGTAGACCTCACGATAGGCGATATCTCTTCCGAGGCCATATCCAACATGAACGGCAGCGTCACGGCCTCCAATTTCGGAAAGGTTTCCGACCTCGCGTCGCCCTCCGATCTTGCGCTGGGCGTTGTCAACATGGTGTTCCAGACGATAGGCATCGTCGCCGTTCTGGCAGGGCGTCCGAGGGGCATGTCCCGTATCGTGCTCACAGGAAACCTGTCACGCATCCCCATGGCTCGCGGAATGTTCGATGCCATCGGCGCCCTTTATAACGCCGAATTCCACATCCCGCAGAACTCTGATTTTGCTACCGCCATCGGCGCTGCAATATATGGAAAATAAGAAGGAGAGACGATTATGGATGTACGTACCGCAAGCAGGGAAGAGCTGCTGTCCCTTAAAGACGAGCTGACCGCCCGTTATAATGAAGCGTGCAGCAAAAATCTCAAGCTGGATATGTCGAGAGGCAAGCCCGGCGCAGATCAACTGGACCTCAGCCAGGGTATCCTTACCGAGATCCAGACAAACGAAGACGCTGTTTTCGAGGGCCTTGACCTTAGGAACTACGGCGGCCTTGACGGTATTCCGGCCTGCAAGGCGCTGTTTGCCGATATGCTTCACGTCAAGCCCGAAAATGTTCTGATTGGCGGCAACGCCAGCCTGACAATGATGTATGACAACATCATGCGTCTGTGGGTCTTTGGCGACTGCGGCGGAAATAAGCCCTGGAGCCAGCAGGGGACAATTAAGTTCCTTTGCCCCGTACCCGGCTATGACAGGCATTTTGCCATCTGCCAGCAGCTCGGAATGGAGCTCATAAACATCCCCATGAAGGATGACGGCCCCGATATGGATATGGTCGAAAAGCTGGTCGCCGAGGATGCTTCAGTAAAGGGCATCTGGTGCGTTCCCAAGTATTCCAACCCCACCGGCGCCGTTTATTCCGACGAGGTCGTAAGGCGCTTTGCTTCCATCAAGCACGCCGCCCCCGACTTCAAGATCATGTGGGACAACGCCTACTGCGTACACCACCTGACCGATGATAAGATAGAGATACCCAACATACTTGAAGAGGCCGCAAAGTATGGCAACGAGGACATCGTTTTCCAGTTTGCTTCGACCTCCAAGATAACCTTCCCCGGCGCCGGTGTCGCCTGCATGACGGCTTCGGTAAACAACATCAAGTGGGCAAAGAGCCTTCTTAAGGTCCAGGCCATCGGCCCCGACAAGATCAATCAGGCCCGCCATGTAAAGTTCTTCGGCAATGTCGAGGGCATCGCGGCCCATATGGAGAAGCACAGGGCTATCCTGGCTCCCAAGTTCGAGATGGTCCTTTCGATGCTCGAAGAGAACCTGGGCGGAACAGGCGCAGGCTCGTGGCTGTCCCCCAAGGGCGGATATTTCATCAGCTTTGACTCTTATCCCGGCTGCGCCAAACGCATCTATGACCTCTGCAAGCAGGCGGGCGTCGTTCTGACCGATGCCGGCGCGACCTTCCCATATGGCAAGGACCCTGAGGACAAGAACCTCAGAATCGCTCCGTCCTATCCTCCCGTAGAGGAGCTCAAGGCCGCAATGGAGGTGTTCTGCGTCTGCGCTCTGCTGGCTGCCGTAGAGAAAAAGCTGGCCGAATAGCTTTTGAAGATACCGGCATAGCCGGAAAAGTGATAGCTAAAGTCAGTTGATAAAGACCGCTGCGCGGCGGATAATGCCGTTTCGCAGCGGTCTCTACATATTTTTGGAGAAAAATGGCATTAAGAAACCGTCAAAGTTTGACTTGATGCCGCTTTAACACTTTAATACGTTAAAATAAATCGTGTCCGATTTTGTCGGTTCGTGTCCGAAGCTGTCGGAAAACGTCGGATCCTGTCGGTTTACGTCTGAAATGAATACTGGACAATGAGTTTAAATGATGTCAAAATATTCATGGAAAAAAGCCGAAGGAGGATACAATGTTAATTCAGCATCGACAAAGAATTGAAGATCCCCACGGCCGAAGCCTTGATCTGGTCTATTGCCTCATATCGGATCAGGTGCTTCTGGAAAACCGTATGGTCGAGACCTACGGAATCGGTATCTTCTGTGACGACGGAAAAGAGCTTTACTGGGAGATGGTGCCCGATATATCTCCATGTCCTGAGGAGGTGAAGGAACTGATATCCAAACTGTGCAAGGGGCATGTAACGCCTCTTACTTTAAGGGATATTATATTCGACCATATTGAAAAATAGCGCTCGGAATGTTATAATCTCCTAAGACAATATGGGTGGGGGAAATAACATGAAATGTCCATTTTGCGGATATACCGAAAGTAAGGTCGTCGATTCCAGGCCGACGGACGAAGGCAGCAGCATCAGGCGCAGGCGAGAGTGTCTTTCCTGCGGCAGCCGTTTCACAACATATGAAACGGTAGAGAGCCTGCCGATCATCGTCATCAAAAAGGACGGTTCGAGAGAGACCTTTGACCGCAGCAAGGTTTTAAGCGGCATGCTCAAGGCCTGTGAGAAAAGGCAGGTCCCGCTCAACCGGCTGGAAAAGGCCGTCACGGATATCGAACAGACCTTGTCCAATTCCCTTACAAGAGAGGTCAAGAGCGACGATATCGGTCAGCTGACAATGGATCAGCTCAAAGGCATAGATGAAGTCGCCTATGTAAGGTTCGCGTCGGTATACCGGCAGTTCAAGGACATCAACACCTTCATGGAGGAGCTCAACAAGCTTCTCAAAAACTACGCTCGGTCTTAAGCACAGCAGTACTGGGGAAAAAAGAGAGCGACAAAAGCGCATTGCGTCAGGCAATGCGCTTTTGTTTTTAAAAAATACTTCTTATGGATGGCCTGTCGAAGTTTTTTGCCATATTTATGCCTTCGATGGCTTCATGTAGGGCGTCAAAGCATCCCTCGGTATCGCCGGCATACAGCAGGGCCTTTGAGCGGACAAGGGCGACGGTGACCGAGTCTATCTCTTCATGGGTGATAAAGCTGGTGAAGAATGGCCCGTTGTCCTTCCATATGTCTATGGCCAGGCCGATGTATTCGGCCATTCGTTGGTCGGGATAGGCGTCGGCCGCGGCCTGCACATATTCAAGCACTGTGTCACAGCGATCTCTGACCTGATGCTGGACATAAATGCCGGTCAGGGGGATCGCAAACAGAAGAATATAGGCTGTAAGCACCTTTGCCTTCATGACCGCTCCTCCTTTTTGGCAAATACCGTATTGCCGTATTGGTCGGCTGAGAAAAAGAATACCTCACTTGGCCGGTTTGCCCCGGATGCCTTTATGACCTTCATCATCCAGTCCATATCCTTTGAGATGCTTTTGAGGTTATCGGAGATGACATGTCCGTCGGAAATGATGGTATAAAAGGGTCCCGATGGCGATGATTTCAGGCCCAACGCCTTAATAGTGGCGGGTTGGCTGTCGTCAGAGAGCAGTATGCTTATCTGGCCGTTGGTCTCGACCTGTGCCCGCTTGACGTCGCGGATATCGAATACGCTGTTGAGCCGGAGGTTGGCAAGGATGTCGTCTATGCTCAGCCTCAGCTTGTCGACGGCGCTCTGGATAAACTCCCCATCTTTTATGATAAGCACGGGGTTGCCCGTCAGCATCCGGCGGAAGGCGATGTGCTTCTGCGAGACAGAGGAGATGACCACCTCGGCGGCCATAAGCGTCAGTATCGGCACTATGCCGTGACTGAGCGGTATGTCGATATCCTGGACCGGGACAGAAGCCACAGCCGAAACAAGGATGGTTATGACAAGCTCGCTGGGCTGAAGCTCTCCGACCTGCCTTTTGCCCATAAGGCGTATGGCGAGTATGATGACAAGGTATAGTATGAGAGTGCGGATGAATGGAACAAGCATGACATGCCCTCCGGTGAAATAACGTGATGTTATTTTGCCCTGTGGATGCGCCGACATTCATATTATTCGAAATACGATCAAAGAAGGTTTAAAAGTCCTGATTATTGGACAGCAAATATCATATCATGGTATCAGAACAGAAAGGGCAGGTGACCGATATGCATGATTACAGATTTGTCAACCGTATGGGACATATAGAGGTCTATGACAGCTGGGGGCAGTTCGTGCTCAGCGCCGATAACGAATCAGAGGCCATGTGCGAGCTTGACGATATGCTCGAGGATTAAACAGGAATATAGCCCCGCTTTTCATCATAGTATTTATCAAAAGGGGGCATTTGATCGTGAAGACATTAAATAAAGCCAAGATATATAATGCAGTCACCGTGACCTGTATTATACTGTGCATGCTGCTCATCGGCCGCGTCGCGGCAGATGAGCTCTTCGGACAGCGCCCGGAAGAGCATGAGCCGCCGGAGGTAAGATCCGATGCCGCCGGAGAAAGGGGCGACGGATGGGTTCTGCGCCTCGAGGAAGAGGATATCGAGGGGCGGCTGATCCAGTATCTGCCGGCCGATATCGGGGCCGGGGAACCTGAGGTCGAGATAGGGGCGGACGGAAGGGTCTCGATATCGGTCGTCGTTTCGAAAAGTCGGTTTACGAAGCTGCTGGGCAGCATCGAGCTTCCGCGGGCCGTAAGGCTCGCGCTGGGGCTCATGCCGGGCGAGGCAAGGGTCTCGGTATCGGTCCTATGCAGCTGTGACGGTGAGAGCCGCCTGCTTGCCGTCACGCCGATATCCTTTGGCGTCGGCGACGCCGTGTTTGAGGCGTCGGATATCCCGCAAGAGCTGACCGATATGACCGGCAGCGCGCTCAATAAGCTGCTGCTGGCCGCGGGCGCAGAGTTCACGGGCATAGCTTTCGAGGACGGGGCAATTATTTTGACAGCTTGATAAATATGGAGCATCAGACCGGCGTACAGCACGCCGGTTTTTGCATTTTTATTCCAAAAGTATTGGAGTGATAAAATAAAATACGCAAAATAACCTAAAAAAATCAGCTAAACTATTTCCATATGGTGCAAAGTGTGTTAAAATATCCTCTATAACAAAGCTTTTACTGAGGTGAATATCAATGGTTGGCAAGTTTTCAATAGAAAGGGCAAAGGGAGGGGAATACTTTTTCGAGGTCTTTTGCGGCGATGAATGTCGTCTGGCGTCAAGCGACTGCTTTGAGACCCTGGCGGCGTGCAGAAGCGGCATAAATGCTGTGTGCGTTAATCTCGACGCGCCGATAGCCGACGAAGACGGAGAGGGGTTCTGTGTCGGAAAGAGCGTGTACGAGATCTCGCATGACGGCGACGGTTATTCCTTCCTGCTCAAGGGCGCCTTCGGCGAGGTCCTGGCGACCGGCTCTGACTTTGAGACCCGCGACGATTGTTTGAATGCCGTCCGCCGCATGAGGCAGCTCAAGGATGCCCGGCTCGACTGCGCGGAGAACGGCCCGAGCTTCTAAGGTAAAAAGCTGAATAATCCGATTTGGAGTGTGATCTATTTGCAAACATCCAGCTCGCAGGGGACACAGACACGGCCGCGTCTGTGGACCTTTATTTTCATTCGCGTAGGCATGATCACGGCAATAACAGGTATCTGCACTCAAATGTTCATGTCGGCATTTCCCCAGTATCTCCAGCAGCGCGGTTTTACCGCGACCCAGATGGGTCTTGTCGCCTCCGGCTATACCATCTGTGCAATGGTGATGAGGATCTTCGCCGGAAATCTCATCGACACCAAAGGACGCCGGGTCATGTGCCTTATCGGCCTTGCAATGTTCGGCTTCCCGATATTCGGCTTTCATATGGGCCCGGCCATCGCCTTTATCGTTGTCCTCAGGTTTTTCCAGGGCTTCGGATCGTCGCTTGCGACGATAGCCACAGGCACGATGGCGCCCGACGTACTGCCGAAAGAGCGTATGGCCGAGGGCATCGGCTATTACGGATTATTTAACTCGATGGCCACGGCTATCGGCCCTGCCGTCGGCATCAGCTTTCTGTTAAAGGGCCAGGCCGACCGGTTCTTCATCGTCGGCATGCTTTTGATCGTCGCCGCGATGGGCGTCGCCTTTACGGTCAATTATGAAAAAAAGGCCAAAAAGACTTCTGCTGACGGCAAGCCGGAGCTTGTGCTGTCGCCCGAGGAGGAGGCCTTCGAGCGCCTGGCCGAGGCCGAAGCCGCCGAGGATGAAAAAAAGCTTTTTATCTGGAAGTTTTTCGATAAAAAAGCCATCCCGGCCGCCATCATATCGACGCTTATAACATTTTCGACAACGTCGATAACCAACTATGTGTCGCCCTTCGGCATCTCCATCGGGCTGTCGGCGATAGGCAGCTTCTTTACGATCCAGGCCGCCTTCATGGTCGTATCGAGGCTTGTCTCGGGCAAGCTGGCCGCAAGGATAGGTGTCTTTAAGACCATCGTTATCGGCCTTCTGCTCGACGTAGTGGCGATGATGCTGCTATCGACCATGACAAACAACGCCATGATGTTTGCCGCGGCGGCGGTAAGGGGACTCGGCGGCGGACTTTATTTCCCGCTGCTCAATGTTCTTGCCGTGCAGAAGGCGGCAAAGAGCCGCAGGGGAAAGGCCACCTCTACATATTATGCCGCCTATGACGTCGGCTCTGGCATCGGGGCCCCGATATGGGGTCTTGTGGCCGACCATCTCGGCGGATATCGTTCGGTTTATTTCGGCGCGGGATGTCTTTATGTGATATCCATTGCGGCGGTGTATATTCTCGTCGGCAGAAAGGAAAAATAAGAAAAACTGCTGATGGAGAATTGATATTATGAATAAAGCCCGGTTATGGACCTCTGTTTTTATCAGGATAGGCATTGCTGCATTTCTTACTGGTATATGTCAACAGATGTTCATGCCGGGCTTTCCGCAATTTTTGCAGCTCGAGGGCTTTACTCCGTCGACCATCGGTGCGATCTCGGCGGCCTATACCGCCGCATCGCTTTTTTCCCGCGCTTTTTCGGGCAGTCTGACCGACAGCTTCGGCAGGAGAAGGATGCTGCTTGCCGGCATAATACTCCTGAGCGCGCCGATACTCGGCTTTATGTATGTTCCTGGCCGGGAGGCCACGGTGTTTTTCCGTGTCGTGCAGGGCGTTGGAGCATCGACGGCCTCGATCGCCGTCGGGACAATGGCACCCGATGTGCTGCCCAGAGAGCGCATGGCCGAAGGCATAGGCTATTTCGGTCTTTTCACTACATTGGCATCGGCCATAGGCCCGGCGCTCGGGATAGCGCTGCTGACAGCCGGAAGACCCGGCGGCTTCTTTGCCGTCGGACTTTTTTCCTCGCTATTATCCTTTCCCGTGGCATTGTCGCTGCGATACGAAAAGAAGATGCCGCCCCAGCCTGCCGGGGCTCAGGTCGAACATGAGACAGGGGTGCTGGCCCGCTTTGTTAGCCGCAGGGCGCTGCCTGCCGCCGCGATATTCGCCATGATAAGCATCTCTACCTCCTCGATAAGCAATTTTATCTCGCCCCATGCTTTGTCTCTTGGGATAACGACGGCAAGCCTGTTTTTCGTCATCCAGGCGGTGTTCATGATGATCGCGAGGATATTTTCGGGAAGGCTGCTTGAAAAACTCGGCATGTTCCGCGCTCTCCTGATCGGACTTGTCCTCGATTCGGCGTCGCTGCTCCTTCTGGCCGGCATGAACGGGCGATGGATGCTTTACCTGTCGGCGGCCCTGCGAGGCACCGGGGGCGGGATCAGTCTGCCGCTGCTCAATGTCATGGCAGTGGAGCATGCCGAACGGGCAGAGCGCGGAAGGGCTACCTCGACCTATTACGCGGCCTATGACGTCGGTTCGGGGATAGGCGGCATCGTGTGGGGGTTCACGGCCCAGCACCTCGGCGGATATCCCGTTGTCTTTTTATCGGCCGCCGTTTTTTATATCCTTACCGCCATAGTCACCTTCCGTTTGACAAGAAAAGAAAACTAAATCCACCAAATGAGTATATATTGATTTTTGAACAGATATGATGTATTATAGTTTTGTTCAAAAACAAAAATATCCTGGGGGAAAACCTGTTTATGCTGGATTTTAAAGAGCTGGAGTTATCCGACAAAGAGAAGATAGAGCCCTTTCTTGCCATAGACGGAAGCATCATGGCCGACAGGACCTTTGCATCTCTTTATATATGGCGTGAGCATTATGATGTTCAGATCTGCCTGAAGAATGATTTTCTTTATCTTCTCTCGAAGGATCACAGATCGCTGCGAACCTATTATATGCCGCTGGGCAAAGGTGATATCGCTCCGGCAATAGCCGAAATAGAGGCCGACAGCCGCGAATGCGGCAAGCCCTTTCATGTGATCCTGTTTACCAAAGAGCGCAAAGAAGAGCTTGAAAAAGCATGTCCCGGCAAATATGCTTTTGTCGATGACCGCGATAACTATGATTATGTCTATCGGGCCTCCGACCTGATGGAGCTCAAGGGCAAACATTTTCACGCAAAAAGGAACTTCATCAACCGCTTTCTGGCCGCTTATAACGGCAGATGGCGTTATGAGGATATCGACCCGGTGCGTCATCGCAGCCTGATACACGAATACACCCTTAAATGGGGCAGGGAAAAAAGCGGCGACGGATATCAGGACGATTACCGTCACGAGCTGCTGGCCATCGACAGCGCGCTGACCAATTACGAAGCACTCAATATCCGCGGTGGGATACTCTGGATCGACGATCAGATCGTTGCGTACACGCTCGCGGCCGTTACCCACAATAAGGTCATCGACGTCATGTTCGAAAAGGCCGATGCCGAGATAGACGGCGCCTATCCGATGATAAACAACCAGTTTGCCATCCACAATTTCGGCGACATGGAGCTGGTCAACCGCGAAGAGGATATGGGTATACCGGGCCTGCGGACGGCAAAGCTGTCATATAACCCGATAATGATGACCGAAAAGTACGTCATGACGCCTGCGGAGGTGTAATGCCATGGTAATGGAGTTCGCGCGTCCGGAGGACAGGGATGCCCTGATGGAGATATACGACCGCTGTTTTCCCGGCGAGCATGAATATGGCGAGTTTTATTTCGACCGATTTTGGAAGCCGGAAAGAACACTTGTGGCCCGCATTGACGGAAAAACGGCAGCCATGCTCCATTTGATCCGCCAGAAATTGGTGCTGGATGGGCATGAGATCGACGCCGAATATCTTTATGCCGTCGGCACGCTTCCCGAATATCGCGGAAGGGGCATTATGGGCGGCATGATAGAATATGCCAAAGAGCTTTCGCGGCAGTGGGGCGCCGAGGCATGCATCCTGCTGACGCAGAATGACGGATTGTTCGATTACTATAAACGCTTTGGCTTTGAACCGTTGTTTTTCCGCTCGAAGGTGCTCCCGGACGAGAATATGCCCATGTTCATGTGCAAGGTCAGGCTGCTCAACGGCGGCGACGCACAAGCCATGGCCGGGCTTTACAGCCGATATACGGCGGAGATACCGACAGCCGAAAGGGGAGAGAAGCGGTTCGCCGAGATACTCGACGAATATTCGGGACATGCCTTCGGTCTCTTCGACCAAGGCGGCGGAACCATGCTTTCGTATTGCCTTATGGATGACGAGAACAAATATGCAATGGAGGTCATCGGCGCGGGCTGCGGATATCTGCTCTATACCTGCTGTATGGATGCCGGTACAGGCTGGGGATGGGGACTGCCGTTGCCGGACGGAAGCATCCCTGTCGGCTCGGCCGTCACATTTACTCCGGAAGCCGGCCGGCTGCTGGCCGGGCGCAGGGCGTACCTCAATATTCTTTTTAACTGAAAATATAAAATAGGCCCCGGCCGATCCTGCGATCGGCCGGGGCTTTTGAAATATCCGATGTTATTTGCTGCTCCTGAGCAC
>CAKUAK010000060.1 GCA_934636325.1 uncultured Eubacteriales bacterium
CGCTTTCTATATATCCCCTATTTCCTGTGGATGTCAAAGGCCGGGTCGCTCTGCATCCCATGGCCGTCGTCGCTCAAAGGCTTTGCGATAAGGAATACTGAGACGAGGAAGAGGGCGCAGACGATCCAGATGACCGGCTCTGTCATACAGGCGGCGATAAAGCCGAAGGCCGGTATCAGCCAGAAGCCGGAGATGATCTTTATGCCCAGTTCGAAGCCGCTCGACACGACAGGTATGACCTTGTGTCCCATGGCCTGAAGGGCCGTCCTGAGGGCCAGCAGCACGCCCAGCGACGGTGCGCAGAGCAGATGGAGGCGCAGGCTGAACACGGCGTTTTTTATTATATAGGTGTCCGACGTGCCGGTCAGCAGACGCACCATGAGGCTTCCGAAAAGTATGCTGAACAGCCCGGCGACGGCGCCCCAGCCGAGCTCCATTGCCATTGCGTTCTTTATCGACCGGCGCACGCGATAGCGTTTGCCCGCGCCCCAGTTCTGGCTCACGAAGGTCGAATATGCCGTGGCGATAGAGCCTTGGGGCATGGTGAAGATGCCTATCAGGCGGCGGGCGGCCGTATGGGCGACGATAAGGCTCTCGCCGAGGTGGTTGATAGCACGCTGGTATATGACAGAGCCCATATCGACGACGCAGAGCATTATGGCCATTGCGAAGCCGGAGGAGGCCGCCTCGCGCAGCAGCGCGCCGCCGACCCGGAAGTGTTCTTTATGGGGCAGCAGCCAGCGGTACCGCGTCAGGATATACCAGCCGGAAAGGGCGGCCGAGCAGCCCTGGGCGATGACGGTGGCGATGGCCGCGCCCTGTATCCCCCACCCCAGCGCGGCGACAAAGAGAAGATCCATTGCAAGATTCATGCCGCAGGCGAATATCAGGAAATAGAGCGGCGTGCGGCTGTTGCCGACGGCGCGCAGCATGCCGGAGCACATATTATATGCTATGGTCGTCAGGATGCCGGCCAGAAGGATGACGATATAGCTGTATGCATCATCAAATACCCCCTGCGGGACGTTGAGCATGCGCATGAGGGGCCTTATGGCGGCCACCGAAATAAGGGTCAGCAGCACCCCGACCGCGCTGTTGAGCATGAGCGACGCGGCGATGGAGCGCCGCAGGCCGTCGTCGTCATGGGCGCCGAACATCCGGGCGATGACAATGCCATAGCCGCTGTTGAGGCCCGACGCGATGTTTATGAGCAGCGAATATATCGAGCTGGTCGCGCCGATGGCGGCGATAGCGCCGTCGCCGAGGTTATACCCGGCGATCATGGTGTCGGCAATGGTGTATATCTGCTGAAAGACATTGCCGATGAAAAGCGGTATTGCGAACTGGAGTATGAGGCGTGTCGGGTCACCCGACGTCATGTCCCTCGTTTTGCTATTGTTTTCCGAACTCATATTACTTTACCTCCACGACGGGCGGAAGGCTCCTTTCACACCAGGGCGGATCGCGCCCCGAAAATCAGATTCAAGATAAATTATCATATACCGCGCCCCTTGTCAAGCGGGGAAATATCGGGCTTCTGGCCATAGCCGGGCACGGATCAGCGGCATATCAAAAAACGGCGGTGATAATAGTGCATTTTATACATAGCTTTGACTTGACCTGAGGGCGTTTTTTATATACAATACTATGTTGTAGAAATGTTTTTTCCAAGTACACGGAAGGTATGGTGACAGGAATGGATAATACGAAAAAAACGATGGACAAGATCGTCACCCTCTGTAAAAGCAGAGGATATATTTACCCCGGCAGCGAGATCTATGGCGGTCTCGCCAACACATGGGACTATGGCCCGCTGGGCGTCGAGTTCAAGAACAATGTTAAAAAGGCATGGTGGAAGAAGTTCGTCCAGCAGTCGCCCTATAACGTCGGCCTTGACTGCGCGATACTGATGAACCCCCGCACATGGGTGGCCTCTGGCCATGTCGTCAACTTCAACGACCCGCTGATCGACTGCCGCCACTGTAAGATGAGGCACCGCGCCGACCAACTCATCGAGGCATACAATAACGAAAAGGGCATCACCGACGTCAATGTCGAGGCCATGAGCAACGAGCAGATGAGCCAGTATATCAAGGATAACGCCATCCCCTGCCCCGGCTGCGGCAAGAGCGATTTCACCGATATACGCAAGTTCAACATGATGTTCAAGACCTTCCAGGGCGTCACGGAGGATTCGACGACAGAGATCTATCTGCGTCCCGAGACGGCCCAGGGCATATTCGTCAACTTCAAGAATGTCCAGCGCACGACGCGCAAGAAGATCCCCTTCGGCATCGGCCAGATAGGCAAGAGCTTCCGCAACGAGATCACACCGGGCAACTTCACCTTCAGGACAAGGGAGTTCGAGCAGATGGAGCTCGAGTTCTTCTGCAAGCCAGGCACAGACCTCGAATGGTTCGACTATTGGCGTTCGCAGTGCAAGAGCTTCCTGCTCTCGCTGGGACTTAAAGAAGAGAACCTCAGGCTGCGCGACCACGAGCCCGAGGAGCTTTCCCATTATTCCAAGGCGACGACCGACTTCGAGTTCCTCTTCCCCTTCGGCTGGGGCGAGCTCTGGGGCATCGCCGACCGCACCGATTATGACCTCAAGGCCCATCAGAACGATTCGGGCGAGTCGATGGAATACTTCGACCAGGAGACCGACGAAAAGTATATCCCCTATGTCATAGAGCCTTCGCTGGGCGCCGACCGCGTCGCGCTGGCATTTCTTATCGACGCCTATGATGTAGAGGTCATCGACTCCGAGAAGAACGACACCCGCGTCGTGCAGCATCTTCATCCCGCCCTCGCGCCGGTCAAGTGCGCCATCCTGCCCCTTTCCAAGAAGCTGAGCGAAAAGGCCTCCGAGGTCTATGCCGATCTTTCGGCCGAGTTCAACTGCGACTTCGATGACAGCAGCTCTATCGGCAAGCGCTATCGCCGCCAGGACGAGATCGGCACGCCCTTCTGCGTGACATATGACTTCGACAGCGAGACCGACGGCTGCGTCACGGTCCGCGAGCGCGACAGCATGGAGCAGGTACGTATCCCCCTGTCCGAGCTGAAGGCTTATATTTCCGAAAGGATCAGCTTCTGATCGTTCTTTGCGACATCTGTTCTTTTTTAACTTAATATTATTTTTGTGAGGAGGCAATGAGTATGTTTGATTATTCCAATGTGATCCCCTCGGCTGTGGCCGAGATGAAACCTTCTGGTATCAGAAAGTATTTCGGTATCATGGAGACCCTGCCCGACGCCATATCCCTTGGCGTCGGAGAACCTGATTTCATTACCCCCAGGCATGTCATGCAGGCAGGCATAGATTCTCTGCTTGCAGGCAAGACCCAGTATACGGCCAACAGCGGCCTGATCCAGCTCCGCCGCGAGATAAGCAAGTATCTTGAAAAGAGCTTTGAGATATCCTATGACCCCGAAAGCGAGGTCCTCGTTACGGTCGGCGGATCGGAAGCCATTGATCTATGTCTCCGCGCCTTCCTTACGGTCGGCGACGAGATCCTTATCCCCGAGCCCGCATTCGTATGCTATGGCCCGCTGGCTTCCCTCACCGGTGCAAAGCCTGTGCCCATCGTCACAAAAAAGGAGGACAGCTTCAAGCTGACCCCCGAAGCCCTTAAAGCGGCCATCACGCCCAAATCCAAGGTGCTTATACTCTCTTACCCCAACAACCCCACCGGCGGCGTTATGAAGAAGGAAGAACTCGAAGCCATCGCGGAGGTCATCAAGGATACAAATATCCTTGTCATAACCGACGAGATCTATGCCGAGCTGAGCTACGGCTTCAAGCACACCTCTTTCGCTTCGATCGAGGGCATGCGCGAGCGCACCGTTGTCGTCAGCGGCTTCTCCAAGGCCTTCGCCATGACCGGCTGGAGACTGGGTTACTGCTGCGGTCCCAAGGAGCTCATGCGTTATGTCGCCCAGATCCATCAGTATGCCCTCATGTGCGCTTCGACCCCCGCGCAGTATGCCGCCATCGAGGCTCTTCAGAACGGTCTGCCCGACACAAGGCGCATGTGCGAGGAATATGACCAGCGCCGCCTATATCTCTATAAGGCGCTGACCGATATGGGCTTCGACTGCTTCGAGCCCGAGGGCGCTTTCTATATCTTCCCCGATGTCTCGATGTTCGCAAAGGACGGCGGAGACTTCGTCGAATCGCTGCTCAAGGCACAGCAGGTGGCCGTCGTTCCCGGCGACGCCTTCGGCGAATCGGGCAAGGATCATGTCCGCATATCCTATGCCTACTCTATGGAGACCCTCAAAAAGGCCATGGACCGCATAAGCAAGTTTGTTTCGACAAAATAGCTTTAATACGCAAAGGCCCGTGCGTGAGTATCACGCACGGGCCTTTTTTGACCGTCCGCCCGAATATCGGCGAATGGTCTTATTTATTATTCTTTACTCGGCCGGGCATACAGAATTGACAAGATCGCCGATTATCATATTGGACACGAGGAAGCCTTTTGACGTAAGGCTGTATCTGCCCATCTCCTTTTTTGCAAAGCCGCCGTCGATGTATTTCTGAAGCAGCTTCTCATACGGGGCAAAGGAGGTCTGGAACCTATGCTCGAAAAGATCGGGGTCTATCCCCTCGCATGTTCTCAGCTTGAGCATGACATATTCCCCGCTGTGGTTGATATAGGCCAGCTCGTCGACATCCTCGGCTATCGGCTTTTTGCCGAAAACACCGTCGATAAACTTGTTCACATCGGCTATAAAAGAGAACCTCTGCCCGCCGTAAAAGCTGTGGGCGGCACATCCCAGCCCGAGGTATTCGGTCAGATCCCAGTATTTGCTGTTGTGGCGGGATATCTTTCCGTCGCGGGCAAAGTTGGATATCTCGTATTGTTTATACCCACATTCGGCAAGGCGGTCTATCGCCTTCAGGTACATCTCTACCTGGATATCCTCGGGCGGCTGCTCGCAGCCGCGGCGGGCCAGCGGAGTACCCTCTTCGACCTTCAGGCAATAGCAGGATATATGGGCGGGTTTCAAGGCGACGACCTTTTCGAGCGAATCCATCCAGCTCTCGACGCTTTGCCCCTCCAGCGCGTATATGAGATCGACCGATATATTGTCAAAATACTTCGAGGCCAGCCGATATGCGCCGCAGGCCCCCTCGAAGGTGTGGAGCCGCCCGATGGCCGCCAGCTGGTCGTTGTCGGCCGACTGTATGCCCATCGAAATACGGTTGACCCCGGCCAAGCGCAGCTGCTTGAGCAGCTTTTCATCGACGCTTTCGGGATTTACCTCGACGGTTATCTCGGGATATTTATCCAGCTGGACCCGGGATCTAAGGTGCTTGAGCAGCTTTTCGATCCGCTTCCCGCCGAATACCGAGGGCGTCCCGCCCCCAATGTATATCGTATCGACCGGCGGGTGGTTATACCTGAAATACTCGTCTATCTGCTCTGTCAGAGCCGACAGATAGCGAGCCATCAGCTTATCGTCATAGCCGCATATCGAGTAGAAGTCACAATAATCACATTTCCGCTTGCAGAACGGAATGTGTATATAAACGCCAAGCGAAGCCATCGGCATTAATCCTCGTCGAGCCTAAGGACGGCCATAAAGGCCTCCTGCGGGACCTCGACAGATCCGAGAGAGCGCATGCGCTTCTTGCCCTCCTTCTGCTTTTCCAGCAGCTTCTTCTTTCGGCTGATATCGCCGCCGTAGCATTTGGCAAGAACGTCCTTGCGCATGGCCTTGACCGTCTCGCGGGCAATTACCTTGCCGCCGATGGCCGCCTGTACGGGTATCTCGAAGAGCTGGCGCGGGATATTGTCCTTGAGCTTTTCGGCGATCTTGCGCCCCCTGGCATAGGCCTTATCGGCATGGACTATAAAGGAAAGGGCATCGACCACGTCGCCGTTGAGCAGGATATCGAGCTTTACAAGATTCGACTTCTGGTAACCCAGCAGTTCATAGTCGAGCGACGCATATCCCCTCGTCCGGGATTTGAGCGCGTCGAAGAAGTCATAGATTATCTCGTTGAGCGGCAGCTCATAATGCAGCTCGACCCTGTTGGTGTCGAGGTATTTCATATCCTTAAATACGCCGCGGCGGTCCTGACAGAGATCCATCAGGTTCCCGACATACTCTGAGGGCGTAATGATGCTGGCCTTTACAATAGGCTCTTCGGCATATTCTATCTCGCTGGGGTTGGGGTAATTGAGCGGGTTGTCTATCCAGCGCTCTTCGCCGTTCATCATTTTGACCTTGTAAACGACGCTGGGCGCCGTTGTAATAAGGTCAAGGTTATATTCGCGCTCAAGCCTCTCCTGGATTATTTCAAGATGGAGCAGACCGAGGAATCCGCAGCGGAAGCCAAAGCCCAGCGCCGCAGAGCTTTCCGGCTCAAAGGTCAGGGATGCATCGTTGAGCTGGAGCTTTTCGAGGGCGTCGCGCAGATCGGGATACTTCTTGCCGTCGGCGGGATAAAGTCCCGAAAAGACCATCGGCTGCACCTTGCGATAGCCTTTAAGAGGCTCGGCGGCCGGCGAAAGGGCGTCGGTCACGGTATCGCCGACATGGGTATCTCCTACCGTCTTTATGCTGGCCGTTATATAGCCGACCTCGCCCTCTTCAAGGGAGGCGGCAGGCTCATAGCCCAGCGAGCGAAGATATCCGACCTCAACGATCTGGAACTCGGCGCCGGTGGCCATCATTTTGATCTTCATGCCCGGCTCGAACCGGCCGTCGAACACGCGGACAAAAACTATAACGCCGCGATACGGGTCGTACTGGCTGTCGAATATGAGCGCCCGGCAACAGTCATCCCTGCCCTTAGGGGGAGGCGGCACATTTTTTACGATATCTTCGAGCACATCGCGGATATTGATCCCTGCCTTTGCCGAGACCTCCGGCGCGTCCATGGCCGGGATACCTATGATGTTCTCTATCTCCTCTTTGACGACCTGCGGCTGGGCCGAGGGAAGGTCGATCTTATTTATGACCGGCAGGACCTCGAGGTCGTTCTCCAGCGCCAGGTAGGTATTGGCCAGCGTCTGGGCCTCTATCCCCTGGGCCGCGTCGACGACCAGCAGCGCGCCCTCGCAGGCGGCCAGGGACCGTGATACCTCGTAATTGAAGTCGACGTGACCCGGCGTATCTATAAGGTTGAGGCGATATCTCTCTCCGTCGAGAGCATCATACTCAAGCAGAACGGCGCGAGCCTTTATCGTTATGCCGCGCTCGCGTTCCAGCTCCATATTGTCGAGCAGCTGGTTAGTCATCTCGCGCTCGCTTACGGCATTGCACATCTGCAGCAGACGATCGGCAAGGGTCGACTTGCCATGGTCTATATGTGCGATTATGGAAAAATTGCGTATCTTTCCCCGATCTGTCATTGAGGCCTCTTCTCCCTTTGATATATCTGATTTTTATTTGCGTTTAGTGTCAAAACAATGCTGTTTCACTTTATTCAACTCTATTAATGATAACCGACCATGGTGTCAAAGTCAAGTTTCTGTATCGCGCAGACCCCGCTTCTTTCCCTCTCGGAGCTGCAAAAACCGCCTGCGTTGCGAATAAGGCGTTATCGACGGGTGAAGTTTTATATTCGACATCATCGCCCCGGCCTGATCTCTGCAAAAACGCAAAAAGAGATCAAGATCAGTATCATACACCCGCACAGTCTTTAGGCTGTATTTTCTAATCTCGATCTCTGTTAAATAATCTTTTTTACCGCTTCGAGACGCATATTTAGATCCCCCTGTATATCGCAGCAGAAGATTCATGTATGTCATCGCTCAGCCGGTTTTACTTTATTTTTTTAAGTGACACCCGCTTAAAAGTTCAGATTTATGCAAACTTTTCGTTCAAATCCGGGCTTTTCGCCTCAATTAGTCCTGATCCCAGTTATGCCACACGTTCTGAATATCGTCGTTATCCTCCATCAGCTCAAGCATTTTGGTCATGTTCTTTATGTCGTCCTCATTTGTCAGCTTGACATAGGTCTGGGGGACCATCTCTATCTGGGCTTCAAGGAAGGTCAGGCCTTGCTTTGAAAGCTCGTCCTTGACGGCGTCAAAGTCGTCGGGATCGGTATAGACCTCGAATACATCCTCGGAGGCATCAAAGTCGGCGGCGCCGGCATCGAGGGCCTGCATCATGACGGCCTCTTCGTCAAGATCCTCGCCGTCGATAACGATGACACCCTTGCGGTCGAACTGCCAGGAAACACATCCGGCAGCACCCAGATTTCCGCCGTACTTATCGAAATAATGCCTGACATCGGCAACGGTGCGGTTGCGGTTATCGGTAAGGCACTCGGCGATGACAGCAATACCGGCAGGGCCGTAGCCTTCGTAGTTTATGTACTCATAGTTTTCGGCCGCGGCGCCGCTCTGGTATTTCTGAAGGGTGCGGTTGATGTTGTCGTTGGGCACGTTTTCACTCTTTGCCCTGGCGATGATGGCCGCCAGTTTAGAGTTGCTGGCAGGATCAGCGCCGCCTTCACGGATAGCGATAGCCATCTCGCGGGCATACTTTGTGAATATCTTTGCCTTTTTGGCGTCCTGCGCGCCCTTTGTTTTTTGTATATTATGCCATTTGGAATGTCCCGACATAATAGAACCTCCTATACAGTAAAATCTACTCAAATATTTTTAAGCATAACAATAAATCGGGATTGTGTCAATATCCGCTCCACGATGCGGAGATGATTTTTGACCCCTTACCACATATGCCTTGTTTTTGATTATACCATATCACCTGTATTATTTAAAGAATAGATTTGCAAAAAAGCCGCTGCTTCGGCACATCCGCGCCGTATTTTCGACCACGATGATACTTTAGCGAAACGCAGCAAATAAAAAACTTTATTTTAAGTAGAAAACACCGCCGAACATGTGATATAATGTATAAAAAGAATACCGCAAATGAAAGAGATATGAGATATATAATTTTTGAAACGGTGGGAAAATAATGAAAGAAGTCAGCCTGCATATAGGCAGCCGCATAAGGCTTTACCGCAAGGCAAAAAAACTGACCCTGCTCGAGCTTTCGGAAAAGATACATAAAAGCAAAGCCACCCTCTCCAAGTACGAGACCGGCGACATAACGATCGACATAGAGACCCTTTTCGACATCGCCGATGTCCTCGGCGTCAAGGTCCAACAGCTGATCGACTATATCCCGGAAGCCCAGGCCGAAGCGCCGCAGAAAAATATGGGGGCGTTTTTCCCCCAGCGCCGGACATATGTTTATTTCTATGACGGCCGCTTCAAGCGCATCGTCCGCAACATACTGGAGATCGACCAGAATGCCGTCACATTTTATTATGACATCGCCTCCTTCGACGACCCGGAAAACTGCCGCAACCTCTTTTTCGGCAGCGTAGAGTATTTTGATACCTTTACCAATTTCTCGCTGGAGAGCCAGAGCAACCGCATGGAGAACGCGACGCTGTGCGCCGTCAATCCTCTCGACCGCGGCGCGCAGGTGCTTGGACTTCTCTCGGGCATATCCCGATACCCCATCCTGCCGATCTCGATAAAATGCATCATCTCGCCCGAGCTGCTTGAAGAAAACGAAGAGCTGAAGGAAAAGCTGCTGCTTTCCAAAAAGGACGTCAAGATGTCAAAGACCCTCAATATGTTCGCCGTCGAGCAGATCGATTGAGTTTTTCTAAAAGCGAGAATATAAAAACATCGCCGCAGATACGTTCCCCCCTCACAGGGGTAACAAGTAATTCCTGGGATACCCCGGCAGGTCATCGTGTTTACGATGCCTGCCGGGGCTTCTCTGTGTCCTGGGTTTGTAGGGGTTCCGGTGCTTCCATCGTTTCTT
>CAKUAK010000061.1 GCA_934636325.1 uncultured Eubacteriales bacterium
CATTCCGGCGCGGCGCCATGCCGCGCCGGAGTTTTTGCATTTCTGGGCAAATGATTCAATAATTGATGAAAAACATGACTTTGACGGCGAAATATCATAAAATATTGTCGTAATTGACTTGCATTTATGGGCCGCCGTTATTATAATGATTATGCAGAATGTGTCATGAAAGGTTTATTGGGTCAGAAGCTGCTTTTGACCCGGTGTTTTTGTGTCTGCGAACCTATTTTCAAATATATGTTAGGAGGAAGCCATACATGGTACGAGCAATCGTCGGAGGCTGCTGGGGTGACGAAGGTAAGGGAAAGGTCACCGACCTTTTGAGCGAGGACAGCGACATCGTCGTTCGCTTTCAGGGCGGAGCCAATGCCGGCCACACCATTATAAATCAATACGGAAAGTTTGCTCTCCATCTCCTGCCGTCGGGCATCTTTCGTCAGAATGTGACAAACGTCATCGCACAGGGCGTCGCCTTCAATCTTGAGCAGTTCTTTAAAGAGCTGGACAGCATCCTTGAAAAGAACGTCCCCATGCCCAATATCCTTGTTTCCAACAGGGCGCAGGTCGTTATGCCGTATCATGTCCTTTTCGATGCACTTGAAGAGCAGAGACTGGGCGGCAAGGGCTTCGGCAGCACCAAGTCGGGCATCGCACCCTTCTATTCCGATAAATACCTCAAGATCGGCATCCAGGTCTGCGACCTTTATGACGATCAGGGCCTTATGGAAAAGCTGGAAAAGGCCTGCGAGCAGAAGAATATAACCCTTTCGGCCCTCTATCATCAGACAGAGCTTCTCGAGCCGAAGAAGATATATGACGAGCTGGTATCCTACCGCGAAAGGCTGCGTCCCTTTGTCGGCGATACGGCCGTATTCATCAATAAGGCCATCAAGGAAGGTAAGACCGTTCTTCTCGAGGGTCAGCTGGGCTCGCTCAAGGATCCCGACAACGGTATCTATCCCTTCACGACCTCTTCCTCTCCGCTGGCCGGTTTCGCCTCAGTCGGCGCTTCCGTGCCTCCCCATGAGATCAAGCAGGTCATCGTTGTCGTAAAGGCCTATTCCTCGGCTGTCGGCGCCGGCGACTTTGTCTCCGAGATATTCGGCGACGAGGCCAAGGAGCTCCGTGACCGCGGCGGCGACGGCGGCGAATACGGCGCAACGACCGGCAGGCCCAGGCGTATGGGCTGGCTCGATACGGTCGCCGTAAAGTACGGCTGCATGCTTCAGGGCTGCACCGACGTCTGCCTGTCGCTCATCGACGTGCTGGGCTATCTTGACAAGATCCCGGTCTGCACGGCCTATGATATCGACGGGGAGATCACGACCGACTTCCCTGTCACACCGCTGCTCAACCGCGCAAAGCCGGTCTATGAATATGTCGACGGCTGGAAGAGCGATATCATCGGCTGCCGCGATTATGACAAGCTGCCCGAGAACGCAAAGAAGTACATCGAGTTCATCGAAGAGAAGATTGGTTATCCCATCACTATCATCTCGACCGGCCCCAAGAGGGAAGATATCATCTATCGCAATAAATAAACATACATACACAAAGCCCCGCGGTTTCAAAGCCGCGGGGCTTTTCAATTAAGAAGCCTCCCGCGCGGCGAATCACGCGGGAGGCTTTGCTGTCCCTATTTCCGGGGAAATTAGAGCATTTCGATAAAGGCGGCGCAGCGTGTGTTGATCTGGCCGATATCGGCGGAGGAGTAGTCTGTCTCGATCTGCATATAGGGAACATTCTTACCTGTGACGAACTTCTTGATGGTATAGGCCTCGACATTGTATGTATGGCAGGCCTGAAGGGTGACTTCGATAACGCCGTCGATCTTGTATTCGTCAAGCAGCCTCTCCATCAGCTTGAGGCGGTTGCTGTCGGGGGTCATGACCGAGCAGCCGATGTTGAAATAACGATCGGCGATAGCGCCGTAGATATCATCGGTATCCTCGCGGATAAGCTCGTCGACCGACTTTGCGCCGCTGCAATTCTCGAAGCAGACGACATTGCCGCCGTTGGCCTCGATGGCCTTGACGACCTTCATGGCGTTGCCGCCGATGGGGCATCCGGTGACCATGATGCGGGGGCGCTTGGGGATGGGCTTGTTTCCGGCTTCATATTCGCTCTTGATGCGCTCTGTAAGGGCTTTTACATCGTCGATGGCCTTGCGGCGGTCGAACTTGAAGTTGGAGCCATAGAGGACGCTGTAAAGGTTAAGGCCGGCCATGGGAGGGGGATCCATCTTCTGAAGCTCATAGAAATGGCGCAGGGCAAGGCGGTTCTCGTTGGAAAGATGTACCTGCTCGCGGACCTTTTCCTCGGTGATCTCGACGCCGAACTTTTCTTCCAGCTTTTCCTTCAGCTTGATGACCTCTGTACGCCACAGCTTGCGGCCCTCTTCGCTCTGGCGGTTGGGCAGCTCCATGACGTAGACATCCTTGAACTCGCCCAGCATCTCATACATTTTCTTCTTGCCGTCGCAGGTCGTTTCACCGATGATCAGATCGGAGAAATAGAAGAAGGGACACTTCTGTGTCTTGGCGAAGCCGTAGCTCGATTTGACAAGGGGGCAGAGGTTGCGGGGCAGATCCTGCTCGGCGTCGGGGATGGTCTCGTCCGAAAAGGAGCAGAGGCCGACGGGGACAGCGCCCGAGGCCATGATGATCTCTGTCGGCGTGTATGTGCAGAATGTGCCGACAAAGGGGATGTTCTTTTCCTTGATCTCATAGGCCGCCATAAAGGACTTGCGGCGCTGGTCGTCAAACTCGTCGAAAATGTCAGGAAGGGTTTTGATAACTTCCATTTTGTATGTTCCTTTCATTTAAAATATTTTAGTCATAAAGATGGCAGGCAACGTGGTGTCCCGGCTCTATCTCGCGCAGGACGGGGCGTTCCTTCATGCATATGTCCATGCACTTGGAGCAGCGCCCGCTGAAGCGGCAGCCGGGAGGGGGATCGATGGGGCTGGGCACATCGCCCGACAGCATGATCTTCTGCCTCTGGCGCGATACGCGGGGATCGGCCACCGGGACGGCCGACAGGAGGGCCTCTGTATAGGGATGAAGCGGATTTTTGTAAAGCTCGTTGGAATCAGAGGTCTCGATCATATTGCCGAGATACATGACGGCAATGCGGTCGGAGATGTGCTTGACCATCGAAAGATCGTGGGCGATAAAGAGCATGGTCAGGTCGTGCTCCTTCTGGAGCTTGACCAGAAGATTAATTATCTGCGCCTGTATCGAAACATCAAGGGCCGAGATCGGCTCGTCGCAGAACAGAAACTCGGGGTCGACCGAAAGCGCCCTTGCGATGCCGATCCTCTGGCGCTGGCCGCCGGAAAACTCGTGGACGTTGCGCATCGCGTGCTCCGAGTTGAGGCCGACCATGTCAAGCAGACGGAGGACCATCTCTTCTTCCTCGGCCTTTGTTTTGGCCAGCTTATGGATGCGTATGCCCTCGGCGACGATGCTGTATACCTTCTGGTGGGGGTCAAGGGAGGCATAGGGGTCCTGGAAGATCATCTGGACCTTGCCGCTGAAGTCGAAGCGCTCTTTTTTGGTCATGGCGTGGACATCCTTGCCCTGATAGAGCACCTGGCCGCCGGTCTTGTTGAGCATACCGATGCAGGTCTTGCCGCAGGTCGTCTTGCCGCAGCCCGACTCGCCGACTATGCCGAGGGTCTCGCCCTTGTGAATGACGAAGGAGACATCGTCGACCGCCTTGAGGACGCGCTTTCTTCCGGCGTTATAGTATTTGCAGAGGTTTATTACCTCAAGCTCGATGGGTCTTGTGCTCATATGTTTTTCCCTCCGGTTTTAAAGGGTACGCCGCTCATGGCGGCACGGGGATCGGTAAGCCAGCAGGACACCTGATGGGTGTCGCTTATATCAAGCGGCTCGGGCATGTATTCGGCGCAGACATTCATGGCATAGGGGCATCTGCTGCAGAAGGGGCAGCCCTTTGGCGGATGGATGACGTCGGGGATAGAGCCCTCGATGGTCGTAAGCTGTTCCTTGCGGTCGAGGTCGAGGCGAGGGACAGAGTTCATAAGCGCCCATGTGTAGGGGTGGCGGGGATCATAGAAGATATCCTCGCTGACGCCGCGCTCGACGATCTTTCCGGCATACATGACGATTATATTGTCGGCCATGTCGGCGACGACGCCGAGGTCGTGGGTTATCATGATGATGGCCATGCCGCGTTTTTTCTGGAGCTGCTTCATAAGCTCGAGTATCTGCGCCGGTATCGTAACGTCGAGGGAGGTCGTCGGCTCGTCGGCGATAAGCAGCTTGGGGTCGGTGATGAGCGCCGTCGCGATCATGACCCTCTGTCTCATTCCGCCCGAAAGCTCGTGGGGATATTTCTCCATGCAGCTCTCGGAATCGGGTATGCCGACCAGATCGAGCATCTCGCGGGCCCTTTCGCGTATGGCGCCCTGAGACATGCCGCCGTCATTGTGGTTGGCAAGGTTCTCCATGATCTGCTTGCCGACCGGCATGGTGGGGTTGAGGGAGACCAGCGCGTCCTGGAATATCATCGAGCATTCCTTGCCGCGGAAGGCCTGCCACTGCTTTTCGGTAAAGGTGAGGATATCCTGTTCGTCCTCGCCGTAATAGATATGGCTGCCTTCCTTGACCTTGCCCGGACGCTCGATAAGGCCGAGCAGTGTTTTTGCCGTTACCGATTTGCCGCAGCCCGACTCGCCGACGATGGCTGTCGTTTTGCTGTTTTCAATGTCGAGGTCGACGCCGCGGACCGACTGGACCTCGCCGGCATAGGTGAAATAGGAGACGGCAAGATCCCTTATTTTGATAAGTGTGCTCATGTTTCCTCCTTATTTCACGATCTTGGGCTCGAGCGCGCTGCGCAGGACGTCGCCAAGGATGTTGAAGCTGAGAACGGTCAGCAGGATAAGCAGACCGGGATAGACGGCAAGGATCGGCCTGTCGAGGATATATCCCTGGGCCGACTGGAGCATGCTGCCCCAGGACGCGTGGGGGATGGATATGCCGAGGCCGAGGAAGCTAAGCGAGGACTCGGTCAGGATGGCGCTTGCGACGCCGAGGCTGGCGGCGACGATGACCGGGCCGAGGATATTGGGCAGAATGTGGAACACGGCAATGCGCAGGCTGCTTGCGCCCAGGTTGCGGGAGGCATTGACGAAGTCGCGTTCTTTAAGGGACATCGTTTCGGCGCGGGTGATGCGGGCGACCGACGCCCACGAGAAAAGGCTCAAGACCATGATGAGGGTCGTCATGCCCGGCTTGAGCAGGGTATTGAGGACGATCATGAGCAGCATGCTGGGCAGTGCAAGGAAGATATCGGTGAACCGCATGAGCAGCATATCGAACTTGCCGCCGATATAACCCGAGAAGATGCCGATCGTCGTGCCGATAAAGACCGTGACCAGCATGGCCGAGAAGCCGACCATAAGGGAAACGCGGCCTCCGTAAAGGGCGCGGGTCAGATAGTCGCGGCCGAAATCGTCGCAGCCAAAGGGATGCTGTGCCGATACGGGGGCGAACTTATTTGAAAAATCCAGCTCATTGGGATCATAGGGGCTGAGCGGGGCAAGAAGGGCCGCCGTGATTATGAATATAAGATATATGACGGCGAAAACGGCCGCCGGATTGGACTTGATCTCTTTGAGCATTTCCTTCCAGAAGCTGCGGTGATATACCGTGCCCAGCTCCTGCTGCTTTTTTTCGATGCGGACGAAAGAGTTTTCGTCAAAGACGACTTTATTTTCCATTTGCTGCGTCGATCCCCCTTTTGATTCTCGGGTCTGCGAAAGAGTAAAGAATATCGGCGACAAAGTTGCCGACGACAAGAATGAAGCCGGAAAGCATGACATAGGCCATGATGACGGGATAATCCCTCTTGCCGATGGCTTCCATGGCAAAGCTTCCGACGCCGGGCCAGCCAAAGACGCTCTCGATGATAAAAGAGCCGCAGACCAGCGAGGCCATATTCATTCCGATTATCGTGATTATAGGCAGAAGTGTGTTTTTAAGAACGTGCTTGCGCAGGATCTGTGCGGGAGTACATCCCTTTGATTTTGCGGCGAGGACATATTCCTCGCTGAGCTGTCCGATGGTGTTTGCGCGGACATAGCGGGTCTTGGAGGCCAGCGAGCTGAGGGCCATCGTCATGACCGGCATGAACATATGCTTGAGGGTGTCGATCGGCGTGTTTACTCCGACCGAATGCATGCCGGAGGAGGGGAGGACATGAAGGGTAGCGGTGAAGAGTATTATCATAAGCATGCCGAAATAGAAGGAGGGGATCGACATGCCGAAGTATGCGAAGCCGGATATGAGGTTGTCTATCCATGTGTTTTTCTTATAGCCGGCGATAAGGCCGAGAGGTATGGAAAGGGCCAGCGAAAGCAGCATGGATGTGCCCATAAGGAGAATGGTGGAGGGAAGCCGGCGCAGAAGCATGGGGGCGACCGGCGTCTTATAAGAGAGGGAAATGCCAAAATTGCCGTGAAGGACCTCTTTGGCCCATGCCAGGTACTGCTCGGGCATGCTGCGGTCGAGGCCGAGGCTTGCGATGATCTCGGCCTGTTCCTCTTCGGTCATTTCGGCGGTGAGATACATTGATGAAATATCGCCGGGGGCTAAGTCGATTATGGCAAAGGAGAAAAAGGAGATGAGCACCATAACGATCATAAGCTGCGCCAGCTTGCGTAAACAATATTTAGCCATTGCTTTTCCTTTCTTCAAAGAAAGGCTGCCCGGGTACACCGAGCAGCCTCGCTTTACGCAAATGAATTAACCGTCGACAGAAATAGCCAGATAATCGGCAAACTCAGGGACGATCGGCTTGGCGTCAAGACCCTTTACGTTCTTCTGCGATACCATTACATAGTTTGTGTATGTAAGAGGATAGATGCGGTGCTGATCCAGGGCGATCTGAACGACCTCGCTGGCCAGCTTCTTGGCCTCATCTTTATCTGTGGTCGTGTTGACCTTATAGGCCAGCTCGCCGCAGAAGGGTGTCAGACCCCAGGCATTCTTGGTCTGGTTCATATAGCTGTATGACTGGTTGAGTGTCGAACCGCGCATGGAGTCCCAGCCGTTTGTGCCGAGATCCCATGTGTTCTCCTGGCCGGAAGAGAAGGAAACGGCAAAGAACCTGGGGAAGAAGGAGGAAGAATCCATGCCTTCGATCTGGAGGTTGACGCCGATCTTCTGGAGCTGCTGCTGGAGAACAACGGCGACGGCCTCCATGTTGGGACGGTCGGCGTTGTAGATGTATGTCAGGGTCATGCCTGTCAGGCCGGAAGCATCGGCCAGCTCCTTGGCCTTTTCAAGATCAAACACATAGTCGGGCGTGTTGGGATCATACAGGGAGATATCGGGTGTCAGCAGCGAGTTGGGGTTGGTGGCCAGCTTGTCGGAGCCATAAGCGCCTTCGATGACCTGATCGCCGTCGATGGCATAGAAGAGAGCTTCGCGCTGCTCATCTGTCAGGTTGGCGGGACCATAGGGGTTGACCTGGAGATAGTTAAGACGTGCTTCGGAGAAGGAATAGATGTTGTACTTGTCGCTCTGGGCGCTGTACTTTTCCAGCTCGTCGGCTGTTGTAAGACGCATATAGTCGATCTCGCCGTTCTCAAAGGCGATAGCCCTTGTGGAGCCGGAACCGATGACCTTCATAACGACCGTCTGTACCTGAGGCTTGCCCCTGTAATAATCGTCACGGGCCTTATATATGACGCTGTCGGCGTTGATCTCGCTGACAACATAGGGGCCGGAGGTGACAAAGCCGGGCTGCGCGTAATATGTTACGTTGTCAAGGACCTTCTGGGGATCACCATCAAAGGCGTGGGAAGGATAAAGGGTCAGGCCGGAAAGAACGACGACATAATAGGCATAGGGCTCGGGAAGGTTGAAGCGGATGGTCTTGGAATCAACAACTTCCATTGTGGCATCCTGGCCGTTGACACGAGTAACGCTGGAATAGCCGTTCTTCAGGATGGAGTAGTTGACGGTGAACTCGACATCCTCGGCTGTGATGGGCTCGCCGTCGGACCAGTTGGCGTCGTCACGGATGTGGACCTCGTATGTCTTGCCGTCCTCAGAGATGGTCAGGCTATCGGCCAGATAATAGTCAATGCCGCCCTCGTTGTTCTCCATGAACAGACGGTCATAGAGGGGGCGCGTCATGGATGTATAGTCGTCGGAACCGCCGTTGTTGGGCGACAGCTGGTCGGGCATATAGCTGATGGCGACCGTAAAGGTATCTTTCTTTTCGGTTTCCTGATTCTGGTCCTGGCCCTGTTCGGCGTTATTGTTGTTGTCAACATCAGCGTCGTTGTTGGAGCCGCAGGCCGTCATGCCGATCAGCATGATGGCAGCCAGAAGCATGGCTAACAGTCTCTTTTTCAAAATGCGATCCTCCTTAGAGATTGAAGACCCTGCCGTTCCGGAGCGGCGGCGTCTTTTGTAAAAAAAGATAATACGTCATTTTTAAATCGGCGCGCCATAAAATGACATATTTTCATTTTTTTCAAATTGAGTTTACTCGAATGAGGCAGGTAAAGCAAATAGTTTTATTCAATAATGCCGCGCCATTTATAGAGATTTCCTTTTAAGTTGTGATTTTGCACATAAAATGACGCTAAAACATGTTTAAAACGCTGAAATGATATTATTTGGTAGCTTACAAAATTTTAAGCCCAAATGAAGATACATTTGGGCTTAAATAACAATAAAAATATTATTTTTTATACCGAATCGGTATAGTAGGCTTTGGCCGCGATCATACGCCCCATACGGCTCCGGCTGCAAGCAGGACGAGGGGGATGGTCACGATCGAAAGCACCGTGCTTGCGCAGACAAGGCCGACGGCATAGGCGTGGTCGAGCTTGAGCTTCTGGGCGTATATTGCGACATTGGAGCCGACAGGCGCGCAGGAGGCAATGAGAACGGCCATTTTTATTTCATAAGGTGCGGGAAAGAGGGAGAGCATGGCCAGCGTGCAGAGGGGCACGAGTATGAGCCTTGCGGCAGAGGTGACATATACCCGTCCGTTGGAAAAGACCTTTTTGAGATCGGATTCCCCGAGGTAAAGCCCGAGGACGATCATGGCCAGCGGCGTGTTGCAGGCCGCCATACCGCCGAGGCAGGTCTCGATTATATCGGGCAGCCGCACCGGAAGGAAAAAGACGGCAAGGCCGAGAACCAAGGCGATTATCATCGGATTTTTGAGCAGGGCCGACATTTTGACCTTTTTCTCACCCGAGAGGATCATCTGTCCGTATGACCACTGTAGGGCGTTGAGCAGGGCCACCATACCGGCAATGTATATGACGTTTTTGCCGCCGAGGATCATGCTTATAAGGGGTATACCCATGAATCCGGCGTTGGAAAATGCCGCGCTGAAGTTATCGATGGGATATTTGCGGAAGCAGAGGGCGGCGACCAGCATTGCGACAGCCAGGGCGGCCGCGCCCAGCAGGATAGAGGTCATAAGCCTTCCCGCGCCGCCGGTCGGGTCGCCGGTATAAAACGAGTTTACGATAGTGCAGGGGAGGAAAACATAAAGCAGCATCTGGGCCGGCACGCGGCTCTCGCCTTTTTTCAGCACGCCGCCCCTGACCAGAAGAAATCCGACACACATATAAACGAACATTTTCAGCAGCTGCTGCATCAGAAGCCATAACTGATCCATAAATCAATACCTCTCTTTTATCTTTGCGGCGTCAGCCGTATTATCGAAATTATATCATAATGTGCCGCCGCGCCGCAATGAGCAGGAGTGAAAAGACGGTATGAAATAAGGTGGCGACGGGTTGAAAAGACAGCGCCCGCAATGGTATAATAATTAAAATAAGACGCAGGAAGGAAACCGATGTTTGATATAAAAGAGGATAACGGTCTGGTCTGCCTGTCGGGCGGAGAGCCGTTTTCGCCGCAGCACACATTCGAGTGCGGACAGTGCTTCCGCTGGAGAAGATCGGACCGCGGGGGATATGTCGGCGTTGCCGGCGGACATGCCGCAAGGATATGGACAGACGGCGATAAAACATACATAACATGCGAAAGAAGCGAGTTCGAGTCCTTCTGGCGCCGGTATCTCGATCTCGACCGCAGCTATACCGATATATCGGCGGCTTTTGCTTCCGATGATTTTACGAAGCAGGCCGTCGAGTACGGCAGGGGACTTAGGATCCTTCGGCAGGAGCCGTGGGAGGCCCTCTGTTCATTTATTATTTCACAGTGCAATAATATCCCGAGGATACAGAAGATAATAGATACGCTTTGCGGCGCTTTCGGCGACGATATCGAGTTCGAGGGCGAAAAATACCGCACCTTCCCTTCGGCCGAGAGGATCGCCGGGCTGGGGGAGCATGACCTCGACATCCTTCATGCCGGATACCGCGCACCTTATATATTGAACGCCGCGCGCCGGACGGCGGCGGGGGAGGTCGATTTTTCGGCCGTCGACAGAATGGATACTCCGGATGCCGAAAAATATATAATGAGCCTGAATGGCGTGGGACGCAAGGTGGCCGACTGCTTTCTGCTTTTCGGCATGGGCAAGCTGGACGCCTTCCCGGTCGATACCTGGATGAAAAAGGCCGCCCCATATTATAAAAACGGTTTTGACGGAAAAGCCTTTGGCGAATTTGCCGGAATTGCACAGCAATATATCTTTTATTTCGCCAGAAGTACGAAAATCGGCAAATGAGTTGACAATGCCGGGCCAAAGGCATATAATTCTTCACATTATATAAAAATCGGCGCGGGCTTTGAGCGTCTGCCGCAGGGCAGGGGAGCGCCGGAAAAATACGGAGGGGTAAAAATGGTCAATGACAATCCTGCACAGAAGTTTTATAAGGAGGGCGTGACGTTTGACGATGTTCTGCTGATACCGGCGGAAAGCGATGTAACTCCTGATAAAGTCTCTCTGGGCACAAGGCTGACGAGAAATATAAAGCTGAATATTCCTCTAATGAGCGCCGCCATGGACACGGTCACCGAATCCCAGATGGCTATCGCGCTGGCACGAGAGGGCGGCATCGGCGTTATCCATAAGAGCATGCCAATTGCCCAACAGGCCGACAATGTCGACCGCGTAAAACGTTCGGAAAATGGCGTTATCAACAATCCTTTTTATCTCTCTCCGCAGCATACGCTGGCCGATGCAGACCAGCTGATGGCAAAATACAGGATCTCCGGCGTGCCTATCTGTGAAAACGGCAAGCTGGTCGGCATCCTGACCAACCGTGACCTCAAGTTCGAAGAGGACTTCACAAAATCCTGCGGCGAGGTCATGACCAGCCGCGGCCTTATCACGGCCCCCGTAAACACCACACTGGCCGAGGCAAAGAACATCCTGCGTCAGCATAAGATCGAAAAGCTGCCCCTGGTCGACGATAAGTTTGCCCTTAAGGGCCTTATTACCATAAAGGATATCGAAAAGGCTGTTGTTTATCCCAACACCGCCCGTGATGCCCAGGGCAGGCTGCTCTGCGCCGCTGCCATAGGCATCACCAACGATGTTCTCGATAGGGCTGCCGCTCTGATCGAAGCCGATGTCGATGTTCTTGTCCTTGACTCGGCCCATGGCCATTCCAAGAATATCATCGAGTGCCTTAAAAAGGTCAAGAAGGCCTTTGATATCCAGGTCATTGCCGGCAATATAGCCACACCCGAAGCGGCCAAGGCCCTGATCGACGCCGGCGCTGACGCTATCAAGGTCGGCATTGGCCCCGGCTCGATATGCACGACCCGCGTTGTTGCGGGCGTGGGCGTTCCCCAGATTTCGGCTATTTATGACGCTGCCTGCGAGGCACAGAAGCATGGCATTCCCGTCATTGCCGACGGCGGCGTTAAGTATTCCGGCGATATCGTAAAGGCCCTTGCCGCGGGCGGAGATGTCGTCATGCTCGGCTCGCTGCTTGCCGGATGCGAAGAGAGCCCCGGCGATACAGAGGTCTATCAGGGCAGGAGCTTTAAGGTCTATCGCGGCATGGGCTCTATGGCCGCCATGGCCAAGGGCTCGGGCGACAGATACTTCCAGCTCGGCACAAGGAAGCATGTTCCCGAAGGCGTCGAAGGCCGCGTTCCGTTCAAGGGAAAGGTCGGCGACACGGTATATCAGCTGATGGGCGGCCTGCGCTCGGGTATGGGATACTGCGGCGCACACAACATCGAAGAACTCCAGCTCAAGGGTCAGTTTGTCCGCATCACCGGCGCCGGTCTGAAGGAGAGCCATCCCCACGATATTTATATCACTAAGGAAGCTCCCAACTACACCGTCAGCCCCCAGTAAAAACACAGCGATACACCATATATCACGTCCGGAAGCCATCATGGCTGCCGGACTTTTTTTACGTTTTTCTTAAAGTCAAGATTATTGTTACATAAAAAACGAATAAGATTTTTGTTGAAAACGCTGTATTTTGAAACTCAAAAATTAAAAATCATTATTGGTATTGACCCGAGGGGAGGAGGGGTGATATTATGTGACCATAAAACTATGATAAAATGGAGGAGAATCGGATGTTCACAGATGATTATTTCAATCGGTTTGTTCTGCCTGACGACCTGCGGGAGGCCCTTAAAAAGTGCCGTTCCATCGGTTATGTAGAGGATCAGGAAGAGCTTGACGAAATGGGTTACGGCCCTGCACACACCTCCAAATATGACGTCGTCTATAACATCGTCGGAAATGGCATCGTCAAGGAAGCCGAAGTCATCAGATGCAAAAATGGCACGCTTGTCAACTTTATGGAGGATTACATGCGCCGCAGAGACCCCAACTCGATGGTCATCGGCGATGATCTTCCGACCGACAAGCCCCGTTTCTCAGAGCTTTACGGATATGAGTTTTCAAGCCTCCGCCAGCAGACCTTCGATTGGCTGTCCCAGCAGAGACTGATAATGCTGCCCTTCCGCGCGGGCGATGATAAATACGGCTATGAGAGCCTTATGATCTGCCCGGCCAACGCCGCCTTCTTCGCCCTTTCGCTGGCCAACATGCAGGGCTTTATACCCATAGAAGAGGTACACGATAATTACGTTCCCCGCTCGATAATATATGTTGCGCCCCCCTTCCGCCATACCCATTTCAACGGCAAGCAGGTCGTTGTGCATAACCGCAGCAAGGATCTGCACGAGGTCTTTGCATATAACCTTTATCCCGGTCCCTCGGCCAAGAAGGGCGTATTCTCGGTGCTGCTCGATATAGGCGAGCAGGAGGGATGGGTATGTTGCCATGCTTCGGCCGCGATGGTCGAGACCCCCTATGAAAATGAGACCGTCTTTATGCACGAGGGCGCATCGGGCGGCGGCAAGAGCGAGATGCTCGAGGATTTCCAGCGTCAGCCCGACGGAAGGCTGCTGCTCGGTACCCATGTCGTCACCGGAGAAAAATATTATCTTACCCTCAACGAGAGCTGTAAGATACATCCCATCGCCGACGATATGGCCGTTGCCTATTCCAAGATACAGGATCCCGAATCGGGAAAGCTGAGGATAATGGACGCAGAGAACGGCTGGTTCCTGCGCATGGACAGCATGAATGCTTACGGCAACAGCCCTGTATATGAAAAGATCTCGATACATCCGCCCCGTCCGCTGCTCTTCCTCAATATGGACGGCGTGCCCGGCGCGACCTGCCTTATCTGGGAGCATGTCCTCGATTCCAACGGGCAGCCCTGCACCAACCCGAGGGTCATAATCCCCCGCGACATGATAGAGAACATCGTTCCCGCAGAGCCCCAGGAGGTAAGCGTCAGGAGCTTCGGCGTCCGCATGCCGCCTTCGACGGCTGCCGAGCCCAATTACGGCGTAATGGGCCTGCTGCATATAATCCCGCCCTCTCTGGCATGGCTGTGGAGGCTGGTATCGCCCCGCGGCTTCAAGAACCCCAGCATCGTAGACGGCGGCGGGAAGATGAAGAGCGAGGGTGTCGGCTCTTACTGGCCCTTCGCCACAGGCAAGAAGGTCACGCAGGCTAACCTGCTGCTCAAGCAGATACTCGATGCGCCCAAGACCCTTAATGTTCTGATACCCAATCAGCATATCGGCGCATATAAGATCGGCTTTGTCAGCGAGTGGATCAGCCGTGAATATCTTGCCCGCCATGACGGCGTCGTCAGGATGAAGCATCTGACCCCGGCCCGCTGCCCGCTTTTTGGTTATGCCCTTATCGACATGAAGCTCGACGGTCAGTATATCCGCCAGACCTTTTTAAGGCCCGAGACACAGTCCAAGCTGGGTGAAGAGGGCTATGACGCCGGCGCGAAGATCCTGACCGACTTCTTCAAGGAAGAGATCAGCCAGTTCCTGACCGACGATCTCGATCCCCTCGGCCGACAGATAATCGAATGCTGCCTTAATGACGGCACGCTGGAGGATTATCTCAGGCTGACCCCCATGGATATCAAATAAAAAAGAATAAGGGTTGCCCCCGGAGCTTGATGATGCTCCGGGGGCGTATTTTATGGCTTTATATTGATGGTGTAAAGTAGATGACCTTTGGCGAATCAACCGTCGCGCCGGTCATCATAACGGCCAGCCCGCCGGAAGGCGAGATGCTTGATGTCTCAAAACTGGCGGGATAGCCTTGGCCGCGTTTGAGGGCAAATGATGTTGTGAACTCTGTCCCGCGGTAAAATCTTACCTCGGCTATCGTGTCCTGCGAATCTGGGAAGGCCGAGGCGACCGAGATCGCCCCGCAGGCCGATGCGGTCTCGGCTGAGATATAGTTCATATCGTCATCCTCTCCGGGAAGACCGTCGGAGGGAAACGCGGTGTATTCCATGCTGTTCAGATCAAGGATGCCCTTAGGGAAAGCCGAGAAATAGTCGCACATCAGAATGTCGCTGCCGCCGCAGGGGATGGGGGAGAGATATTCATATTCTGTAAGCTCTGTTATATTGCCGTCCTTATCCATAAAGAAGGGATAATATACCCATTCCCAGCCGAGGACCCTTCCGATGACTCCGCTTCCGTCGGGCAGCCAGGATGTGGCACAGGGCAGATGGAAGTCGGACTCCTGATCTCCGCCCTCCGGGACAAAGCCATCGAAGGAGGCCAGCTCGTTTTCAAAGGACATGTCCGAAATATACATCCTATCATATGTCGATACCGCGGCCAGCCTTTTATCGGGCGAGACATCGATGGAGCGAAGATCGGGAAGGGAAGAAATATCATACTCCTCGCAGGCCAGCGAATCGGGGTCGATAAACAGCATGGTGCTGAACTCGTATGTTTCGCTGTTCTGTATGAGCAGCATGACCGTCCCATCGTCGAATACACAGGTCGGATACTGTCCGATCAGCCCGATGGGTATGCTGTCGCCGGTAAAGGCGTCGTCCGAAACGGAATAAGGGTAAAGCCAGGTCTGCTCGCTTACGACGCCCGACGATAACGATGACGCAAAGACGAGGATGGTATCATCCGAGCAGGCAAATATGTTCTCGACCGTCATGCCGTTGTCGGTCAGTAAAGAGGCGTCGATCATCCTGACAGGCCCGCCGTCCACGGCAGTGCTGCCCGGGATATCAGCCTTGGGCTTGTCATCTTCAGGGGGAGCGGGATCATCGGTTATCCCGGGGAGGTCATCCGGCGTGTCATTTGCCGTCTGCCCCGGGGCATCGACGCCCTTGCCGCACGCGGCGCATAAGAGAAGAAGTGATGCGAAAAGAATGGCTATAACGCGCTTAGTCATGTTTTTTTATCCTCTGCCAATACTGCTTGGCCTGCTGCTCTGCCTTGTTAATACCTTCCTTGTAATAGGAAGCCGAGGAGAGCGCATCGGGCAGATATTGCTGCTCTACATAATTATTCGGATAGTCATGGGGGTACTTGTAGGTCAGACCGCGCCCCAGCTTTGCCGCCCCGCCGTAATGGGCGTCTTTAAGATGGGCGGGGATATCCCCGGTCATCCCGGCCTGGACGTCGGCCATGGCGGCTTCTATGGCTGCCGACGCCGAGTTGGATTTTGGCGCCGTGGCCAGAAGGATGCACGCCTGTCCCAGCGGCAGCTTGGCCTCGGGCATGCCCAGCTGCATGGCCGAATCACAGCAGGCCTTGACGATCGTTATTGCCTGGGGATAGGCCAGCCCGACATCCTCGCTGGCGACACACAGCATACGCCTTATGGCAGAAGCCATGTCGCCCCCGGCAAGCAGCCGGGCAAGATAGTGCAGGGCGGCGTCGGCGTCGGAACCGCGCAGCGACTTGTGGAAGGCCGACAGTATGTCGTAATGTGAATCACCGTCCCGGTCGTAACGCATGGAGGATCGCTGGGTCACAGCTTTGGCGTCGGAAAGGGGGATATCTATCCGGTCGTTGACATTTGTACCGTTGGCATAGCATAAAAGTTCCACGGCATTTATGGATTTTCTCACATCTCCCCCGCAGGACATGGCGATATATTCGGTGACCCCCTCTTCAAGGACGATCTTCTTTTTCATCTCTCGGGCGCAGAGGGTGAAGGCGCGGCGGACGGCCTTTTGTATGTCTTCGGGCGTGATGGGCATGAACTCGAAGATGGTGCTTCGGCTCAATATGGCGTTATAGACATAAAAATAGGGGTTTTCGGTCGTCGAGGCGATAAGGGTTATCTTGCCGCTCTCGATGAACTCCAAAAGCGACTGCTGCTGTTTTTTGTTGAAGTATTGTATCTCGTCGAGATAGAGCAGTATCCCGTTGGGCGCCAGAAGGGTGTCCAGCTGTGATACCATGTCCTTTATGTCGCCGACGCCGGCCGTCGTGGCGTTGAGTTTATAAAGACGGCGGCTGGTTTTTCCGGCGATGATCTCGGCCAGCGTCGTTTTGCCGATGCCCGACGGACCGTAAAAGATCATATTGGGGATGTTTCCGCTTTCGACGATGCGGCGGAGGATGCCGTCCGGCCCGATGATGTGCTGCTGTCCGACCATGTCGTCCAGCTCTGTGGGGCGTATTTTATCTGCAAGAGGCTGATACATTTCGATGCTCCGTATTAGTAAAATAAAAAATCCCGACCCGGTAAAAACCGGACCGGGATTTATGCTTTGCGATTAGCCGATGTATTCGCGGATGAGGTTGAAGGTGTTCTTCAGACCCTCGATATGGGTACGCTCATAGCCGTGAGATGCGTATACGCCCGGGCCGATAAGGGCATGGCGGACGTCGTATCCGGCCTTGAGGGTGACTTCGACGTCGGAGCCATAGAAGTTATAGACGTCGACGGCATAATCGACCCCGGCCGATCTGGCGGCCTGGACCAGCTCTGTTGTCATATCGTAATTGTAAGGTCCGCCGGAATCCTTTGCGCAGATAGAGACCATGCGCTCTGTGCAGTCAAGACCCTCGCCGACACAGCCCATGTCGACGGCAAGAACATCGACGATGCCCTCGGGCACGCCGCAGGCGGCGCCGTGGCCGACCTCTTCGTATACCGTAAAGCCGATGACAACGCGGCGGGAGGGGGTTATGCCCTCGTCCTTGAGGTACTTTGCGTATGTGAGAAGAACAGCGGCCGAAGCCTTGTCATCGAGGAAGCGGCTCTTGATATAGCCCTTCTGGGTGACGGTGAAGCGAGGATCGAGAACGACGAAATCGCCGTTGCGGATTCCGAGCTCTTTTGTCTCTTCGGCGCTGGAAACAAACTCGTCAAGTACGACTTCGAGGTTGCTCTCGAAGCTCCTGGCCTTGTTGACCTCGGCGTTGACATGGGAAGAGGCGTTGGGTACCTGGATCGTGCCCTCATAGCATCCGCCGAGGCGGGCATATACGCGGACATTGTTGGTCTCGACATTGTTGGGGTTGAGGCCGCCGACACGGGAGAGAACAAGACGTCCGTCGGACTTGATGGTGTTGACGACGGCGCCGAGGGTGTCGACATGGGCAAAGAGCATAAGGCCGTTGCCTGTGCCGCCCAGCTCGGCCCTTACGCCGCCCTTGTGCAGCCTTTCGGGCTTATAGCCGAGGCGGGTGATCTCTTCGCAGAGGTAATCCTGAACTTTATTTGTAAAACCTGTGGGGCTGTCGATCGACAGCAGCTTTTCAAGCTGCTCCATCATATAGGATTTATAGATCTCTTTCATTTTGGATGACTCCTTTGCTTTGATTATTGTATTATATCATCTCATATTTTTCGAAAAAAGGCAACTTAAAAGAGTGGATATAGTGTATGAACCGCCTGGGTGCGAAGGCCTGTTGTTATGTATAGAGATGACATTGCGCCGCGGCAGAATGATACCCCTGTTATCTCTCGGGCGGCGAGGCGATAACAGGGGTACGACTGTATTTGGATCAGAATACCGGCTCCTCGGGCTTGGTGTCGTTCTGGGGCAGGGGGGTCTCGGGCTGCCCGCCGCCCTGGACAGAGCTGTTGAGCAGCTGCTGGATAGAGGTCAGCATGCTGGTCTTGAGGCCGCTTTCCCACATGCTGACCGTGGGGTTGAGCTTGCGGCTGAGGGACAGGGCCTGCTGCTTCTGGGCCGCCAACTCCAGCCCTTCGGGCAGGAAGAGGGTATAGAACTTGATATTGACCTTCTTGCCGATGCGTGCCATGTGTGCCGCGATGCCCAGCTGGCGGCATTCGGTCGATGCGGCAAGGATGCCTTCCATATGCTCTTCGCCGTTGCCCGAGAGGATGACCAGCTCGACGCCGCGGGCCGAGGCCTGATCGCCGTATTCTTCGTTGAAG
>CAKUAK010000062.1 GCA_934636325.1 uncultured Eubacteriales bacterium
CGTCGGCCGCGGCTGGGCCATCGACCAGCCTGCCCTTATCAAGGCGCTTGAGGACGGAAAGCTGCGGGGAGCTGCCCTTGACGTAACGGTCCCTGAGCCTCTGCCCAAGGACGATCCCCTGTGGGATGCCCCCAACATTATCATCACACCCCATGTTTCGGGCAATATGTCTCTCGATGTCACCCGCGGGCTTGCCGTCGATATGTTCTGCAAGAACCTCGAAAGATATGCCAGGGGCGAAGCCCTGCATAATGTCGTCGACCTTAAGATCGGCTATTAATACATAGATATAAAAGCCCCGGCGCGGATCATAACACTGCGCCGGGGCTTTGATTTTTAAAAAACTATGTTATCGCAGATATCGAAAAACAGTGATATCGGATCTAATGGGCGGAAGCCCTTATTTTTTTATGGCCTTGATAACGGCGGGAGAGACCAGCATGGCGATAAGTCCGCCGATGCATGCCGTGATGAGCTGGGGATAAGAGAAGGAGGCCGAGACCATCGCGGCGGCCTTTTCGGGAAGCGAAAGGATGTTGGGGACGGCAATCTTGACTATGCCGACATAGAGGGTGATGAACTTGAGCACAGCGCCGCAGACCAGCGAGATAGCCATATTTTTAAAGGAATTGCCATTTTTGCAGACAAAGCCCCATACCAGAACGAGGACGAGATTGCCGGCCATGATAAAGGGCACGAGCTGCATGAAAGCCGGTCCGATGCCGAGAATAAAGGCGAAAACAGGGGAGAGCAGGGCGACGGTAATGCCCGAAGCAAAGCCTCCGCAAAGCACGGCCATGATGAGCACCATGTTGACCATAGAGCCGGTGACATACTGTCCCATGGGCTTTGTGACGCTCTGGAGAGCGACGAGGAGCGCGATAAAGATGGCTGTTGTCGTGATCCATCTGATCTTTGATGTGTTGTTCTGCATAAATACCTCCGAAAATCATTATGTTCTGTGGGAACATTATACTTTAAAATGCTTCAAAGATATGTTGCGCAGGCAACAAAAATGTGCTATCGTGCATGTAGATACATCGGAGGTGAGAGCTGTGGATGAAAATGATTTCAGGGTCCTGCTGGGCAGAAGCAGCCTGTTTGAAAAGGCCGACTATACCGGCCTGCGGGGCATACTCTCGGCATCTGGCCCGGCGGTCATGCGATACCGGAAGGGCGACATGATATTCTGGGAGCAGACTCCGGTGACGGCCTTTGGGATATTCCTCTCGGGCAGCGGGATCGCCTACCGTTCGACCAGCTCGGGCAATAATATAATCATGGCACATCTCGAGGCCGGCAGTGTTTTCGGCGATATCCTCGCCGGGTCGGAGAATAAAAAAAGCCCTGTCAGCATCAGGGCGAATGCACCGTCAGAGGTACTTTTTATTGATTTTGACGCCTATCTGTCGGCCTGCATGAGGGGCGGGGACACCGGAGAGATCCTGATTCGCAATTATATAAAGGCCGTGTCACAGCGGTATTTCGAGCTTCAGGACAGGGTCTCCTGCATCATAATGCCGACGCTGCGCGACAAAATAATGGATCTTTTGAAAAAGCACAGCCGCATCCCGGGCGAACCCTTTGACATTCCCTTTGACCGCGAAGCCATGGCCGGGTATCTCAACGCCGACCGCAGCGCCCTCTCTCGTGAGCTTTCAAGGATGAAGTCCGAGGGAATTATTGATTATTACCGCAGCACCTTCAGGCTGGTCAAGAACGACGATGATTGACCACTACTGTGCGCCGGAGGGCAGGGGGATCTGCTTTCCGGCGTGGTCGATCTCGTAATTATCCCGGTATATCAGTTGGGATATCGGGACAAAGGAATAGCCCTGCCGGATAAGGTCCTCTATTATCGTCGGAAGAGCCTGCGGGGTGTACTTTGCCGCATTGTGGAAGAGGACGATCGCCCCCGGCTCAACCTTTCCGAGGACGCGGTCTATGATATCCTGTACCCCCTTTTCCTGCCAGTCAAGGCTGTCGACCGACCATTGGATGGGGTAATAGCCGATCGACCGCAGGGTGTTTATCACCTTGTCGTCGTAATCGCCATAGGGCGGGCGGAAGAGGAAGGGCTTTTCGCCGGTGACCCTCTCTATCTTGTCGCCGCAGGAGGTGACGTTGGAGATGATGTCGGCTTCCGACAGCTTTGTCATGTATGGATGGGTGTCCGAGTGATTCATGACCTCGTGCCCGGCGTCATGGAGGGCCTTGACCGACTCTGGATATTTATCGACCCATTGTCCGACGACGAAGAAGGTGACCTTTATATTGTATTTTCCAAGGATATCTATAAGGGTCTGGGTATCCTCGTTGCCCCATGCGGCGTCGAAGCTGAGGGACACGACCTTGCTGTCCTTCTGGACACAGTAAATGGGCAGCTGCCTTGAAGCGGCAGAGGCCATCACGGCCTGGCCGGGCGCCGACGAAAGAAATATCGCCGTGCATATGATGAAGGCGGCCGCAGGCAGCAGCCAGCCTCGCTGTTTTTTCAAAATGGCACGCATTGTTCCACCTCCGAAAGATTTTATGTGATATCTCTATTCGGATATAGGCCTAAAAAGACCGCTGGGAAGATTGACATACCTCGGCGGCCGGTGATACGATAGACAAAAATGAAGGGGAGATATAAATGAATATAACGATAGATCATCTGACAGCCGGCGCGGCCAGGGCCCGCGGTGTGACCGTCATAATAGACGTTTTCCGCGCCTATTCCTTTGAAAGCTATGCCTTCTCCCGCGGGGCGGAGGTCATTTATCCCGTGGCCGATATAGATAAAGCCTACGAAATGAAGCGGCGCGATCCATCCTTCCTGTTGGCCGGAGAGCGCCATGCCCGCATGGCCGAGGGCTTCGATTTCGGCAACTCTCCGATGCAGATAGAGGATCTCGACCTGACCGGCAAAAGGCTCATACATACGACCAGCGCCGGAACACAGGGGATAGCGGCCGCCGTCAATGCCGATGTCATCCTGCTGGGCGCTCTTGTAAACGCCCGGGCAACAGCCGAATATATAAAGAGCCTTGCACCCGAGCGGGTATCGCTGGTCTGCATGGGGCTTGAAAACCGCCGTCCGACCGACGAGGACACCTGTTGCGCCGAGTATATCAAGTCGATCCTTGAAGGCACGCCTTTTGACAAAGAGACAGCTATTGAAAAGCTGAGAAACGGCGACGGAAAACGCTTCTTTATCCCCGAGGATCAATCCTTTGCGCCCGAGCGGGACTTCTGGCTCTGCACACGGTTCGATAGGTTCGATTTCGCCCTCCGTGTCTATAAGGATCAGGAGGGGCGCGACCTTTCCCGCCCGGTCAAGGCGGAGTAAGAGAAAGCCATGAAGGATATCGAACAGAGAAAGGCAGCAAAGCAGTTTGCCGCCGACTGGCAGGGCAGGGGCGACGAAAAGCAGGAGACACAGACCTTTTGGCTGGCGCTTCTGCAAAAGGTATATGGCGTGGCCGAGCCGGACAAGCTTATCAGCTTTGAAAAGACGGTCAACGTCGACGACGTTAAAACAGGCAAAAGCACCACCAAGTTTATCGACGGATATATCGGGGAGACCCGCGTTCTGATCGAGCAGAAGGGCGCAAAGATCGACCTCAGCAAAGGCGAGACCCAGTCCGATGGGTCGCTGCTCTCGCCCTATCAGCAGGCACGGCGCTACGGCGGATATCTGCCCGCCGATCAGCAGCCCCGATGGATCGTGGTCTGCAATTTCAAAGAGTTCCGCATCCACGATATGAACCGCCCGAACGACACACCGGAAATTCTGATGCTGTCTGATTTAGAGAAAGAGTACACCCGCTTAAACTTCCTTGTGGATACCGGTGACGAAAATATCCGAAAGGAAATGGAGATATCCCTGCAGGCCGGCGAGCTGGTCGGGGTGCTGTATGATGCTCTGCTCAAGCAGTATGCCGACCCGGAGTCGGAAGAGACCCTCAAGAGCCTGAACGCCCTGTGCGTCCGCCTGGTCTTTTGCCTGTACGCGGAGGATGCGGGAATTTTCGGCAGGCGGGGAATGTTCCACGATTATCTGCAAGCCCACCGCGCCGAGGATCGCCGTGCCCTCATCGACCTGTTCCGCGTGCTCGACCAGAGGCCGGAGCAGCGCGACCGTTATCTTGATGACGATCTGGCGGCATTTCCCTATGTCAACGGCGGGCTGTTTGCCGATGAGAATATAGAAATTCCCCGCCTGGGCGACAAGATCATTGATCTGCTGCTCAGCCGCGCCAGCGAGGATTTTGATTGGTCGGCCATAAGCCCTACCATCTTCGGCGCCGTGTTTGAGAGCACCCTGAACCCCGAGACACGGCGCAAGGGCGGCATGCATTATACCAGTATAGAGAATATCCATAAGGTCATCGATCCGCTGTTCCTGGATGATCTGAAGGCCGAGCTTGCCGAGATCAAGGCCATTCCGGTCGACCGCACCCGCGATATGAGGCTGCGCGGCTTTCAGGATCGTCTGGCCGGGCTCAAATTCCTTGACCCCGCCTGCGGAAGCGGCAACTTCCTGACCGAGACATATCTTTCCCTGCGGCGGTTGGAAAACGAGGCCGTCAAAGAGCTGATCGTCCTCGACAAGGGCAGATACGGCAAGCAGGTCAGCGGCCAGATGACCCTTGGCGAAGAGGGCATAAATCCCATCCAGGTCTCGATAAGCCAGTTTTACGGCATCGAGATAAATGATTTTGCCGTCACCGTTGCCAAAACGGCCCTGTGGATCGCCGAAAGCCAGATGATGAAGGAGACCGAGGACGTCGTACATATGGCGCTCGATTTCCTACCGCTGAAAACCAATGCCTGTATTGTCGAGGGCAACGCCCTGAGGCTCGATTGGGAGGCCATAGTGACGAAGGCGCAGCTTAATTACATCATGGGCAACCCGCCGTTTGTAGGCGCACGATTGATGGATGCTTCTCAAAAATCAGATGTCAATCTGATTTTTGACGGCTGGAAGAACGCCGGAAACCTCGATTATGTCTGCTGCTGGTATAAGAAGGCGGCCGATCTGATGAATGGTACAGAGATACGCAGCGCGCTTGTTTCGACCAACTCTGTTTCGCAGGGCGAAAGCGTGGCAAATCTATGGAAGCCGCTTTTCGACTGCGGTGTTCACATTGATTTTGCTTATCGCACATTCCGCTGGGACAGCGAGGCCAAGATAAAAGCCCATGTTCATTGTGTTATAATCGGCTTCAGTATCGCACCAAATCATAAAGAAAAGGTTCTGTATTCCGGTGACCGCGCCCAGATCGTCAAAAACATCAACGGTTATTTGCTTGACGCGGAAAATGTGTTTGTTGAAAGCAGAAATAAGCCGATCTGCGATGTGCCCGAGATAGGAATAGGCAATAAGCCCATTGATGGGGGCAACTATCTGTTTACCAAAGAGGAAATGGAAGAGTTCATCAAGAAAGAACCGCGATCTCAGCAATATTTCAAACTCTGGTATGGCTCACAGGAATTCATCAATCGCTGCCCGCGGTATTGCCTGTGGCTGGGAGATTGTTCACCCGGCGAACTGCGGAAAATGCCGGAGTGTATGGAACGTGTAGAAGCAGTCCGCGAGATGCGTCTTTCCAGTAAAAGCGCGGGCACAGTGAAGCTCGCAGATAAACCGACACGATTTCATGTTGAAAATATGCCATATGACAGGTATATTTTGATGCCGAAAGTTTCTTCTGAGAAGCGGCGGTATATTCCTATGGGGTTTATGAACCCAGACACACTTTGCAGCGACCTTGTATTCATTATCCCAAACGCTACACTTTATCACTTCGGTGTCCTGACCTCCAATGTTCATATGGCATGGATGCGTGCTGTCTGCGGGCGGCTGAAAAGTGATTATCGTTACTCCAAGGATGTCGTCTATAACAACTTCCCGTGGCCGAAGCCTACCGAAGAGCAAAAGGCAAAGATCGAACAGACGGCACAGGCCATCCTTGACGCCCGGGCACTCTATCCCGATTGCAGCCTTGCCGATCTATATGACGAGGTGACCATGCCGCCCGAGCTTCGAAAAGCCCATCAGGATAACGACAAGGCGGTCATGCAGGCTTACGGCTTTTCGGTCAGGGAAATGACCGAAAGCACCTGCGTGGCCGCCCTGATGAAGCTCTATCAAAAGCTGGTCGAGGGGAAAAACTGACCTCCTGTTCTGCTTAATATGTCAGCTTGGCCTTTATGGCCGAGATCTCGCCGTCCGAAAGACCCATCTCATGCAGATAGGTCTCCGGGCGGCTGTATTTTTGCACCAGAGCATCGTAAAATTCTTCGATACATCCTATGTCGGCCCTGGTCAGGTAATAGGGGAAGTCGGGATGATCCCGCATTATCCTTCGGTATGGCTCGAGAAGATATGCCTGGGTCGTGATATAGTCGGCCAGGATATCAGCCTTGTCGACGCCCGCCGTCCAGAGAAGCAGGGCCGAAACGACGCCGGTCCTGTCTTTTCCGGCCGTGCAGTGGTAAAGAACTCCGCCGGGCGCAGCGGCGATAGCATGCAGCACTGGGCCGATGACGTGGGGCGCTTCGGCAAGCCGCAGGTAAGAGGGGGCGATATCCTCGCTGTGGGCCGGGATCTCGCCATTGGCGTACATGGGGCAGTCGATATATGTAAAGCCGGGGGTCGACGCCAGAATATCGGGCTGCTGGGCACATTCGTCGGGGCTGCGCAGGTCAATGACCATTGTAATGTTGTTTTCAAGCAGAAAGTCGATGTCCTTCTGCGAAAAGCCCTTGGGGTTGTCGCACCGGATAAAGGTCAGCTCGCGGGTGTATCCGTCTGGGGTCGGATATCCGCCGAGGTCTCTTGCGTTATAGGTCGTGCCGAGTTTGATTCTTTTCATCTTTTCCATCCCTTTCTATCTATTGAAATGATCGTATATCCCCTGGGCGACAGCCGAGTAATACTCCGAGAGGAACCGTCTGTCGGTCAGCTTTTCGTATCCGTCGGGCGATATCATATATTGACATTCGAGCAGCAGCGCCGGGCATGTCTCCGGCCGGCAGAGGTAAAGCCGGGAGCCATATATCTGCCTGACCGGCTCGCTCATCTGTCCGAGGCGCAGCGCTATGCTTTCCGATATTCCCGATGCCAGACGGCTTTTGGCATAGAGCTCTGTGCCGGAGAGGACAGAGGCGTCGGCAGGCTGTGCCGCGCTGTTGGCGTGGATCGAGATCAGCAGGTCGGGCTTTTGCGAAAAAACCTCGTCGATCCGGGCGCGCAGGGAGAGGTCATCGTCGCCCTCCCGGGTCATGACCGCCTTCATCCCGAGGGCCTCCAGCTGGGCCCTGAGCTCCAGCGCAGCGGCGAGGTTTATGCTTTTTTCGGCGCTTCCGGTTTCAAGCCCCGGCGCTCCGGCGGCCGCACCGCCGTGGCCGGGATCTATAAGTATAAGGGCGTCCTGCGGCTCTGGCGTGCGCCGCAACGTCAGCGTTATGCTGCCATTTTGATAGTCTGTTTCAAATCCAGATATCGGCTTTGACGGCGTGATGGTATACACCGCGCAGCCGTTTTCGATCGTGACCTCCGCCGAGTCTACGGCAGGCCCCTCGAAGAGAAATGCCCTCTCCGCGTCGGGAACTGTCAGCCTTATCGCGCCGCCGTCATATTCCGCAATGGCAGAGCAGGGGGAAGCGGAGTGGAAAGTGATGCTGTCGCCCGATACATCTATGTCGGTCAGCGATACCGGTTCGATACGGCTTTCAAAATCGAGACCGAGGTCGTCAAGCCTTATATATCCCAGTGTCTCGCTGTAAGCAAAGCCCTTTTCGGTGTGGGCTATGTTAAAGGCCATGCCTTTCCTCAAAAATCCTCCCGCGCCCTGCGACCGGTCGGGGGCATAATAGACGTCGCACATATCGTTTTTGACGACGGCCGAAAGCGGCGCGGCCTCGTGCCGCTGCCCGCGGGAGATCTTGACCGTTACGATATTGTTTTTAAGGCAGGTATACATGACATGCCCGGTAAACCCGGGCGTCCGGTTTCGGGCTGAATAAGAGCCGCTGCCGTCGTCGTAAAGGTGTATGGCCGAGCCTCCGGCCGACGCAAGCACGACAGCCCCCGCCGGGGCGCGGCATCCGATGATGTCGGAGGGGGCTTCGGCCGAATAGGCGTCATACTGCGGCATGACGCCGCCGATAGATGATGTGCGGTTGGCGGAGCTGACCTGACGAAAGACCGAAAAGCGCTGTTCGTCCGCACCGTTGGAAAAGGCAAAAACATTTTCACCCATGGACAGCGGGGCGGTCATGCCGAAATATCCGCTTTTCGTCCGGCCGCCGACCTCTTTTCCGTTGAGAAAGAGCGGCGCCGAGATATCCGAGCATCCTGCAAGGTAGACCGAATCGTTGACGGTATACCGGTCGGTCCCGACGGTGACGGAGAGGGCCTGACAACCGGGCGTGCTTTCGTCGGGGGCAAAGCGAGAGCGCAGCATCCAGTACAGCGGGCGGCATCCGGTTATCGAGCTGTAGCGGAAGAATATAGAGCCCTCCGCCGTGCTTTGATCTATCATATCGAGCTGGCGGGAAAGCTCGCCGACGCCGAACCATGGGCTGTCGGGCAAAGCGTCGGTCATGCGGTAGGCTGCCTGACCTATATAAAGGCTTACGCCTGTACCACGGGCCGTATCGGCCCACCACCGCAGCAGCTCGGAAAACTCGCCCTCGTTATTGCCGATGGCCCAATAGAGCTGGGGCGCGATATAGTCGATAAGACCGTTTTTGACCCAATAGAGAGAGTTGGCATAATGATCGAAATAGGACTGGCTGCCGATGGTATCGCTGCCGCCCGGCATATCAGAGCTGTTGGCCCAGATGCCGAAGGGTGAGATCCCGAAGGCTATATCGTGATCGGCGCTGTCGGTGATCGACTTGACCCTGGAGACAAAGCCGTTGACGGCGCTGCGGCGGAAATCTTCAGGCGAATCAAAGCCGCCGCCAAACTGCGCGTATGTATCGGTGTCTTCAAACCCGCGGCCCGGGTAGAAATAATCGTCGAAGTGTATTCCGTCGACGTCATAGTTGTCGGTTATCTCCGATATGCCGTCGAGGATGAGCTGAACGGCCTCGGGTTGTCCGGGGTCGAAATAGAGGTAGCCGTCGGAGTGAAAAACGACAAGCTCGGGGTGAAGCCTCGCCGGGTGATCTTCGGCAAGAAGGGATAGTGCGGCTTCCTTTGAATCGGCGGCCTTTCGCGTCACACGGTAGGGATTGAGCCAGCAGTGGAGCTCGAGCCCCGCGGCGTGGCTCTTTTCGATGAAGTATTCAAGTGGGTCGAAGCCGCCCTCGGGGGCTTGTCCCTGTACGCCGCAGAGGTATTGGCTCCAGGGGAATATTTCGGAAGGATAGAATGAATCGGCGCAGGGGCGTACCTGAAAAAAGATGGCGTTCAGGCCAAGCTCTGATGTGTTCATGATTATCTTGTCGGCCTCTTCGGCCAGCTGCCCGGGCGTCAGCCCGGCGCGGGAGGGATAGTCGAGACCATAGGCCGTCGAGACCCAGACGCCGCGCATGTTTTCCGACGCCGACGCATTGACGCAGCAGATCGACGAAAGCAGGAAAAGAAGAAAAATAAAACGCTTCAGCCGCATTTGAAAGCTCCTTTATCATGGAAAATACATGTCCATTTATATTGCCCGGTGTCCCGTCTTATACCGGTGGTCATTGACATTGTCTGATTTGATCTTATAATGTATTGTATAGGTTCGTGACCGTTTATAATATTTTATCATACGGAGAGTTTACAATGCAAAAAAAGATAGCAGCAATGCATGATATATCGGGCTTCGGCAGATGTGCGCTGACGACGGCGATACCTGTTCTTGCCGCCTGCGGGCTTCAGTGCTGTCCCGTGCCCTCGGCCGTTCTTTCGGCACATACCGCCTTCAAGGGGGTCACATTCCGCGATCTGACCGACGATATCGACGGCTATATTCAGAACTGGGCCGATATCGGCGTAAAGCTCGACGGCGTCTATTCCGGTTATCTCGGTTCGGCCCGCCAGGCCAATCAGGTCATGGCGCTTCACCGCATGTGCGGTAAAGAAGAGGGCTGTGCCCTTATCGTCGATCCCGTAATGGGCGACAACGGCAAGGCATACTCGATCGTCGGCAACCCCGAGTTCATCGCCGCCATGCGCGAGCTCTGCGCCCGGGCCGACGTTATCACTCCCAATCTTACCGAGTGCGCGCTGCTGCTGGGCATGGAGGCCGACGGCTATACCGACAGCCGCGAAAGCGCTCTTGACTATATGAAGCGTCTTGCCGATAAAGGGGCGAAGAGGATAGTCGTCACCGGAATGGTAGAGGGAGATCAGGTCGGCGCCGGCTTCTATGACGCCGAAAGCGGAAACTCGGGCTTTGTGTTCCACAAGCACATCCCGGTATATTACCCCGGCACAGGCGACCTCTTTACATCGGTCCTGACCGGCAGACTGCTGGGGCATGAGGGCTGCACGCTGGAACAGGCCGTGACCGACGCCGCCCATTTTGTCCGCGACTGCGCCGAGTATACCAGCGCTCAGGGCACCCCGCCCATCGAGGGCGTCCAGTTCGAAAAGCTGCTGTCCCATCTCACAACAGAAGCATAGCCGGGATATGGGTGTACACGACGGACATCGGCAGCGTGTGCTTTCCTCTATCCTTGAATCGGGGATAGATGGGATGCATCCGCACGAGATACTTGAGGCGCTGCTATTTTTCGCCATACCGAGGCGGGACACCAACGAGATCGCCCACGAGCTCCTCGATTCCTTCGGGTCGCTGCGCGCTGTATTCGACGCGCCGGTGGAAGAGCTCGTCAAGGTGCGGGGTATGGGTACATATTCGGCTACCCTTATCAAGATGGTGCCGCAGCTGGCACGGGCCTATCTTTCCGATATGGAGGACGAGGTCATCGTCAGATCCTTTGAGGACGCGGCGGCATGCCTGCTCCCGCGGTTCGTCGGGCGGACGCAGGAGACGGTCTATCTGCTCTGCCTTGACAACAAAAACCGCATGACGGCCTGTGTCATGGTGGGGGAGGGCAGCGTCAATTCGGCCGAGATAAACATACGCCGCATCGTCCAGATAGGCATGAAATACAATGCCGCGGCCATCGTTCTGGCACATAATCATCCGGGCGGGACGGCCATTCCCTCACGCGAGGATATAAATACGACCAAAAAGCTCATGGAGCTTTGCGCCGGGATAAAGATGCCTCTTCTCGACCACCTTGTCGTAAGCGACGGCGACTATGTTTCGATGGCGCAGACCGGCACCCTTAAAAGACTTATGGGCAAATAAACCAATACGCTTCCCATTTCGGGAAGCGTATTTTTGCGAACAAATATTTGTTTTTCTGTACATTTAAAAATCATGGTGGTATAATCTATAAGGATCAAGTCGACTTTAAGGCCCTCTATGGGGGCATGATATAATACAGACAGGGTAACGG
>CAKUAK010000063.1 GCA_934636325.1 uncultured Eubacteriales bacterium
CCGGACAAGTCCAGCGGCAAGCGGCATCAGGGCATCCGCATTTCCTATGACCTTGTGGGCTTTATCCCCGTGGAAGAACTGCTGAAACAGGAAACGGCGTGACCGAAGCCACGCCGTTCCTGAGAAAATACGATATTACTTTCTTATGACCCCCGACCCTCTGCGCGGGGGATCTGGCGTTATATCTTATTTATTCGGCCCAGTTGAGATCCTGATAGAGCATCTGGCCCGAGGCGCTGACATCGGCGCCGTGGAGCTGGCTGTTGTATGCCCTTACGACCGACGAGGTGTAGAGGGATATCATAAGGCACTGGTCATTGACGCGGGCGCAGACCTTTTCAAGCGTAGCCGTCTTTTCGGCGGGGTCGAGCTGGGTCAGCGCAAGATCGATAAGAGAGTCGATCTCGGGATCGCTGACGCGGGGCACGTTGGATGCGCCGATCGAGCTGCTGTGCCAGAGGGCCTTCATGTATGTCAGCATGTCGCTGGCGGTATAGCCGCCGATGACGGCATCGAAGTTGCCCTCAAGCATGTTGGAGAGATAGGCGGCGAAGTCCATGCTCTCGATCTCCATCGTCACGCCGATCTGGGCCAGATAGCCCTGGATGACCTCGGCCGTGCGGCGTGTGGTGTCGGTGTAGGTGATGCAGGTGAAGGTCAGGCCGCTGACGTCGACCCCCGACTCGTCAAGATACTTCTGGGCCTGCTCGGGATCATAAGGAATTGTGTTCTCGCGGGTGGCGCCCGAAAATACCTCGGGGTTGGGCGACATGGATACCGCGCCCTGGCCGTTGGTTGCGACCGTCAGGACGGCCTCCTTGTCGATGGCGGCCGAAATGGCCTTGCGGAAATAGAGATTATCGAAGGGATAGCGCTCGGTGTTGATGCCCATGAAGCTCATCCTTGTGCCGGCCTTTTCGATGACGTTGATGTCGGGGTTCTCCTTGATCCTTTCGATGTCGGCCGTGTCGACGTCGATGACCAGATCGACCTCGCCGGTCTCAAGGGCTATCGTGCGGGAAGAGCCCTCGGGGATGATGCGCCATGTCATGTTGGTGATGGCCGGCATGTGGTCCTTGTCGAAATAATCTTCGTTTTTGACGAAGGTCAGGTTGTCGCCCAGGGTCCACTGGACGAACTTATAGGGGCCGGTACCGATGGGATTCTGGGCGAAATCGTTGCCCTCGTCGATAAGATGCTTGGGAACGATGGTGTTGCCGTTGGCTGTCAGGTCATTGAGGATGAGGGCGTAAGGGCCGTCGGTGGTGATCTTGACGGTATAGGTGTCGACGACCTCGATATTTGTCCAGAAAGAGGTGTACTTGCTGGCCGATGTGAAGTTCCTTGCGTATTCCATCGAGGCCTTGACGTCCTCGGCGGTCAGCTCTGTACCGTCATGGAACTTGACCCCCTGCTTGACGGTGAAGAGCCATGTGCTGTCGTCGACGTTCTCATATGTGTCGCACAGGTCGGGGATGGGTTCGAGGGTGTCGATGTCGGTGCGGAACAGCTTGTTGTAGGTCAGCTGGTTCATATAGCCCGAGGGAACGGCGGCGTGGTCATAGGGGTTGAGGGTCGTCGGCTCGTTTTCCATGGCGATGACGATCGAATCATCGTGGTCCAGAGGCTTTGCGGTATTGCCGTCTGTCGTGCCGGCGTCCTCTTTGGGCTGTTCAGCTTTTACGTTGGTGCAGGCGTAAAGGGTGCCGAGGGCAAGGGCAGCAGCTATTACAAGTGCGATGATCTTTCTGGTTTTCATATCTGTTTACCTCTCATACTGCGTTTTGTTTTATTCTGCGATGTATGAGACCCTAAACATATTGGCTATCATCATAGCCCGAACACCCTCTTTGCAAAGTAATAAAAAAAGCGCTTTCATCCGTAAAAGGATGAAAGCGCCGAAGCATTTCATAACCACCTGTTACGCGACATTCTATCAAATGTCCCCCCATATCACGGCGGGGCGCCGTCGAAGCCTACCGGGGCAATGCCCTTTGAGATCGCAGCTCAAGAGTGAACTTCAGCATTTCCTACTCGCACCGCCTCGCACCGACCGGCGGTTCTCTGTGGCTTTCGTAATCTGCTTACTCTCTCTGTCATAGCCTTTGCTTTGTTAAGATGTTTGGATGATACACCCTTCCGGGCGGTTTGTCAAGCGAAAAATAAGTTTTTCTTAATTCCAGCTGAGATCGGCGAAGTACATCAGGCCCGAGGCGCTGACCTTTACGCCGTGGAGATCGCTGCTGTAAGCCCTTATGACCGACGAGGTGTAAAGGGGAGCGAAGGGGGTGAGCTCATTGGTCATATCGGAGATCTTAGCGATGGTAGACAGCCTTTCGCTTTCATCCAGCTGGGTGCAGGCCAGATCTATCAGGGCGTCGAGCTCGGGGTCGTTTATCCTCGTGCTGTTGGCGGCGTTGATAGAGCCGGAATGCCAGAGACCCTTCATGTATGTCAGGACATCAGATGAGGTGTAGCCCGCGATGCCGGTCTCGAAATCACCCTCCAGCAGGCGGGAGAGAAAGGCGGCAAAGTCGAGAGATTCGATATTCATCGTGATGCCTGCCTCCAGCATGCAGCCTTGGATGACCTCGGCGGCGCGGCGTGTGGCGTCGGTGTATACCATGCATGTGAAGGAAAGGGTGGTCGGGTCGATCCCGGCCTGATCGAAGTATTCAAGGGCGGTCTGGACGCTGAACTGGTCGGCGCCGTCTCCGGTGATACCGGCGTATGCGGCGGGATTCATGCTGACCGAGGGCTTGCCCTGGCCGTTGGCGGCGACCTCTACAACGGCCTGCTTGTCGATAAGGCTGTTGATGGCCTTGCGGACCAGGACGTTGTCAAAGGGAGCCTTTTCGTTGTTGAGGGCGAAGAAGTTCATCCTTGTGCCCTCGACCTCGAGGACCTCCGCGCCGTCCATATCGCGCAGGCGGTCGACATCGGTCGATTCGACGTCGATGATAAGGTCGGCCTCGCCGGTCTCGAGGGATATCGTGCGGGAAGAGCCCTCGGGGATGATCCGCCATGTCATGTTGGTGATGGTCGGCATGTGGTCTTTATCGAAGTAATCTTCGTTTTTGACGAATGTAAGGTTGTCGCCGAGGGTCCACTGGACGAACTTGTAGGGTCCTGTGCCGATGGGGTTGACATTGAAGTCGTTGCCCTCGTCGATAAGATGCTTGGGAACGATGGTGTTGCCGTTGGCCGAAAGATCATTGAGGATCTGGGCGTAGGGGCCGTCGGTGGTGATCCTGACGGTAAGATCGTCGACTATCTCGATATTTGTCCAGAAGGAGGTGTATTTGTTGGCCGATGTGAAGTTCCTTGCGAACTCCATAGAGGCCTTGACGTCCTCGGACGTCAGCTCTGTGCCGTCGTGGAACTTGACGCCCGGCTTGATGGTGAAGAGCCATGTGTTCTCGTCGACATTTTCGTATGTGTCGCAGAGATCGGGGACGGGCTCCAGCGTGTCGACATCGACACGGAACAGCTTGTTGTAGGTCAGCTGGTTCATGTAGCCCGATGTGACGGCAGCGTGGTCATAGGGGTTGAGGGTCGTCGGCTCGCTTTCCATGACGATGGTTATCGAATCGTCGTGGGCCTCGGTGTCGGATATATTATCGCCGGTGTCGCCCTGGGGCTGCTCGGCATTGGCCTTCGAGCAGGCCGTGAATATGGAAAATGCAAGAATTGCGGTCAGCAGAAGTGCGGTGATCTTTTTCATTTTAATTTCCTCTCAGTTACATTAATTTGATCCAATGCGGCTGAGAAAATACATACCGGCTACCATCATAGCCCAAACACCCTCTTTCTCGATCATAGCTTTGCCGTCGTGACGGGGGCTCTGGCAATCGGCCGGAAAAACAAAAAAGGCCTTGTCCCGTAAAAGGACAAGACCAAAAACCACCTGTTACGCACGACATTCCATCAAATGTCTCTCACTGTAACGGTGGAGCACCGTCGGCGCCTACTCGGATATACCTTTTAGGCCGCGGCTCGGAAGTGTACTTCATCGTTCCCTACTCGCGCCGCCTCGCACCAACCGGCGGCTCTCTTTGCCTTTTCGGGTCTGACTACTCTCTTCGTCAATGCCTTTGCGTTATTTACGATGGTCAAATGATACCCCTTTTCTTTTTTGCTGTCAAGCATTTTTTCGCCGAAAGCCGTTTGAATGATAATTTTGTATATTTTAACTATACTTGAGCGCCGATAGGTGATATTATTGTGATACAACAGAAAAAAGGAGGACACCCCTGTGAAAACATATAAGATAGCCGTTATCGGCGGCGACGGCATCGGCCCCGAGGTGCTGGCCGAGGGCATAAAGGTCCTTGACCGCGCGGCCCAAAAGGGCGGCTTTGCCTTTGATTACACATATTTCCCCTGGAGCTGCAAATATTACCTCGAGACCGGGCGGATGATGCCCGAAAACGGCATCGAGATCCTTTCGGGCTTCGACGCCATCTATCTCGGCGCGGTCGGCTATCCAGGCGTGCCCGACCATGTCTCCCTCTGGGGGCTGCTGCTCGAGATACGCCACAGCTTCGACCAGTATATAAATCTGCGCCCCGTAAAGCTGCTGCACGGCGCGCCCTGCCCGCTCAAGGACGCAAAGCCCGAGGATGTCGACATGATCGTCATCCGCGAGAACAGCGAGGGCGAATATGCCGGCGCGGGCGAATGGCTGTTTAAGGACACGCCCCAGGAGCTGGCCCTTCAGACCGGCGTCTTTTCGCGCAAGGGCACCGAGAGGGTCATCCGCTATGCCTTCGAGCTGGCGAAAAAGCAGGGCAAGAGCGTCACCTCGATCAGCAAGGGCAACGCCCTCAATTATTCGATGGTATTCTGGGACAAGATCTTCGCCGAGGTATCTGAGGAATACCCCGACGTCCCGACCCAGAGCTTCCTTGTCGACGCCGCCTCGATGTTCTTTGTCAAGGATCCCGGCCGCTTCCAGGTCGTTGTCACCTCCAATCTCTTCGGCGATATCCTGACCGATCTCGGCGCCGCCATCTCGGGCGGCCTCGGCCTTGCCGCCGGAGCAAACCTCAACCCCGAGGGCCGGTTCCCCTCGATGTTCGAGCCTGTCCACGGCAGCGCGCCCGACATCGCCGGAAAGGGTCTTGCCGATCCTCTGGCCGCCATCTGGTCGGCCAGCCAGATGCTCGATCATTTCGGTTATCCCGAGCTGGGCGCAAAGGTCATTTCGGCCATAGAGCAGGTCATGACCGAGGGAACATGCCTGACCCCCGATATGGGCGGGACGGCGACGACACAGCAGGTCGGCGACAGGGTAGCCGAGCTTATATAAACTTTCTCTTTAATATAAAGAATATTTAACGGCCGGGCGGAACTTTGCTCCACCCGGCGCAGTCTAATGGGACAAGTGTGTGTGCGCCCCGGGTAAGGACGGGGCGGAAAGAAAATCGAGAGAAGGGATGTATTTTATGAAACGACTGCAAAGACTGTTTTCCGTGATGCTCATCGCGGCACTCATGATGACCGCCGCCGTCCTTAATGCCGGCGCGGCAAAGAGCTTCACAGACATGAAGGGCCATTGGGCAAAGGATTACGTCACAAAGGCCGTTGACCGCGGGTATGTAAGCGGATACAGCGACGGCACCTTCAGGCCCAACAATTCGATCACCCGCGCCGAGTTCTGCAAGATGCTCAATTCGGCCCTGGGCATTTCATCGACGGCTCAGGTCAGCTTCACCGACCTTAAGAGCTCGCAGTGGTATTATACCGACGTCCAGAAGGCCGTCGGCGCCGGATATATCGGCGGATATGACGACGGCACATTCAAGGGCGACAACAAGATCACCCGCCAGGAGGCCGCCGTCGTCATGTCGCGCATAGTCACCTCGCCCTCAAAGACGAAGGATCTCTCGGGTCTTAAGGACGGCGCGACCATCGCCTCGTGGGCCAAAAACGGCGTCACGATAGTCTATTCGAAGGGTTACATGGCCGGCGACAATAACCGCAGGTTCAACCCCACGGGCAACCTGACCCGCGCTGAGGCCGTCAAGATCATCGAATCGCTGCTCGACAAAGAGACCATCGTAAAGTCCAACCTGACCGTCTCGACCTCGGGCCAGAGCTATTCCGATAAGATCTATGTCGGCAGTGTCGTCGTATCTCAGGGGGTCGGCACAGGCAGCGTTACCTTCACCAACTGCCGCATCCTCGGCACCATGCTTGTAAACGGCGGCGGCACATCGGGCATACGCCTTGCCGGTACGCGCGTTTCCAACATGACGGTCAACAACACACAGGCCACGGTCGGCGTCGCATGCGCCGGCGCTTCGACGGTCTGCAATACATATGTCTCTACCCCCTGCGCCCTGACAGAGGCCAGCCTGACCGGCATCGGCACAGGCTTCGAGAACGTCACCCTCGGCGGCACCGGCCTTTCGGGCAAGACGGTCACACTTTCGGGCAATTACAACACCGTCACGGTCAACTCCTCCAAGGCCGGCCTCGACCTGACCTCGGGCAAGATAGCCTCTCTGGTCATAAGCTCGAGTGCTTCGGGCTCGGAGATCGGGCTGAGCTCGGGCACGACGGTCGACAAGGCGACCATCAACGCCTCCTGCTCCTTCACCGGTCAGGGCAAGATCACCTCGGCCGAGCAGAATGTAAATGACGTCACATACACCGTCCGCCCCGGCAAGATAACCGGCTCGGGCACGACGGCCAAGTATGTCACGGTCACAACAGATCCCAAGAACGGAACAAAGAATACTGGAACCGACGGGGTCATCACCCTGACCTTCGGCGAGGCCGTAAAGAATGCCGACGGCGGAAATCTGACGGCGGCATATGTCCAGAACACGGCCGTCGAGCTGCGTTCGGGCAGCCAGAACGGCACGAAGGTCACCTTCTATGCCGAGATCTCTTCCAGCGGCAAGAGCATCGTTATCTATCCCTTCACAAAGCTGAAGGATAACACCGAATACTATATCATCGTGAAGGCCGGCGCCTTCCGCACGACTTCCGGCGCTGTCAACCAGGCCGTAGTCTCCAGCTTCAACACCGGCACGGGCAGCGCGAGCGGCACCCTTGTCCCGACCGTCACCCCCTCCGACGGCAGCCAGACCATCCGGGTCGATACCGACATCACCCTCGAGTTCGACGAGAAGCTCTATAACGTCGACGGCGGCACGCTGACCTCCGATTACGTCCGTTCGTCGGTCATCGAGCTTCGCCGCGGCAGCCAGAGCGGCAGAAAGGTGACCTTCAGCGCCGCTGTCAGCTCCGATAAGAAAAAGATAACCGTCACCCCCTCCGACGATCTCGACGTCGATACAAAGTATTATGTCATCCTGCTGGGCGGCAGCCTCCGCGGAAGCGGCAAGGAGCTTAATAAAGAGCAGACCTTCAGCTTCACTACGGCGGCCAGCGACGTCCTCGTCCCCGTGGCAGACCCGGCATCGGGCTCTTCTAACATCAGTACCGATTCTTCCTTTACCTTTACCTTTGACAATCGCATGTATAACGCCAGCGGCAATGCGCTGACCGCCTCTTATCTCCAGAAGACGGCCTTCGTCATGCGCCGCGGCAGCATGACCGGCACAAAGGTCTCCTTCACGGCTTCGATAAGCTCTGACAAGAGGACGATCACCATCACCCCCGATGATGGGCTGGACAGCAACACAAATTATTATATTATCATAAACGAGGACAGCCTGACCGACGAGTATTTCGACAGCGTTCCCGAGATGATATTTAATTATAAGACCGCGTCGGGCAGCGCCACGGGCAAGCTCGAGCCCTCTTCGACCTCGCCTAAAAACGGAAAGACCGGGGTTGCCCGCAACACCGATATAACGATAAGCTATCCGCAGGCTCTGCTCAAGGCCAACGGCAATACGCTGACCGATTCCTATATCGAGGATACGGCCATCACCATCCGCAAGGGCAGCCAAAGCGGCACGAAGGTCTCTTTCACGGCCGATGTCAGCTCGAGCAAAAAGACTATTACCCTTCATCCCGACAGAGATCTGAGCCGTGATACAAAGTATTATGTCGTCATCGCCCAGGATGTGTTCAGCACTTCTTCGGGCGCAAAGAATACCAAGTATGTCTTCAACTTCACGGTCGGAACATCTTCTTCCGGCGGAGTCCTCGCTCCTTATGAGACCTCGCCCTCCGATGAGCAGACCGGCGTGTCCATGCTGGCCGATATCAAGCTCTATTTCGACGAGGCCATCTATCGTGACAACGGCTCGTCTCTCTCGGATTCCTACATGAAGAACAATGTCTTCGAGATCCGCCGCGGCAGCCAAAGCGGCACGAAGATCACCTTCTCTGCTTCGATAAGCTCGAACAAAAAGACGGTCACGCTGTCCCCGTCAAGCGGGCTCAGCTCGGGCTATACCTACTATGTCATAATGAAGGAGAGCACCATCTCCAATTCCGGCGGCGACCTCAATGACGAGTATGTATTCTCCTTCTCGGTCGGCTCTTCGGGCAGCGCGAACCCCTCGTCGGTCAGCCCCGCGAACGGCGCGTCCAATATCAACACCAACACGCAGATCTATCTCTATTTCGACGACACCGTCTATCGCAACAGCTCCCGCAGCTCGATGACAACATCGCAGATACTCAATAATGTCCAGATCAGAAAGACCAACAACAGCTCGTCGGCCTATCGCGTGTCCTATACGCCGTCGATATCCTCCAACGGCAGGACCATCACCCTGACCCTCAACGAGTATCTTGAAAATAACACCAAGTATTATATCTATATCCCCGGCGGTACCTTCTATAATTACTCAGGCACGGCCAACAGCAGCACCAGCTATTACTTCACGACCCGCGGCGCTGCCGCGCTGACAGCCCCGACGATGACCCCGGCCAACGGCGAGACCGGCGTGCAGGTCGGTCTTGACAACATCAGGCTGACCTACAACGACAGCCTCTTGACCTCTTCGGGCGCTGCCGTCACCAGCGATTATCTGGCCGGCCAGATCACCGTCAAAAAGGGCAGCACGACCGTCCCCTTTACGGCGGCCATCTCCAATAATAAGAACATCATCCTTACCCTTGACAGCGCCACAGAGTTCGACGCCACATATACCGTGACAGTCAAATCGGGCGCCTTCAAGACATCTGCCGGTGCGATATCCTCGTCCGTAAGCTACAGCTTCACGACCAAGAGCCCATCTCTCAGCCTGACCGAAAAGCACGGCAAGGACTGGGCGACCGTGGCCGTAAGCTATGATTTCACCGGCGCCGACGATGTCACCTTCAAGGTGGAAATGGGAGGAACCGTTCTGAGAAGCGACTTCCAGCCGAAAAGCAGCAGCGGCAGCTTTGACGAAGAGCTGACCAGCCTGACCGAGGGCACGAGCTATACCGTAAAGGTCACGATGACCTACGGCGGCGGAAGAACAAAGCTCCAGACCGTATCCTTTACAACGGCAAAGACATCTACAAATAACAGCCTTTCCTCCATAAAGGTTGCCGACAGCGAAGGGGTCTATAACGCATCGATTTCGGGCAACTCGGCAACGATAACCGGCGAGCTCAAGCCCGCCTCCGGCAGGCTTGATGTCACGCTGACCGCCGCAGACCCGGAGCATGCCGTCATCACGGTCGACGGTGTCGACAAGGTCACAAGCGGACAGAGCTTCAGGGTAAGTGTTTCGGACGGGGAGAGCACACATGTTCTCGATATCACCGTGACGGCCGAAGACGGCAGTGAGAAGCAGTATACCCTTACGATCCCCATCTATCAGGAGCCGACAGAGCAGCAGCCCCAGCCGATAATTTAAGTTCATAACGGTCACAGCCGCCCTCCCCAAAAACCGGGGAGGGCGGCTTTTCATGCGTACTGCCGGTGGAATTATCCTCTTGTTCGTGATATAGTAAAATAAAAAAACAAGGAGAAAGCATATTGAAAAAGGCAGTTCTGTTCGACCTCGACGGCACCCTTCTGCCGATGGACAACGACGAGTTCACGAGGGTATATATCGGCCTGCTGTCCCGCAAGGCGGCCGGCTGGGGCTATGAGCCCGAGGAGATGGTCAAGGCCCTGTGGAAGGGCACCGGTGCAATGGTCAAAAATGATGGGTCGCGTCCCAATGAAGAGGCCTTCTGGTCGGTCTTCAAGGCCAATGTGACGGCCCGCACACCCGAGCAGATCGAGGGCGACAAGCCCCTCTTCGACAGGTTCTATACCGAAGAGTTCCACGGCGCGAAAAGCACGACGGGCGACAATCCCGAGGCAGCCCGGCTCCTCGACAGCTTGCGCGGGCTCGGCCTGCGGCTCATTCTGGCCACCAACCCGCTCTTCCCGCCACAGGCCATCGAGACCCGCCTCGGATGGATCGGCCTTAAGCCCGATGATTTCGAATATATCACGACATACGACAATTCCTCCTTCTGCAAGCCCAACCCCGACTATTACCGCGAGATCATGCGGAAAAACGGCCTCAGCCCTGAGGAGTGCGTCATGGTCGGCAACGATGTCGGCGAGGATATGGTCCCGGCATCACTCGCCGGCATGGACGTCGTGCTTTCGACCGACTGCCTGATAAATCCCGGCGGCCTGCCGGTGGAGGGCTTCCGCCCGACATCCTTCGGGCAGCTCTTCGAGGTTATAAAGTCCCTTTAAAGGGACTTTTCTGAACGGTACTTTTGCGCCCTTTTGCTTGACATACCGGGGGTGCGATAGTATGATAATCGAAGTGTCAGATAATAAAAAATTATCCCGCGGGGCGGGAAGAAGGAGAGGACATGAACGAGTATCTTGATATGTTCCTGACGTTCGCGAGGGTCGGAGTAATGACCTTCGGCGGCGGCGCTGCCATGCTGCCGATCCTTGAACGAGAGATCGTCGACAATAAGGGCTGGGCCACCGAAGAAGAGCTGGTCGATTATTTTGCCATCGGACAGTGCACGCCCGGCAACATCGCAGTCAATACGGCGACCTTCATCGGCCAGAAGAAAAGGGGCTTGCTGGGCGGCATAGTCGCAACATTGGGCATCGTATTCCCCTCGGTCGTCATAATCTCGATCCTTGCCGGACTTATAACCAACTTTGCACATCTGGCGTGGGTTCGGAATGCCTTTGCCGGTATCCAGGTCTGCGTCTGCGTGCTCATCCTCAACGCCGTGCTCAAGCTGCTCAAAAAATCGGTCGTCGACAAGCGCACCGCCGCTATATTCGTGCTGGTGCTGTTGGGCAGCATGTTCCTCAACATATCGCCTGTCTGGTTCGTATTCATCTCGGCTTTTGCCGGCATCGTGCTTAAAAATATCGAAGGAGGGGCTTCGAAATGAGTGTATATCTCCGTCTGTTCTTTGAGTTCTTCAAGACAGGCCTCTTCGCCGTCGGCGGCGGAATGGCCACCCTTCCCTTCCTTAAAATAATGGGCGAGACGACCGGCTGGTTCACCCAGACCGACCTGATGAACATGCTGGCCGTTTCCGAATCGACCCCCGGCCCTGTCGGCATCAACATGGCCACCTATGTCGGCTTCACGACGGCCGGACTGACCGGCTCGATAGTCGCCACTATAGGCGAGGTCACGCCCTCTATCATCGTCATCCTCATCGTCGCCGCCATGCTGGCCAAGTTCCGCGACAGCAAATATGTCGCCAACGCCTTTTACGGTCTGCGTCCCGCGTCGACCGGCCTGATCGGCGCTGCCGGAGCAGGCGTCGTGCTCCAGGTCTTTGCCGGGATCTCCAGCTCGTCGGGCAATTCGATCTTCACGAAGTATTCGGGCGGCGGCGCTATAAGCATAAAGGCCGTCATACTGGCAGCCGTCATCTTTGTCCTCAGCCGCTATGTCAAGCAGACGAAGAATCTGCACCCCATCGTGTTCATCGCCATATCGGCCGTCGCCGGTGTCGTATTCAGGTTCGCCGGAGTATAAAATATTTATCCACAGCCTGTGAAATAAAAGCCCGATCATCGGGCAGCATAAAGAAAAGGCAGAGCAAAATTGCTCTGCCTTTTTGCGTTAGGCTGTCAGGGAATCGCTTCGCGGCATTTTCCCCACGGGCTGGCCCG
>CAKUAK010000064.1 GCA_934636325.1 uncultured Eubacteriales bacterium
GAACCGCCTCGGCGATTTTATGGTAAAGGTGGTCAACAGCACCGTTACCGAGGTCGACACCGTTCTTCTGCTGGTTGAGCCGGTGGCCAGGATAGGCATACCCGAGCAGATGCTGCTCGACAAGATAAAGCAGTTCGAGATGCCGGCCATACTTGTCATAAATAAGATAGATACCGTCAAAAAGGAAAAGCTGCTGGAGGTCATCGCCCTTTACGCGGCGCAGTATGATTTCCTGGATGTTGTGCCCGTGTCGGCAAAGACCGGCGACGGGCTCGAGCTGCTGCGGCAGACGCTGAGGAAGCAGTGCTTCGAATCACCGGCCCTTTTCCCCGAGGATATGGTCTCCGACCAGCCCGAAAAACAGTTGGCGGCCGAGATCATCCGCGAAAAGATGCTCAACCTTCTCGATAAAGAGGTGCCACACGGCACAGCCGTCGAGATCGAGCAGTTCGAAGAACGCGAGGACAAGGGCATACTCGATATAAGCGCCGTTATATACTGCGAAAAAAAGAGCCATAAGGGCATCGTCATCGGCGCCAAGGGAGCTATGCTCAAGAAAATAGGCGCGCTGGCCAGGGCCGATATGGAAGAGATGTTCGGCTGCAAGGTATTCCTCCAGCTTTGGGTAAAGGTCAAGGAGGACTGGCGCAACAGCGCGGGGCTGATCCGAAACTTCGGCTATGACGGCCGCGACCTGCAATAGGCCGGGAGCGCTGTCGGCGGCAGAAATATTTCCCGGGTGTAAACCGGCCGCCGCTCCAAACACTATTATCGAGGTGACGGTCTATGAAGGACGATATGTGGCGGCTTTTCAGAGAAACGGGGCTTGTGCAGGCATATATGCTATACAGATATTCCGACAAAGTGAAGAAGGACGCGGGGCGGGATGAACATATCGGTTGACGCCCTTGTGCTGCGCGCCGTCGACTATCGTGAGGGCGATAAGATATTGACCCTTCTGACCCGGCAGCGCGGCAGGCTTACGGTCAAGGCTTCCGGGGCAAGGCGGCGCGGCAGCCGTCTTGCCTCTTGCACCCAGCCACTGTGTTATTCCGAGATGGCTTTGTTTGAAAAGGACGGGCGCTTCACCCTCGACGAGGGCTTTGTAAAAGAGCAGTTTTATGGCCTGTGCAGCGATATCGAAAAGATATCGCTTGCCGGATATTTCGCCCAAGTCCTCATGAACGAGCCGGAGGATGCCCCGGGCAGCGACGCCGCGCTCCGCCTGGCCCTAAACTGCCTTTACGCCCTCGACAAAAATATCGCGCCGCAGCCGATGGTCAAGGCAGCCTTCGAGCTGCGGTATATGTCGCTCTGCGGCTATACTCCCGATATATCGGCATGCTCGGTGTGCGGCATGCGGGGCGGCGGGGGATACATAAATCTCGAAAGCGGACAGTATGTCTGTGAAAAATGCAGCCCCTCGGGCGGCTATAACGATGTTTATCTCGATGCCCCGGCGCTGGAGGCCGCAAGGTATATTTTGTCCTGCGACTTAAAGCGTCTCTTTGCCTTTCGGCTTCCCGGGCGGTCGATGGCATGCCTTGCCGCCTTTGCCGAGAGCTATCTTCTTTACAGGACGGAGCAGGGCTATAACGCCCTCGAGTTTTACAAATCGCTTTTTAAGCAAGAGGAACATATATGAACATGAAAGAAAAATCGCTGTCGACGCTGGAGTACCCCAAGGTGCTTGAAATGCTGGCGTCGGAGGCTCAGACCGATCTCGGCAGGCAGAGGGCGCTGGAGCTCAGGCCCTTCGAGACCCTTGCCGAATGTGAAAGGGCGCAGCAGCAGACGGCCGACGCCGCCTATCTGATGGGGCTTTACGGCAGCCCCGGCCTGGGCGGGATAAGCAATGTCGACGACGCCGTCAAGCGCGCCGAGATGGGCGGAACGCTCAATCTGTCCGAGCTTCTGCGGATCGCCGCGCTGCTTCGCGCCGCAAGGAGCACTAAGCATTATCTTGAAAACCAGAAGGGCGAAAAGACCTCGGTCGATGCCTGGTTCGCCGCCCTCAACGGCAATAAATACCTCGAGGATAAGATAACCGAATCGATCATCTCGGAAGAGGAGATATCGGACAACGCCAGCCCGCAGCTTTACGACATCAGACGTCAGATAAGGGCCTCGTCGTCCAAAATAAGGGATGTGCTCAATAAGATCGTTTCGTCGCCGTCCTATTCCAAGATGCTTCAGGACGCCATTGTTACCCAGCGTTCGGGCAGATTCGTCGTGCCGGTAAAGTCTGAGTACCGCGGTTCCTTCGGCGGCCTTGTCCACGACGTATCGTCGAGCGGCGCTACCCTTTTCATTGAGCCGTCGGCCGTCGTAGAGCTCAATAACACCCTCCGCGTGCTTTATTCGAAAGAACGGGATGAGATAGAACATATACTTGCCCAGATGTCGGCCGAGATCGCCTCCTTCGGTTCGTCGATAAAGGGCGATTACCAGGCTCTGTGCCGGATAGATTATATTTTTGCCTGCGGCAGGCTGGCATATAAGCTCAAGGCCGTTCGCCCCATACTCAACGAGGACGGCAGGACAGAGCTCATCCGCGCGCGTCATCCGCTGCTCGACCAGGATAAGGCCGTACCGATCGGCTTTGCCATCGGCGGGGCGGCCGATACGGTCATCATCACCGGCCCCAACACCGGCGGCAAGACGGTCAGCCTTAAGACCCTCGGCCTTCTCACCCTTATGGCCCAGAGCGGCCTTCAGATCCCGGCCTCCGACGGCAGCCGCGTGGCGATATGCAAAAGCGTGCTGGCCGATATCGGCGACGAGCAGAGCATAGAGCAGTCGCTGTCGACCTTCTCGTCACACATGAGCAATATTGTCAGCATACTTGACGAGGCCGGCCCGGGGTCACTGGTTCTGATGGACGAGCTGGGCGCGGGCACCGACCCGGTAGAGGGCGCGGCGCTGGCCATAGCTATTATAGAGCGTCTGAGGCAGATGGGAGCGCGTGTGGCGGCGACTACCCATTATGCCGAGCTCAAGATGTATGCCCTCGAGACCAAGGGCGTCGAGAACGCCTCCTGCGAGTTCTATGTCGCCACGCTTATGCCGACATACAGGCTGGTTTTCGGCATACCGGGAAAATCCAATGCCTTCGCCATATCAGAGCGCTTGGGTATAGATCATTCGATAATCGAAGCAGCGTCGCAGAAGGTCGACAGTCAGAGCAAGCAGTTCGAAGAGGTCGTATCAAAGCTGGAGGAAAAGCGTCAGGCCCTTGAAAGCCGCATCGCTCAGACCGAAAAAGAGCTGCGCGAGGCTCGGTTGGCCAACGAAGAGGCACAGAAGCACCGCGCCGAGCTGGAACGCGAAAGGGAAAAGTTCCTCCTCGATGCCAAGCTCAAGGCGCAGGAGATACTCCAACAGGCCCGCCGCACGGCCGACAGCGTCATCGACGAGGCAAAGGCCATACGTCAGAAGGCCGGAGAGGGCGCCGAGGACGCCAATCTCGCGGCCGCGCGCGCGGCCTTCAGGGGCGAGCTTTCGAAGGCCGAAAAGGATATCGCCGCCAAGCGCAGCCAGAAAAAGGCCATGCCGCTGCCCCGCGAACTCAAGGCCGGGGACACGGTCGAGATCGCCAGAACGGGCACAAAGGGCTCTGTGCTGGAGATCCAGGGCGACAATGTCGTCATTCAGGCCGGCATACTCAAGATAACGGCCAAAAAGAAGGAGCTCAATCTGCTTGAAGATCAGCCCGCGCCGAAGGAAAAGATCAAGCGCACCAAGCCCGCAGGAATAGACACAGCCGCGACGATAAACTCTTCGGTCGATGTCCGCGGCATGTCGGCCGAGGAGGCCATCATGGAGGTCGACATGTTTATCGACCATGCCGTAAGATATCATCTTGAAACCGTGACCGTCATCCACGGCAAGGGCACAGGAGTCCTTCGCGCCGCGATACAGGCGCAGCTCAAGCACGACCCGAGGGTGAAAAACTGCCGCTCGGGAGTTTACGGAGAAGGAGAAAACGGCGTTACCATCGTCACGCTGCGGAAGTAATATATGATAGGAATAGGTACTATAGTAAACTGCGGAACGATACTGGTCGGGGGAACGGTCGGCATGCTGCTCAAAAAGGGCATGCCAGAGCGCTTCCGTAAGCTGATATTCGACGCGGCGGCGACGGCGGTATTTCTCATCGGTATCGCCGGAGTAATGGAAAACGGACTGGCGGCGGCCGCCGACGGCAGCCTGAGCAGCCAATATATGCTGGTCATGCTCCTGTCGCTGGTGCTGGGCGCCGTCGTCGGAGAGCTGATACGCATCGACCGCGGCTTCGACTGGGCGGCCGAAAAGATCAAAAGTGTTTTTTCTAAAACCGAGGGCAATGTCGGCGAGGGCTTCGCCTCGTCTACGATCCTTTTCTGCGCCGGGGCAATGGCCATAATCGGCGCGATACAGGACGGCGTCATGGGCGACCCCGGCCTGCTCTTCACAAAGGCGGTGCTTGACTCGATATCGGCGCTTATATTCGGCTCGATATACGGCGTCGGGGTGCTGCTTTCGGCCGGTTCGGTGCTGATATATCAGGGTCTGCTGACCCTGCTTGCCGCAGTTATAGCGCCCTATTTCGGCGATGTGGTGGTCAGCCAGATGTCCCTTGTCGGCTCGGCCGTCCTTATGCTGCTGGCCTTTGACATGTGGGGGATAAGAAAGTTCAATGTCGCCAATCTTATCCCGGCGGCCTTCATGCCCCTTTTGTTCAGCATTATAGGCAATATTTTTTAAAGCCGTTCTTGACGGTACATATTTTGCGGAAAATGTTTGGTCAAAAGCGCCAAAATATTTCCTTTGGTATGCCGGTATATTTTTAGCTTTTGACGTATTTGGCCGCAGCTTATTGCATTTCCGGCGCATTTCTGATAATTTAGTTAAGGTAAACGTGGGTCTATCCACACGGGAAGCGAGGGTTTTTATGTTTTCTAAAGAAGCAACTGTTAATAATCAGGTAGGCCTTTATGCGAGACCGGCCACATTCTTCATTCAGAAGGCTAATGAGTATAAAAGCACTATCATGGTCGAGAAGGAAGAGCGCAAGGTAAATGCCAAAAGCCTGCTGGGCGTCCTTTCCCTTGGCATCACAAGGGGCACGATCATCACGATCTCGGCCGAGGGTTCAGATGAAGAAGAGGCTGTCAACGCCCTCTGCGATCTGATCGCATCCAACTTTGGCGAATAATTTCATGCAGAAGATAAAAGACGCCGCATAATATATGCGGCGTCTTTTTAAAATATTACGGCCGGCATTCTGTTTTGAGGAGGGAGAATATTGACCTTTGAACAGCTGAAGCAGAAGGCACATGATCTGCCCCGCGAGCCGGGGGTCTATATCATGAAGGATGCCCTCGGTCAGATCATATATATCGGCAAGGCAAAGATACTCCGCAACAGGGTCAGCCAGTATTTTGCCAATCTGGCCTCGCACACGGCCAAGACCCGCCAGATGGTGTCGAAGATAGACAGCTTCGAGACCATCTTTGCCGACAGCGAGTTCGAGGCTCTGCTGCTCGAAAACACGCTTATAAAGCGTCACAAACCAAAATACAATATCCTTTTGAAAGACGATAAGGGCTACCCCTTTGTCGCCATAAGCCGCGACGAGTACCCGAGGTTCTCGATCGAGTCGGCCGTCAAAAGCAAGGATCTTGAATACTACGGCCCTTACGGGGCGAGAGGGGCGGCCAACGCCGCTATAGATCTGCTCAAGCAGACCTTCCTGCTGCCGACCTGCTCGAAGGTGTTCCCAAGGGATTTCGGAAAAGAGCGCCCATGCCTGAGGTATCAGATGAAAAAATGCTGCGGCGTTTGCACGGGGCGGATATCGGCAAAGGAATATAACGCCATAATAGACCAGTGCCGAAGCCTCTTGAAGGGCAACGACAAGGACCTTATAAAACAGCTCGAGGCTGAGATGGAGCAGTATGCCGAAGAGCTGGAGTTCGAAAAGGCCGCCGTCTGCCGCGACAGGATAAAGAACCTCCAGCGCATGGGGCTGCGCAACACCGTCACCGGAGGGCGTATGTCCGACCGTGACGCCCTGGCCTTTGTCACCCGGGGGTCAAGATCGTGTATCTCGCTGCTCTCTTTTGTGCAGGGTAACCTGATCGGCAAAAAGGTCACTTTTTTTGACGGCCTTGAAGAAAACGACATGCAGGACGCTGTAGAGAGCTTCATAAAGCAGTATTACGGCATATTCCAGAGCGCGCCGCGGGAGATATGCCTGCTCGCGCCGCTGGAGGACGTGTCCTCCCTTGAAGAATACCTCGGCGGCCTGCGGGGCGGAAGGTGCATCATATCCTGTCCGCAGCGGGGAGAGCGCTTCCGTCAGACCAAGCTGGCCGAAAGCAACGGCCTGCTGGAACTCGAGACCCTTGAAAAGAGGGAGCAGAAGTCGATGAAGCTGCTCGAGCTGGTCCGCGATACAATAGGCCTTGATAATATCCCCCACCGCATAGAGGCGTATGATATATCCAATACCGCGGGGGAGCTGCCGGTGGCGTCGATGACCGTCTTTGTCGACGGTAAACCGGCCAAAAAGCACTATAAGAAGTTTAAGATAAAAACGGCGGCCGGCGGCGACGATTACGGAGCCATGAACGAGGTCATCGGCCGAAGGCTGGAACGGGCCAAGAACGGCGACGAGAGCTTCCTGCCGCTGCCCGATCTCATGCTCATCGACGGCGGAAAGGGCCAGACCCATATCGCCTGGCAGCAGGTCATGGATCACGGCATGACCTTTCCGGTACTGGGAATGGTCAAGGACGATCACCACAGGACAAGGGCGCTGGTCACGCCCGAGGGCAGGGAGATCGGCATCACGGCGACGCCGCAGCTCTTTGCCTTTGTCGGGCGCATACAGGAGGAGACCCACCGGTTCGCCATCGAGTTCCACCGAAGCAGCCGCAGCAAGACGATGCGCAAGAGCCAGCTCGACGGAATCGAGGGCCTCGGGCCGGAGAGACGAAAAAAGCTGCTCGACCGTTTCGGCAGTATAAAGGCCGTCAAAGCGGCCGACATAGACGATATTGCCGCTGTCGTTCCGCGCAATGTCGCGGAAAATATCAAGGCCAAGCTTGGAGAAGAGAGGGAAAAGGATGAGAGTGATAAGCGGCAGCCTCAGGGGACGCAGGCTTGAAGCGCCCTCGGGCATGACGACAAGGCCGACGACCGATAAGGTCAAGGAATCGCTGTTCAGCTCGATACAGTTCGAGCTTCCGGGTGCGTATGTCCTCGATCTGTTTGCCGGGTCGGGGCAGCTGGGGCTGGAGGCCATATCCCGCGGCGCGGCACGCTGTACCTTTGTCGAGCAGGACAGAAACGCCATTTCGGCGCTGAGCCGCAATATAGAGGTCTGCCGTCTGACGCCCGAGCAGTATACCGTCAGCCGCGGCGATTCCTATGCCTTCCTGGCGTCCCATAAGGGCAGGCAGTTCGACGTCATCCTGCTCGATCCTCCGTATGGCGGCTCGCTGCTGCGCCGCGCCATAGAGGATATCGCAAGGTTTGACATATTGACAGACGATGGTATAATGATTTGTGAAAAAGCTCCGAATGATGTGATAGAGCCGCTCCCGCAGGGCTTCAGGGTGGTCAAGGAGTATAAGTACGGACAGATAATGCTGTGCAGGATCGTCAAAGAGGGAAAAGAATAATGAAGATCGCGGTTATGCCCGGCAGCTTTGACCCGCTGACATACGGCCATGTCGATCTGGTCAGACGCACGGCGCGCCTATTTGACAGGGTGTTTGTCGTCGCCATGATAAACGACCAGAAAAAATATATGTTTTCACCCGAAGAGAGGCTCGAGATCATGAGGTATGATCTTCAGGGGATCGAAAATGTGGAGATAGAGTTCTATGGCGGTATGCTTTATGATTATCTCGCCGAAAAGAAGGCGCAGGCCATTGTCAAGGGGATAAGGGACGCCGACGATACCGAATACGAGATATTCATGGCAAACTTCAATCGCGTGCATTATCCGGAGGCCGAGACCGTGCTGCTGCCGCCGCGTCATGGATTCGAGCGCATAAGCTCGTCTTATGTCAAAGAGAGATGCCGCAAGGGGCAGTCGCTTGAAGGGCTGGTCACAAAGCATACGGCGCAGATGCTTGTAAAGAAAATGGAGGGCGAAAAATGGCCGGAAACGTAATAGATGAACTTGTAAACACACTTTATGAAACGATAGACGACGCCCCGGCGGTACCGCTGAGCGGCAAATGCATCATCGAGAGGGAGAAGGCCCTCGATATCCTTGAAGAGATAAGGGCCAATCTGCCCAGCGAGCTCAAGATGGCCAACGAGATCGTTGAAAAACGCAATGACTTTATCACCGCCGGCAAGAAGGAATATGACACAAAGATCAAGCAGGCCGAGGAGATGGCCAAGCAGAAGGTCAACGACCATGATATCGTCATCGAGGCCAGAAAGCGCGCCGCAGAGATAATCGCCAATGCCGAGAGCCGTTCAAAGGAGCTTATGGGCGCCGCCACGGCCTACTGCGAGGACGCCATGAAGCGCACAGAGGTCTCGATCGACCAGACCCTTGAGCAGATGAAGAGCACAAGGACACAGTTCATGTCGGCCATGAAGGAATACAAAAAATAACGCAGGGCAAAATATGCCTTGCGGGCGATATGCCAACGGGTCATATATGAGAGGGCTTTCCGTTTAAAGCGGGAGGCCCTTTGCTTTTTGCGAGAAAAACCGAACATATGTTTTTAATTCCGAAAAAGAGCGGTTTTTGCTCAAAAATTGCCATTTTTCCGCTGCAAAAATTCATATCTCACTATTGATTTTTCTTTATACAGTTAGTATAATTGAGATAAACAGTGGTGATTAGTGGCAGAATTGTCAAGATTGTGGTGGGAAAGCGAGGTGTCGGCCCGGTGAGAGGTGAATATCCGCATGTGGTAGACGCTAAGGGCCGTATGATCTTTCCCGCAAAACTCAGAGAAGAGCTGGGCGAGGGATTTGTCATATTCAAGGGCCTCGACGGCTGTATCTGCGTTTTCTCTCACGACGACTGGCAGGCCTTTGAGAATCGCATCGCGTCGCTTCCCATAGCCAAGGCCAGAAAGCTCCAGCGCTTTTATTCGGCCAACTATGTCTGCGAGCCCGACAGCCAGGGCAGGATACTTCTTCCCCAGAGCCTGCGCACATACGCCGGGATAACCAAGGACGTCATCGTCGCCGGCATACAGCGCCGCGCCGAGATATGGGACGCCGAAGAATGGCGCAAGTACAACGAAAAGGTCACCACCGATGATATAACCGAGATCATGGAAGAGGAGAATATATAAGATGGAGTTTTCTCATATTCCTGTTCTCGCCGAAGAATGTATAATCGGTCTTGATATAAAGCCCGACGGCATATATGTCGACGGGACGACAGGCGGCGGCGGACATTCGTCCCTTATAGCCGCCAGGCTTTCCGAAAAAGGCAGGCTCATATGTCTCGACAGGGATTCCGACGCCCTTGAGGCGGCGGGAAAGAGGCTCGGGCCCCTCGGGAAAAACATAACCTTTGTGCAGGATAATTTCTGCAATGTAAAACAGATATTAAAGAACCTCGATATCCCGGCGAGAGACGGGCTACTGTTCGACCACGGCGTGTCGAGCTATCAGCTCGACAACGGCGAGAGGGGTTTTTCATATATGACCGACGCTCCGCTGGATATGCGGATGGATCGGCGTCAGGAGCTCGACGCACGGCAGGTGGTCAATACCTACAGCCGGGACGAGTTGAAGATGATAATTTCGACCTATGGCGAAGAACGCTTTGCCGGCGCGATAGCCTCGGCAATATGCCGCCGGCGCGAGCAGCAGCCCATCGAGACGACGCTGGAGCTGTGCGACGTTATTAAAAGCGCCATGCCGGCGTCGGCCAAGAGAGAAAAGCAGCACCCGGCCAAAAGGACCTTTCAGGCCATAAGGATAGAGGTCAACGGCGAGCTGGCCGCCGTCGAACAGGCGGTAAAGGATGCCGTCGAGTGTCTGGCCCCGGGCGGAAGGATAGACGTCATCAGCTTCCACTCGCTGGAGGACAGGATAGTAAAAAGGGCGTTTGCGTCGCTGGCACAGGGATGCACCTGCCCCAAGAGCTTTCCCGTATGCATATGCGGGAACAAGCCGAAGATAAAGCTTATATCAAAGGGCGTTATTACGGCGTCGGAGGAAGAACTCGAAAGCAATCCCCGGTCGCGCAGCGCCAAGCTCAGGATAGCCGAAAAAATATGATCGGCCACGAAGGCCGGAGGGAAGTATAGCAAATGGCATATTTGGGACAGTCAACAGCGGCTGAAAAAAGGGAAGAGTACGAGGTAATAAAGCCGGCCAAAACAGGCATTACTGCTTTGCCGGAAAATAAAAACGCGAAAAAGCCGGAGGCCAAAAGGGTGCCCTATGTCAAATATGGGCTTATGGCCGCCTGTGTTTTTGCCATGCTCATGTGTATGCTGACAAGCTACAGCAAGGTGGCGCAGCTGACCGTCGAGGCCGATAAGATGCGCACCCAGCTGGCCGAGCTCAAGAGCGACGCCAACGCTTTGGATGCCAAAAAAGAGCAGCGCTTCAACCTCGAATATGTCGAGGATGTCGCCGTGAATCAGCTGGGCATGGTCAAACAGGATAAAAACCAGATCACATATATCGCCATATCCAATCCCGAAAAGATCACTATCGCCGCCGACGCGGAAAGTGACAGCTCGGGCATCGTCGCGGCGATAGTCAAGAGCTTCAATGCCGTTGTGGAATATCTCAATTGACGGCGATATATAAATTAACAGGGCTTCCGGCATGGCCGGAGGCCGCGTGCTTACAGAAAGGGGCGGGGAAAGGCTTCGGCCGATTACTTGCTCCGGTTTTTTCGTTGAGACTCCCCGGAGGAGAGATATGCAGAAAAAAGCAGACGCCTCCATGCGCAAAAGGCTGCGTTTTGTCGCTGCTGTTTTGGGTGTGGTGTGTTTTATAGTTCTGGCGGGCAAGATCTTCTATTTGCAGGTCGTCAAATATGACGATTATCAGCAGCGCGCCATAAGCCAGCAGACAAGGGATAAGACCATCAAGGCGGCCAGAGGCACGATCTATGACCGCAATCTCAAGCCGCTGGCCATAAGCGCCGGAACAGAGATGGTGACCCTCGAGGCCGTCAAGATCAAGGACGAGGAGCAGGGAAAGCTGATCGCCAAAACCCTCAGCGAGATACTCGAGCTCGATTATGACAGCGTGCTTGCCAAGGTCGAGGCCAAGAGCACCTATGCCGTCATCAAGAAAAATGTTGAAAAAGACGTGGCCGACAAGGTGCGCGCCTTTGTTTCGGAAAACAAGCTGGATTCGATATACATGGTCGACGATACCACGCGGTATTACCCCTACGGTAATTTTCTTTCACATACGCTGGGCTTCGTCGGATCGGACAGCCAGGGCCTTTACGGCCTCGAGGCCTATTACGACGATGTGCTCAACGGTGTCGACGGAAGGGTCATCAAGGCGACCAACGCAAAGGGCGGCGAGATGCCCTTTGAATACGAGATGTATTATGACGCCCAGGACGGCAGCAGCCTTGTCCTGACCATCGACGAGGTCATACAGCACTATCTCGAAAAGAACCTTGAGATGGCCTATGCCGACAATAAGGTCGCCGATCATGTCACCGGCATCGTCATGGATGTCAACACCGGCGCGATACTGGCCATGGCCAATAAGCCGGATTTTGACCTCAATGACGCCTTTACCATCGTTGACGAGGCCGAGGCCGAGCGTATTTCAAAAATAGAGGATAGCGAACAGCGCAGCAAGGAGCGCAGCAATGTACTGACCTCCCAGTGGCTCAACAGCGCCGTTACATACGCATATTACCCCGGTTCGACCTTTAAGATAATAACGGCGTCGTCGGCGCTGGAGGAGAAGCTGGTCTCGACCTCTTCATCCTTCTATTGCCCCGGCTACCGTCAGGTAAGGGACTGGAAGATCAACTGCTGGAAAACGGCGGGGCACGGGAGCGAGACCCTTGTCGACGCCATAAAGAACTCATGCAACCCGGCTTTTATGGAGATCGGCGCAAAGCTGGGCATCAGCACATTCTATAAATATTTCAGGGCCTTCGGCCTCAATGAAAAGACAGGGATAGATCTGCCGGGAGAGGTGTCCGGCAGTTTCTGGGATGTAAATAAGATGTCGGAGGTCGACCTCGCCGTAGCCAGCTTCGGACAGAACTTCGAGATAACCCCGCTCCAGCTTATCACGGCCGTATCAGCCGTCGCCAACGGCGGCAGCCTTGTGACACCTCATCTGGTCGAACGGGTCGTCGATTCCGACGGCAATACCGTCTCGACGACCAGCACGAATGTCGTGCGTCAGGTCATATCGGAAGAGACCTCCGATCTGATGTGTGATATACTTGAAGACGTCGTGGCCACCGGTACCGGCAAAAACGCTTATGTCGCAGGATATCGCGTCGCCGGCAAGACAGGCACGACCGAAAAGATAGCAAAGCAGAACGTGACGGGCAGAGATGATCTGCGCATATCCTCTTTCATCGCCTTTGCCCCGGCCGACGATCCTCAGATCGCCGTGTTGGTGCTGCTCGACGAGCCGACGGTATATCCCGTCACCGGCGGCATCACCGTCGCGCCGGTCATCAGGCGCATCATGGAAGATGTCCTGCCCTATCTTGAGATAGAGCCGCAGTATACCGAAGAGGAACAGAAGAAGCTGGATACCACCGTTCCCAACCTGACCGGCATGACCAAGGCCCAGGCCGAAGCAGCGCTCCAGTCGGCCGGACTTTCGGTCCGCGTCGTCGGAAGCGGCGAGACCGTCACGGCCCAGATACCGGCCTATTCGGCGACGGTATCGCGTTCATCGACCGTCATAATCTATATGGGTCAGGATGCACCGAACGATATGGTGACCGTGCCCGATCTCTCGGGCCTCGGCGTTTCGGCCGTAAAGAGCAGGCTGGCGTCGGCGGGGCTTTATTACAAGAGCTCCGGCACGGAATACGCCAGCGGCAATATCGCCGCAAGGCGTCAGGATATCGCCGCCGGGACTGAAGTGCCGGTGGGTACGGTCATCGACGTAGAGTTCAGCGATCTTAACCAGACTTCACAGTAAAAAAGGGGCTGCCGAAAATGAAGCTGAAAGAGCTTTTGACAGGAACAGATATAATAGATTCCAATGCCGACATGGAGCTCGACATCTCGTCGGTGTGCTACGATTCACGCAGCGCCGGGCCCGGCAGCCTCTTTGTCGCCATAAGGGGCTTCAAGACCGACGGACATAAATATATAAGCTCGGCCCGCGGGCTGGGCGCGGCGGCCGCCGTTGTCGAGGAGGCCCCGCAGGGGGTCGATATCCCATATATCGTCGTTAATGACAGCCGCAAGGCTCTGGCGCGCATCGCGGCAGTTTATTTCGGTCATCCCGAAAAGAAGGCCGTCATAGTCGGGGTTACCGGCACCAACGGAAAGACGACCGTGACCAACCTCATAAAGGGTGTTCTCGAGGATCAGGGGTATAAATGCGGTTTGGTCGGCACCAACGGCAATATGATCGGGGACGAGCTGATGGAGACCGAGCGCACGACGCCGGAATCCTTCGAGCTGTTCAGGCTGTTCGCGCAGATGGCCGATAAGGGCTGCCAATATATAATAATGGAGGTCTCCTCCCACTCGCTGGCCCTCGACAGGGTATACGGCATAGAGTTTGCCACGGCCGTATTCACCAACCTGACCCAGGATCATCTTGATTTTCACCATACGATGGAGGAATATGCCGCGGCCAAAGCCATGCTCTTTGACCGCTGCCGCAGCGCCGTCATCAATATCGACGACAGCTATTCGGGTGTCATGATGGCCGGGTCGTGCGAAAATAAGATAACATATTCCGCAAAAGATCCCTCGGCCGGGCTTTATGCCTCGAATATAGATCTTGAGATAAGCGGGATTTCCTTTGACCTTGTGCATAAAGAGGAGACACGAAGGGTGCGCCTTGCGATACCCGGCATGTTCTCTGTTTATAACGCTCTGGCGGCGCTGGGCTGCCTTTATGAGCTTGGAATAGAGCTTGACAGGGCGATAGCCTCGTTGGCCAAGGCTCACGGAGTAAAGGGCCGCGCGCAGGTCGTTCCCACAGGGACAGATTATACGGTCCTGCTCGATTACGCCCATACGCCCGACGGCGTGAGCAATATACTCAAGGCCGCCCGCGGCTTTGCGCCCGGAAGGGTGGTCGCCATATTCGGCTGCGGCGGAGACAGGGACAAGACAAAACGCCCCATCATGGGCGAGCTTGCAGGCCAGCTGGCCGATTTCTGTGTCGTCACCAGCGATAACCCGAGAAGCGAAGAGCCGATGGAGATCATAGGCGAGATACTGCCGGGGGTCGAAAAGACGGGATGCCCCTTTACCGTCATAGAGGACCGGCGTGCCGCCATACGATATGCCCTTGATAACGCCAAAAAGGGCGACGTCATCGTCCTGATGGGCAAGGGACATGAAAATTATCAGGAGATAAAAGGCGTCAAGCATCACCTCGACGAGTACGAAGAGGTTATGGCCTATTTCAAAGGAACGACAAAATAAGGGACATATCCCCCGTGGGAGGAAGAATACATGATCGCTATTGTTTTCGGCGCGGCTGCGGCCTTTGCCACAGCGGCACTCATCGGATGGCCGGTCATCCGCATGCTGGCAAGGATGAAGTTCGGCCAGAAGATACTCGAAGACGGCCCCACCTGGCATAAAAACAAGCAGAATACGCCGACCATGGGCGGTCTTATATTTATTGCGGGTATAGCCGTTCCGGTCATCATCTGCCTGCCCGCCATGATAAGCGCGGGGGAATACAGGCCGCTTCTGATGCTCTGCCTTTCGCTGGTCTTTGGCGCGATAGGATTTGTCGACGACTATACAAAGATAAAAAAGAAGCAGAACAAGGGTCTTACGGCAAAGCAGAAGCTGATGCTTCAGATAGCCGCGTCGGCGCTTTTCATAACCGTCATGCGGACGATGGGATATCTCGAGCCCGAGCTTTACATACCCTTTGTCAATGTGACCGTCAACATAAGCTGGTGGATATATCTTCTCTTTTCGGTGTTCGTTATCGTCGGATGCGATAACGCCGTCAATCTGACCGACGGCATCGACGGCCTGTGCGCCTCGGTGACCGCCGTGGTGGCCGCGTTTTTCAGCGGTGTGTTCCTCTATATGGACAGCCCGGCCCGCCTTTTTGCCGGCGCGCTGTTCGGCGCCCTTGCCGGATTTCTGATCTATAACCATTTCCCGGCGAAAGTATTTATGGGCGACACAGGCTCGCTCTTTCTCGGCGGCGCTGTATGCGCCATGGCCTATGCCTGCAATATGCCGGTGATACTCGTGCCGGTCGGCATCATATATATAGCAGAGACCCTTTCCGATATAATCCAGGTGGTCTATTTCAAGGCGACCCACGGAAAGCGCTTCTTCAAAATGGCGCCTGTCCACCATCATTTTGAGATGTGCGGCTGGAGCGAAAGAAAGATCGTCGCCGTCTTTTCGGGCGTCACGGCGGTAATGTGTCTCATAAGCTATCTTGGCATAACATCCCTTTAACAGATGCGGATGCGGAGGTGTCTGAAATAACAGCTGCTGATAAGAAAAAAACATATAAGCGCAGAAGCCGCGAGATAGATCATGCGCCCCAGAAGCTGGCCGGGATCGACGAGCCCTTTACCGTGCTCGTCCTTCTTCTGCTGCTCATCGGCCTTGTCTGCCTTTATTCGGCAAGCTATGTCGACGGCTATTACGATTCCCGTATGACGGCCACCAGCCTTGTTGTCAAGCAGGGCGTTTTTGCCGTTGTTGGGATAGGCGCGATGCTGTTTGTTTCAAGGATAGATTATCATAAGCTGATCCTTCTGGCCGTGCCGCTGATGGTGCTTTCGACCCTTCTTCTGGCTTCGATAAAGATCGTTCCGGGCATCTGGGTGACGGCCAACAAGGCCACGCGCTGGATAAGCCTCAAGGTGACGACCTTCCAACCGTCAGAGATAACAAAGTTTGCCTTCATCCTCTTTTTCTCGGCATGGGCCACGATACAGGGCTCTAAAAGGATGCACAAGTTCCGCTATGGCATACTGCCCTTTTTCCTTCTGATGGGCGTTACGACCGGTCTGCTCTATCTCCAGCCCCACCTTTCGGCGACGGTCACAATCGCCGGTATAGGTGTCATAATAATATTCCTGGGCGGAGCCAGCCTCGTGTGGCTGCTCGGCATTGCCGGTGTCGGCGCGGCCGGTATCGTCGGATATCTCAAGCTCAACCCCTATGCCATGACAAGGATAAAGGTCTGGTTCGACCCCTTCTCCGATTTCAAGAATAAGGGCTGGCAGGGTGCCCAGTCGCAGCTTTCGATAGCAAGCGGCGGTATATGGGGCCTCGGCCTCGGACAGGGAAGGCAGAAGCATCTTTATCTGCCCGAGCCTGCCAACGATTTTATCTTCTCGGTCATATGCGAAGAGCTGGGCTTTATCGGCGCTTCGATCATACTTATGCTCTTTTCCGCCCTGATACTCAGGGGATATTATATCGCGTCGAAGGCGCCCGACAAGTTCGGCATGCTGCTGGCCGCCGGAGTCACGACCCAGATCGCCGTTCAGACGATATTCAATGTCGGCGTCGTTTCCGGCCTTCTGCCGGTAACAGGCGCGTCGCTGCCCTTTTTCAGCGCCGGCGGCACGTCGCTGCTCATGCTGATGGCCGAGGTAGGCGTCGTGCTGAGCGTTTCGAGACGCCGGGTCTCCGATAAAGATAAAAGTGAGGGATAAGCCAATGAAGGTGTTTTTTGCAGGCGGAGGCACGGCGGGTCATGTCAACCCGGCGCTGGCCGTCGCGTCATATCTCAGGACAAAGGATCCCATGTGCGATATCGCCTTTTCGGGCGGCACAGGCGGCATAGAAGAGCGCCTTGTGGCACGAGAGGGATATAAGATATATACCTTTCCGATAAGCGGTCTTTCGCGCAGCATGAGCCTCGGAGGCATCAAAAAGAATATCCATGCCGTGACCGACGCGCTGTCGGCCGTCAAAAGCGCCAAGGGAATATTGCGCCGCGAAAAACCGGATATCGTCATCGGCACGGGCGGATATGCCTGCTTCCCGATGGTCTATGCTGCACAATCGCTGGGCATTAAAACGGCTGTGCTCGAGGTCAACGCCACGCCGGGTGTCGCCCTCAAGCGCCTCGCAGCCAAAGCCGACTGCGTAATGATCAGCTTCGAAGAGACAAAGAGCTTTTTCCCTGGCGCAAAGAGGGTGGTCTATACCGGCAGCCCGGTAAGACCCGAGATGTTTGAAGAGAGAAAGAAGCCGCAGGAGCCCCTCTTCGATAACGGTAAGCCCACCGTGCTCTGCTTCTGGGGATCGGTCGGTGCGATGTATATGAACAAGAAGATGGAAGAGTTTATCTCCATCCTCTCGGCCGACGGCAGCTTCAATCTCCTTCAGGGGGCGGGAAAGGCCAACTTCCAGTGGATGCCCCACGAGATCGAAGAGAAGGGCGTCGATCTTGAACACAGCGGCAACATACGCCTCATGGAGTATATATACGATATGGGCAAGGTCATGAACGCCTGTGACCTTATAATCTGCCGTGCCGGCGCAAGCACGCTGGCCGAGGTCTGTGCCTGCGGCAAGCCTTCGATCATAATACCCTCGCCCTATGTGGCCGACAACCACCAGGAAAAGAATGCCCGCGCCCTTGAGCGCGCCGGGGCGGCAAAGGTGGCCCTTGAAAACGAGGTCGACGGCCGCAGTCTTTTTGAAATGGCAAAGGCCATGCTGGCCGACAGAGCGGCCCTTGAGACAATGGGCGAAAAGGCGCGGCTGCTGGCAAGAGAGGACGCCCTTGAAAATATCTATCAGGCCATAAAGGCGACTATATAACGCAAAAACGTAACTTTGACGGTCACCCCGGCATAGAATGGCATAATCGAGCCTTTTGAAGAAGGGATGATCGGTATGAGTAAGCTTGTAATACACGGGGGAAGACCCCTTGAAGGAGCGATCCATGTAAACGGGGCGAAAAACAGCGTCCTGCCAATACTGGCGGCGACCCTTATAAACGGCGGGATAAATGTCCTGCATAACTGCCCCGATCTGCGGGACGTATCGTCGGCTATAAAGATACTCGAGCATCTCGGATGCCGTGTCAAGCGCGAGGGTAAGGATATCATAGTCGATTCCAGCGTCATAACACGGTGGGATGTACCCGACAGCCTTATGCGGGAAATGAGATCCTCGGTGATATTTTTGGGGTCGATACTGGCGCGCTGCGGCCAGGCACTTTTGCACACGCCCGGCGGATGCGAGCTTGGGCCGCGGCCGATAGATCTCCATCTCGACGCTCTGCGGAAGCTGGGGGCCGAGATAGAGCAGGAGGGCGGCGCGACAAAGGCCAGGGCCGCCGATATGCGCGGCAGGGATATAATCCTCGCCTTTCCCAGCGTCGGCGCCACAGAGAATATCATGCTGGCGGCGACGGCATGCCGCGGCATGACAAGGATAATAAACGCTGCGAGAGAGCCGGAGATCGTCGATCTTCAGCAATTTTTGAAAAAGACCGGCGCGTCGGTAAACGGCGCCGGCGGCAGCGAGATAACAATTTCGGGCGGCCGGACAGCATTCGACACCGACCATCGCATAATGCCCGATAGAATAGAAGCAGCTACATATTTATGCGCCTGCGCCGCGGCAGGCGGCGATGTAACGGTGACCGACTGCGAACCCGAGCATATCGGAACGGTCATCGAAAAGCTGGCCGACGGCGGCGCGACGGTGACATACGGCAGCCACAGCGTCAGGATAAGGATGAAAGACCGTCTTTCGGCCATGCCGTATGTGCGCACGATGCCGTATCCGGGGTTTCCCACCGACTGTCAGGCCCAGCTCATGGCGGCGGCCTGCACGGCAAGAGGAACGACGGTATTTCTTGAAAACATATTTGAAAACAGATATCGCCATACCGACGAGCTCATCCGCATGGGCGCCGATATAAGGGTCAGCGGAAGGGTGGCTGTCGTTGAGGGTAAGATCCTTCACGGCGCCGATATGCTTGCCACCGACCTGAGGGGCGGTGCGGCGATGGTCGTCGCGGCGCTGGCGGCAAAAGATAAAAGCACGATCGGAAACATATCCCATATAGACAGGGGATATGAGCGCATTGAAGAGAAGCTGTCCGCCATAGGCGCGGATATAGCGCGGGAACAGAGATAAGATAACCAACGGGTGATGGGTTTGAAAAGGCACGGGTCATATAGAAAAAGCAAACGCAGCAGGCGGGGACGCCAGCGCAGCTTCAGGGGGCTTGTATCATTCATATGCTTTGTGATGATACTGGCCGCCATAGTTTCGGCTGCCGTCATCTTTTTCAAGATCGGCTCGGTAGAGGTGATAGGAGACACGAAATACACCGACCAGCAGATCATATCGGCCTCGGGCATCACGACAGGGCAGAGCATGTTCCTTTTCAACAAGTTCGCCTCGATAAGCAGTATTTTCGCCGAGTGCCCATATATAGACGAGATACAGATGCGCCGGTCGCTGCCCGATGTGATACAGATAATCGTCACGCCCTGCACCCCAACGGCCGTCATCGAGAGCACCGACGGCAGCTATATCATTGATATCAAGGGCAAAATACTGGAAAAAACCGGCATATCCGAGGCTTCCGGGCTGCCTGTCGTAAGGGGAGGGCAGCTCGATACGCCCGAGATCGGAAAATATGTTGTATTTTCTGAAGAAGAAAGCTCAAAAGCGCTCTTTTCTGTGTTGAATACGGCAAAAAATAGTGATATACTTGAAAATATAAGTGATATTGATATCACTAAAGTTTATGACATCAAATTTAAATATCTGGGCAGGTTCATCGTTGAGATCGGTTCTGTCGATGATATAGAGCGCAAGTTCAAGTTTGCCGACGCCGTTGTTGGGTCATTGGGAGACAACGACATGGGTATCATCGACGTTTCAAGCGGACAGACCGGATATTTTACCCAGGACAGAACTATATAAGCGAAAAAATACATGGAGGAACATTATGGGCTTTGCAATTGAAACCGGTGCGGAGACCGGTGTGGTCATCAAGGTCATTGGCGTCGGAGGCGGCGGCGGAAACGCCGTCAACCGTATGGTAAGCTCCGGCATTAAGGGTATAGATTTTATCGCGGTGAACACCGATAAACAGGCGCTCAATTATTCGGCCGCCGATGTCAAGCTGCAGGTCGGCGAAAAGCTGACCGGCGGACGCGGCGCTGGATCCAAGCCTGAGATAGGCGAGAAGGCCGCCAAGGAGAGCGAGGACGAGATCCGCAAGCTGCTCCAGGGTGCAAATATGGTCTTTATCACGGCAGGTATGGGCGGCGGCACAGGTACAGGCGGCGCACCCGTCATCGCCGAGATCGCCAAGGAAATGGGCATCCTGACCATCGGCATAGTTACCCGCCCCTTCACATGGGAGGGCAAGAAGCGCATCGAGCAGGCTTCGCAGGGCATTGCCGCCCTTAAAGAAAAGGTCGACGCCCTTGTCATCATCCCCAACGAGCGTCTGCGCCTTGTAAGCGAGCAGAAGGTCACACTCAAGAATGCCTTCGAGATCGCCGACAGCGTGCTTCTCCAGGGCGTACAGAGCATAAGTGAGCTTATCACGGTCCCCGGCATAATCAACCTCGACTTTGCCGATATCTCGACCGTAATGACCGACGCCGGCTATGCGCACATGGGCACAGGCCGCGCCTCGGGCAAGGAGAAGGCCATGGAGGCCGCAAAGATGGCCATCAGCAGCCCGCTGCTTGAAACATCCATCGACGGCGCAAAGAGGGTCATCATCAACATCACATGCTCGCCCGATATCAGCCTCGAAGAGGTCGAGGATGCAGCAACGATGGTACAGCAGGCCGCCCATCCCGACGTACACCTTATCTGGGGTGCCGCCATCGACGACAGCCTCGAGGACGAGGTACGCCTCTGCGTCATCGCCACGGGCTTTGATACAGATCCCGTTCCGGCCCAGCAGAACGCCAAGGCCGCCGCTGTGGGGGACAAGCCCTTCACAGAGGCACGTGATAAGGCCAATGCCGCTCAGGAGGCACAGCAAGCCGCACAGCCCGAGAACACAGCCGAACAGCAGACAGAGGAAGAGGATCCGATAGATATCGTCCTCAAGCTCTTTCGGGACAGAGACGAAAAGCAGCGTCGTTTTTAAGTTCGACGAAAAATAACACATAAGACATCGCCCCCGGCATGC
>CAKUAK010000065.1 GCA_934636325.1 uncultured Eubacteriales bacterium
ATGCTTCAGATCATCTTTCGTTGTGAAGCAGCTCGTGTACCTTGCCTTTAAGGATACCCTCGTATGCCTTGTCGATAAGGGGGTTCTGGCTCGACAGCTTGATCTGCGATGCGCGGTCGATCTTATAGAGGCCCTGACGCCTGGCGTCTTTAGTCGCCGTGACGACCGGGAAGGGCTGGCCGCCTCCAGCCACACATCCCCTGCGGCAGGCCATGATCTCTATAAAGTCATACTTGTTCTCGCCGCTCTTGACCCTGTCGAGAACATCTGATGCATTTTTAAGGCCGTTGACAATGGCTATGCGCAGGGTCCTTCCGTTATAGTCGACCTCTGTCTCGCGGACCCCATCGCCGTCGCGCACACCGGTGAAGCTGATCTGCTCAAGATCCTCCGAGCGGCTGGAGCCGACCAGCCTGCGTATAACGGCCTCGGTAACGCCGCCGGCCGTGCCGAATATCGCGCCCGAGCCCGAAGCTATGCCGAAGGGCATGTCGAGCGATTCATCCTCGAGAGAGGCCAGATCTATTCCGGCCTCCATTATCATCGAGGTCAGCTCGGCCGTCGTTATGACAAAGTCGACGTCCTGCTCGCCGTGGGTGAAATGCTCGGGCCGCTTGATCTCGGCCTTTTTGGCCGTACAGGGCATTATGGCGACAACGACCGTCCTGCGCCTGTCTCCCTCGGCCCTGGCCGCGCGGGCCTCTTCTTTAAGTATCGCGCCGACCATCTGCATCGGCGAACGGCAGGTCGAGACATTCTCGCGGAACTCGGGATATCTCTCTTCACAGAACTTGACCCATCCGGGGCAGCAGGAGGTCAAAAGCGGCAGCTTGCCGCCGTTTTCAAGGCGGTCCAGAAGCTCGCGGCTCTCCTCCATGACGGTCAGGTCGGCGCCGAAGTTGGTATCGTATATTTCGTCAAAGCCGATGCGGCGCATGGCGGCCGTCAGCTTTCCGAGGCAGTTTTCACCCTTCGGCACGCCGAACTTATCGCCGATGGCGACGCGGACGGCCGGGGCGATCTGGGCCACGACCTTTACATTGGGGTCGCTTATGGCCTGCCACACCTCGTCGACATTATACTTGACCGTTATCGCGCCGGTGGGACATACTATGCGGCACTGTCCGCAGCCGACACACTGTGTCTCGGAGAGCTTCTTTCCAAAAGGCGGGGCCACAAGGGCGTTGGAACCGCGATAGGCAAAATCAACAACGCCGAGGCCCTGGATCTCGTCGCAGGTGCGGACGCAGTCGCCGCAGAGGATGCACTTATTGGGGTCGAGAACGATGCAGTCCGAGCTTATATCGCGGGGCATCTCTTCTTTGGTGTTTTCGAACCTTACCCTGTCGACGCCGAGGCGCTTGGCCAGCTTCTGAAGGGTGCAGTCGCCGCTTACGTGGCAGGTCGTGCAGTCGCGGCAGTGGGCGGCCAGCAGCAGCTCGAGTATCATCTTTCTGTGATGCTGGAGCCTTGGAGTATTCGTGAATATCACCATTCCGTCGCGCGGGGGCTCAGAGCAGGATGTGAATATCCTGCCGCGGTCATCCTCGACGACGCACATGCGGCAGGCGCCGTAGGTCGAAAGCTCCGAGTGATAGCAGAAGGTCGGAAGGTCTATCCCCGCGGCGCGAATGACCGAAAGGATGTTTTTCTCTTTATCAAAGGCCACATGGCGGCCGTTTATCGTCATATATCCCATTCTTTCTCCCCCCTACCATTCAATATGTATGGCACCGAAGGCACACGCCGATTCGCACGCGCCGCACTTGATGCACTTTTCGGTATCTATCGTATACGGATGCCTGAGCTCGCCGGTTATGGCGTCGACCGGGCAGTTCCTTGCGCACTTGGAGCAGCCCTTGCATCGCTCGGCACTTATGACGAAGCGGCGCATGGCCGTGCAGGTATGGGACGGGCAGCGCTTATCGACGATATGCTGGAGATATTCGTCGCGGAACAGCTTGAGCGTACTGAGCACCGGCTGCGCCGCGCTCTTGCCAAGGCCGCAGAGAGAGGTCTCGGTTATGACATGGGCCAGATCCTCGAGCATATCGAGATCCTCCGGCCGGCCGCGCCCCGACACTATGCGTTCGAGTATCTCGAGCATACGCTTTGTGCCCTCGCGGCAGGGGACGCATTTGCCGCAGCTCTCCTTCTGGGTAAAGGACATGAAGAAGCGTGCGACCTCGACCATGCAGGTATGCTCATCCATGACGACCATGCCGCCCGAGCCGATCATCGCGCCCAGCTTTTTGAGCGAATCGAAGTCAAGCTGCACATCCATATGCTGCTCGGTAAGACATCCACCCGAGGGGCCGCCGATCTGGACGGCCTTGAAGTGTCCGCCGTTTTTGATGCCGCCGCCGATATCATATATTATCTCGCGCAGGGTCGTGCCCATCGGCACCTCGATAAGGCCGGTATTTTCGATAGCTCCGGTCAGCGAGAAGGTCTTTGTGCCCGGGCTGCCTTCTGTGCCGATAGAGCGATACCAGTCGGCGCCGCGCAGTATTATCTGCGGCACATTGGCGAAGGTCTCGACATTATTGAGCACCGTTGGCTTTTCCCAAAGGCCCTTTTCGACCGTGCGGGGCGGCTTCACCCTCGGCATGCCGCGTTTGCCCTCTATGGAGGCCGTAAGCGCCGAGCCCTCGCCGCAGACAAAGGCGCCCGCACCGCGGTTTATCCTCAGCCGGAAGGAAAATCCGCTTTCAAGTATGTTATCGCCCAGCAGCCCGGCCTCTTCGAGCCGCGCCACGGCGTTTTTAAGTCTTTTTACCGACATGGGGTATTCGGCGCGGACATATATATATCCCTCCGAAGCCTGCACGGCATAGGCCGCGATCATCATGCCCTCGATCAGCCTGAAGGGATCGCCCTCCATGACCGAGCCGTCCATAAAGGCGCCGGGGTCACCCTCGTCGCCGTTGCAGACGACATAGCGCATGGTCTCCTTCTGACCCGCGACCTGCTTCCATTTGCGCCCTGTGGGGAAGCCTCCGCCTCCGCGGCCGCGCAGACCCGAGCGGTCGACCTCTTCTATTACCTGCTGCGGCGTCATGAGCAGCGCCTTGGAAAGGCCGCTGAAGCCGCCGCCGGCGATATATTCTTCAAGAGATTCCGAATCGAACTTTCCGAAGTTTTCGACGACGACCCTTGTCTGCTTGGCGATAAAGGGTATCTCGTCGGGGCGGCGATAGGCCATGCCCTTCTGGCGATAGAGAAGGCGGTCGATGGTCTCGCCCCGCAGAACGGTATGCTGGAATATCTCCTGGCAGTCGTCGGGCGTCACCTTTACATACTGCACGACGTCGTCGCCGTGGATGATGCGGACAAGGGGTCCAAGCTCGCATATGCCCTGACATCCCGTGCGGGCCATGCCGATATGGGAGCCCCCGGCATGCTCGGCAAAGCCGACCGACACACCGTCGAAGCTCTCGGCCAGCTTTTTAAAGGTCTCGTATATCAACTCAGAGCCTGTGGCGATACATCCCGTACCGGAACAGACCATGATGCGGCAGGCATAATGATCCAGCTCGGCTTCGGCCTTTTTTCTCACATCTTCAAGATCAACGCGGGTCGCTATCATACGCCTTCCTCCTCCCTGATGCTTCTTATAAGCTCTATGGCCTTTTCGGGTGTCATGCGGGGATGGACCGTCTCGTTGACCATCACAGCGGGTGCAAGGCCGCACGCGCCGAGACATGATACCGTCTCGACTGTGAAGAGCATATCGTCGGTGGTCTTTTTGCCGCCGCCGAGGCCGAGCACCCTGTTGAAGGCCTCGAGCACGGGGGCGGATTTTCTTACATGACATGCCGTTCCGTCGCAGACCTTTATGACATATTTGCCCTTGGGGTCAAAAGAAAAGTTCTCGTAAAAGGTGGCCACGCCGAAGGCCTTGGCCTCGTTTATACCCAGCTTTTCCGCCACATAAACCAGCAGCTCGGGCGGCAGATAGCGATATTCGGCCTGAATATCCTGAATTATCGGGATGATCGACGCCTTGACAGCGCCGTGAGCGGCAATTATCTGGTCTGTCCGCTCGTAAAACTGTCTCTCCAACATATCCTGCATCCTCCATAAGGTTAGGTCGTTTTCCGCCTGAGCGCGGCGTTTTTTATATTATACATTACGCCCCGAAAGTTGTCACCACGTTAACAAACTTTTTGTTAACCTTATATCAAATAATTTGTGTGTTTGATGCACTTTTCACAAATATCCCCACCTTTTTCCTGTTTTCCTACCGTTTTGGGATGAAAAGAAGGACGCAGCCCTCTGCGTCCTTCTTTAAGTGATATATTTATGACTCTATATCCGTTCGATCAAGCTCTCCGGGCTTTCATGCCACATGACCAGCAGCGACCCGTGCTCCACCGATATTTCGGCGCTGCCCGATATGAACTCGTTGCTGACCCCGATGGGGAACTCGGGCGTGATGTCATATCGCTTCAACGGGTATTTGGCGTTTCTGATGGTCACTCCCCCGGCCGTGCCTGCCGGAGCGAATACCGAAAAGACCCCGCCCGGATGCCCGTGCAGCGTTATCGCCTCATCTTTTATCCATGCCGTCACCCAGCCGTCGCCGACAAGATACCCATGTCCCCCGTGGGCGCTTATAAAACCGAGCACCTGATAATTGGCATAGGCATGGTCTATCCTGCCGCCCATGCAGCCGTAAAGGACAAAGGTGCGCATGCCCATTTCAAGCCCGCGGCGCACGGCCAGCATGACGTCGGTATCGTCCTTTTCGGGCGGATGAAAGAGCACCTCTACACCCTCCGGCACATATCCCAACGAATCGAAATCCCCCACCGCGATATCGGACTTCCGCCCACCCAGGAGCTCTATCCCCTTATCGCACGCCATTATATATGAGGGCTGTTTTCCGATATATACATCGGCGGGGCCGCTTGCCCCGATTATATAGCATATCCTGTCATCCATATTCTCAGCCCATCCTTGAAGATATTTTATGCACATATAATACCATCCGGCGCGCCCTCTTTCAAGCACCGAAAGCGGCGGGATATCCCGCCGCCCGACATCAATATTCTTTTCTGGTCATAAGCCCGAGGCTTATACGGTAGGATACGGCAAGCATAACTGCCGCGGCCGCGATGACTATGACCGAAAAGGATGCAAGATCGACATCTGCCAGCAGCCCGACCTTGGCTATGGCCAGCATGACGATAAAGGTCGCCATCATGGAGGCCGTCGAGATCATTCGTCCCTTTTCAACGCCAAGGCGTATGATGCACGGCATGCTGACGGCCAGCGAGACCGATGAAAGCAGCAGCGCCGAAATAAGGCCGGACGGCCATTCGCCCTGATCTGCCGACGCCCCGGTGACGGTCTGCATGATAAAGCTTATAACGGCGGCCGACGATGTCATTATCAGACACATCACGGCGGCAAAGGCATATTTCTCCCGCACATAGGCCCTTCTTGTCACAGGAAGGGTCATAAGGAAGGACATCCCGCCCTCGAACTCGTCGTAATTAAAGGTCGACTGCATCATCGAAACGGCCAGCACCGCGCTGTAACACAGCACGAAGGAGGGCCCCTGAAATGCCAGCAGAGCCATCATTGCCACCGAGATGACCCATGTTCTTGATGACATCATATATGCGGCGTCCTTTATGAAAAGCCCTTTCATATGTGTTCCCCCTTTATGAGCGATGTTATGACGGGATCTATCCCGCCCTTTTCTATGACAACGTCGGGGTACTGCATTTCGTAATATCCTCGGTCGGAGGTCAGGCAGGCGCGGCCGAAGCTCTCTTTGGTGGCGCTTATCATGCGGCTTTTGTCGATATCACGATACTGCTGTTCGGTCAGCTTTATTACGCCGTAGCTGTCGAGCAGCCGGTCGGTCTCTTCGTGAAGGATGATCCTTCCGCCGTCTATCATGTATATATCGTCGCACAGCCCCTCAAGATCAGAGGAAATATGCGAGCTTATGAGCACACCGCGGCCTTCATCCTCTTCCATATAACCGCGAAGCATATCGAGCATCTCGTCGCGGACGACGACGTCCATCCCCGAGGTCGGCTCGTCGAGGATAAGCAGCCGGGCGTCGTGCATGACGGCAAAAAAGAGCTGCATGACGGCGCGCATGCCCCGCGAAAGATCCTTTATCTTTTTATCCTCCGTTATACCGTATTCCCTGCATTTCCGCAGAAACCCGCCGGCGTCGAAACCGGGATAAAACGCCCCATGGACGCGGGCCGCGTCGCCGACATTCATATAATGGCTGTAGCCCGAATCGGCAAGGTCGGCGCCTATCATACGCCGCTCGTCCTCGGTCAGCCCCAGCGGGTCCTTTCCCATGATCCTGACCTCGCCGCCGTCGGGCCTTATAAGCCCCAGCAGGAGCTTAAAGGCCGTCGTCTTGCCCGAGCCGTTTCGCCCGACAAGACCGGTCACCCTTCCCGGCGCGACCTCCATGGTGCATTCAAGCTCAAAGCCGCCATAGCGCTTTACGGCGCTGTTCATATCAGCAAGCATTGTCATCCCTCCAATATAAGATCGAGCAGCCTGCGCAGCTCATCATCGTTCATGTTTATTTTTCTTCCCATGGCCACAGCCTTTTCCATGACCTCCTGCACACCAAGCATGGCTTCTTCTTCAAGAGCCGCCGCGCCTTCAAGGGATACAAAGCTGCCCTTGCCCTGCACCGTAACGGCAAGCCCCTGCTGCTCAAGGGCGTCATAGGCTTTTTTTACGGTGAGCGCGCTTATTTTAAGCTCTCTGGCCAGCGATCGGACCGAAGGGAGCATATCCCCGCTTTTCAGTTCGCCGCCCATTATCAGGGTCTTGATCCTCCCGACGATCTGCTCGTATATCGGCGTCTGGGAAGAAGAGTTTATTATGATGGTCATCATTTTCCTCTCCCTTGTGATAAACAGTATATAACAGTATATAACTGTTGTCAACCCTGTTCTTATTACCCTGCGCCGCCCAATGGCTTATAATGTGGTCAGACCAGCAAAAGAAAGCCGTGATAAAATTGTTCAGAAAAATGCGAAGATCGCGCCAGGAACTTTCATATGACGAGTGCGTCAAAATACTTGAACGCGGAAAAACGGCCGTGCTCGGCCTCATCGGCGACGGCGAATACCCATACACCGTGCCGGTCAACTATGTTTTCCGTGGCGGAAAGCTCTATTTCCACTGTGCCAAAACAGGTCACAAGCTTGACGCCATCGCCGCCTGCGACAAGGTGTCGGTCTGCGTCATCGACAGGGACGATGTCGTCGCCGAGAAGCTGACGACCTATTTCAGAAGCGTCATCCTGTTCGGCCGCGCCCGCATCATTGATGATGAAGCCGAGGCCTGCCGCGTCGTTTTCCATCTCGGAATGAAATATCTGCCCGATAAAGAGGCCGTTGAAAAGGAGATCGAGCGCGAGCGTGCCGCCCTCTGCTGTGTCGAGATAACCCCCGAGCATATAAGCGGAAAGGAAGCCATCGAGCTTCTGCGGGCCGAAAACGGTTAACCTAAAATATGATTTTTTAATGTTTAATATCCTTTTATCGTTTTAAAATCGTTAAACCTCCCCCAAAACCACCATTTATTTCATATTTAAAGGTTTTTCGGCTTGATTTTTCCGACCAAAGGTGTATAATATAGTCAGGTTGTCTTTACATAATTTTTACAGCGACCTCTGTTTTGCACAAGTCCCGAATATGGAGGTGCGAAACTGCTTAATTTGCCCTCTTCTTTCCCAAATATCCCAATAAAGCGTATGGCCGACACTCCCTGTGTCGGCCATACGCTTTATTATTCCTGATCTTACCCGAGCTTTTGTCCCAAAGCCGTCAGCGGGTCGATCCCCGTCTGCTCCTCCTCACCGAAAGCCCACGGCGCGCTGTAAACGATATAATAGACCATATCCCCGCGCACACCGATATATTCCAGCCCATTTGAGCAATAGAGGGCAAGATCGAGCCCTTCGACCTGCCTTTCCTCATATTCCGAGGGATAGGTCGAAAATGTGGCGCTTTTTATTATCATCTGCGGCGCCTTTTCGAGCAGCATATGATTTTTGACCCGATAGCGGTTTATATCCATCCACTCGAAATCTCCATCGGGCGTTTCCATATATTCCGACATATTGAACACATCGGTCAGAAGGGTCCTGTAGGTCTCGATATAGCAGGAGCGCGATCTCATCGTGCTCTCGCCCCTCGTCCCTTCGACGCCGAGATCCTCCAGCAATATGTATGTGCCGTCCGACTGCTGGGGCAGCGGCTGCTCGCTGCGGCCGAGATAGGAAACGCATACGGGTATCATGAATATCAGCAGCGCCGTCGAAAATGTTATCCGCCGGATATACGAGGCTATCGGATGCCCCTTGGAGTCATGGTCTATCGGTATACCCTTTTTCAGGCCGTTATACAGCTTTATCGTCCGATACGCCCCGTAGGCGAGGGTGAAGAGCCCCCATGTCACGCATACCGAGAGCCCTATCGGCCATTCCGGCAGCGCCAGCCATGCGCGGGTCATGCTCCCGCTGTTCATGAAAAATACCATCGCCGCCGCGGCCACCGCCGTCATGAAAAGGGCCATGACATATTCGCGTCTTAATCCGCGCAGGGTAGCCGCCTGCTGCTCCGGCGAGGTATAGAACTCGGGCGCGTCGGCGTCCTTCTGCGATACGAATACATATGTAAGGCCGTAATTGGCCGCAAGCTGCCAGCCGCAGTCCTCATATACCGAGATCTGCTCGGGCGGCATATCCCGATCGGAAGAGAAGATCTCGGAGTTTATCAGCTCTATACGGTATTTGAGCTCCTGTGGCTCCGACCTTTTGAACTTGCAGAAGCGCGAGCCCATTTTGCACAGCACCCAGCCCTTTTTCGCCATATCGGAAAAGAGCCTTTCGTTTTCGCCTATCTCATAGTCGCTGTATGCCAGCTTGTATTTATATTTCATCATGACCCTCCTCGATGATCCTTCCGTCCTCTACCATATGCCGCAGCCGCAGGTATTCCTCCCGCAGCACCTTTGTCCCGGCATCGGTGATGGCGTATGTCTTGCGCCGTGCCTCCTCCGGCCCGGTCAGGACGATAAGCCCTTCCTCACGCATGCGGGTAAGCACGCCGTAAAGGGTGCCCGGCCCGATGACCACTCTTCCGCCAGAAAGCTCCTTTATCCTGCCCATCATTCCGTATCCGTGCCCCGGATGCAGCAGCGACAGCAGAATATAATACATGGCCTCTGTAAGCGGCTTTCCGCTGTCCATGGTCATCCTCCTTCCATCCGAAACTATTATGTCTCGCGATATATCGAGATACATAATATCATATAAGTTCATCGTTGGCAAGCCCTTTTCAGGCGTATAACAAAAGCCCGGCCGCAATGACCGGGCTTTCGAATACTGTTTTAATGTACGGCGGCGTCGAGTTGCCCGTTGTCCCTGATCTCTATTACAAGACCGTTTGGCAGGCATACGATGGGGACAGCGCCGTCGGATATCCATCCGGTCTCGACGCAGATGCCGTCGGGGCAGTCGGCCTGCGCCACGCGGATGCGGCCCGGCTCTACCTCGATGATGTTGTGATAATCTCCGCCGATATCCAGGCTGTACGCCTCTTCGACCTTATCGAGCCGTATGGAATAAAGCTCCTGCCCATTTTGGGTCACGACGGCAAGGTCTCCGCCCCTTTGATTTACCAGATATAATGACGCCGCCGATGCCGCGGCAAGCACGGCGAGTATAACGGCGATCCAGAACCTACTGCTTTTCAAATCTTTCTCCCGCGATCAATAATCTATGCCTTCTTCTTCCTCATCAAACTTGCGTCCGTAATAATCAAAAAGCTCGATAAGCCCCCTGACCTCGGCCCTGCGGCGTCTCGACGGCAATGTCGCATACCATATCAGGATCGCCCCGAGAATGGCCGCGTCCGTGACGCGCACGGCGTCGGAATTGTTTTTTATAAACATTATGACCCTTCCGAGGCCGTCTATCCTGTAAAAGATGCGCCCCTTTACATCCTCGAAGGGAACGACCCTCTCTTCGCCGTCAAGGAGATGCATCTCGCCCTCCTCCTGGCCGAGCACGGCGCCGACCGATATCTTCCCGCCGGAGCTGTATACCACAAGGTCTCCCCTCTCGGGCTGGAAGTCCTTTTCAGCCATCACGGCACAGCCGGACGGCAGCAGCTCTGCATATTGATTCGCCGGCGCGGCATACATCGCCGTACCCATGAATGGCGGCAGTATGTTGTCTCCCGACAGAGTCACGGCGGCCGACAGCACCGACGCGCATATAACGACCGCCGCAAGGACGGCCCCAAAGATCTTTTTCATCATTTATCCCCTGCCGCCCGTGGGCAGCCAATTTTATTACCGTTCATTCGGCAATAGTCAGTATACCACAAATATCGCCTTCTGTGAACACCGCATATCATCCGGGCAAGCCGAGCTTCATCCTGCCCGCCAGCTCTTCCCATGTCAGAAGGAACACCGGCGCCCCGGCGTTGAGGGGCGCTATGCTTCCCGGCTGAAAATACACCGCCAGACCTGCCGCGCAAAGATACCAGCCCCATTTTGACGGGCGTCGGGCATAATAAAAGCTGCCGGGACACCGTGCCTGCTGGGCCGCGATCTCTTCTTCTATCTTTTCCGCCGCCATGCGGTTTATCTGCCCCGGGTCGAAAAATATATCCCCGAGCCCGATGGCCCTGCCCCGGCGGACCTCCCATGTGGCCGATGTCCGGCCGAAGCCCCGGCGGAACGCGCCCATATCCTCGTATGTATCAATATAGACCGACAGCAGACCGCAGCCGCCGAAGCTCTCTTCATATCCCGCCTCTATCCGGCACTCCCCGCGGCAGTCGGACGGAATCCGCCGAAGGGCCGGGAGGTATTCCCTTTTTATACGTTCAAGATACCCCGCCGCCGCACCGCTGTAAAAGCGGTCGATATTCATACTTGCGCCGGTCTGCGGATAAACGATCGAATACTCCAGCTCTCCGCTTCCGGCGTCCATACGGCCGCACAGCCGGCGGCCGATGCAGGTCGTCATAGCTCTCACTCCTCTCTGACCATTTTATTCCCCGGACGCGGGCCTGTGCACCAAATTCTTTTCTTTTCGCTTTTTATTTGATATAATGAGAAAAACATCGGCTCAACGCCGGAACATACCGGAGGTGTCACCCTTGCGTCAGGGTTTTGTCCGCGAACCCGAGGATATAAAATATCTTATACTATATTGTCTAAGCCTGCTTCCCATAACGGTAAGCCAGGATGACCTTATGGATATCGTCATGGTCGACGACGGCTTCGGCTATTTCGAGTTTATCCAGTATTTTCACGAGCTCATCGAATCAAAGCATATTTCAGAGATCGAGACCGGCGGCGAAAAGCAGTATCTTCTTACCCTAAAGGGCAAAGAGGTCGTCGAGCTTATGGACGGCCATCTCAAGGCCAGCGTCTGCGACAAGGCCCAGGCCGCTGTCATAAGGGTGGTCAGGAAGATACGCCGCTCTGACAGCATACGCGCCCAGCACCGCGACAACGGCGACGGGACCTTTACCGTCACCCTTGCGGTCTGGGACAAGAGCGCCGAGCTGGCCTCGATGTCGATGCTGGTATACAGCGAACGCCAGTGCCGCATACTTGAGGACAATTTTAAGCAGAACGCAGAATATATCTTCAAGGGCTTTGTAAACCTGCTGCTTGACGAAAGCGGCGGAAAGCCCCAGCCCGGCGGCGAATAACGCCGCGCCTATCCCCCGCACAAAAATCCGCCGCAGCGTAAAATGCCGCGGCGCAACGGAGGCAGCATATGCACATCAGGATAAAAAGACAGATCATCCCCTTTCTTCTGGTCCTTATGACCCTTTTAACGGCCTGCGGCGCGCCGCAGGAGACACCGGACGAACAGCCGCCGGAGCAGGACAGCCGGACAGAGACCGAGCTCCCGGAGGAAGCGGAGCAGCCCTCCTTTGTTCCCGACGGCAATGTCAATCCCCTGACCGGGCTGTGCGACGGCATTTCCGATCAGGCCATGTCCCGCCGCCCGGTCGCCATAATGGTCAGCAACAGCTATGACAGCCTGCCCCAATGGGGCATAAGCCAGGCTGATATCATTTATGAGATGCTGGCCGAAGGCCGCATAACACGCCTGCTGGCCATCTTCAAGGACCCCTCGAAGATAGACAAGCTGGCCTCTGTCCGCAGCTCCCGCCCGTATTTCATCGACATCGCCCAGAGCTACGGCGCCGTCTATATGCACTTCGGCGGCAGCGTCCCGGCCTATGAGGCCATCGCCGCCCGCAAGGATCTGATCTCGATGGACGGCATCCGCGGCGGCTGGGAGGGCAAGCTGTATTTTCGCGATCCCGACCGGCGCAAGCAGCTCGGCCTCGAACACTCGGTCTATACCACCGGCGAATACATTGAAGAGGCCCTGGGTTCCCTCAAGGCCGATCTGAGCCAGGAGACCCAGCCTTCGGCCTTCACCTTCACCGACGGTGATCCGACCGAAAACGGAACGGCGATGGAAAAGGTCACGATAACCTTCAGCAACCGCCACAAGCCCTATTATACATACAATGCCGAAAACGGGACCTATCTGCGTTTCCAGTATGACGAGCCCCATATGGATGCCTGGCAGAATAAACAGATCGAGGTCAAAAATCTCTTCGTGCTGCGCATGAAAACGACCGATCTCAACAACGACCTGCATCTCGTCGATGTCAAAACGACAGGCAGCGGAGAAGGCTATTATTTCTGCGGCGGAAGGTACATCCCCATCACATGGAAAAAGGATGCCTATAATACGCCGATCACATTTTACGACGCCTCGGGCGCGCCCCTCTCGGTGGCCCGCGGCAATACCTTTATCTCGGTCGTGACCGAAACGGCCGACGTCGTTATCGAATAACAGATTCACAGGAGGAAATCCCGCAAATGAAGAAAAAACTGACTGCGCTGGCGCTGGCCGCCGTAATGATGCTCATGCTGGCCGCAGGGTGCGCCCGCTCCGAAACCGATCACAAGATCGCCATGGTGACCGACTCGGCGTCGGTAAGCGACAACCACCTTAATCAGGCCGTATGGCAGGGGCTCGAACTGATCGCCGACGAATATGGCGCCGATATAAACTTTTTCCGTCCCTCCGGCCCGAGCACCGATAATTTCATGGAGGGTGTCGATACCCTTATCGAAAACGGATACGATGTCATCGTATTCCCCGGCGCTCTCTTTACAGAGGCCCTCGAAAGGGCCTGCGCCGTCTATCCCGACTGCATATTTGTCGGGATCGACTGTGATATCGAGTCGGTGCCCTCCAACGCCGTAACGGTCTCATTTGACAAGAGCCAGGCCGGCTTCCTCGCCGGGCTGGCCGCCGCGATAGAGCTCGACGGAAAGACCTTCGGCTGTGTCCTCGGTTCCTCTTCCCCTTTTGCCGAAGAGCTTGTATCGGGTCTCATGCAGGGTGTCGAATATGCCCGCGAGCATTACGGCTCGACAGCCGTGCTGTCCCACGAAAACATGGTGCTTCTTGACGACACCGCAAACTATCCTCTCGGACAGCAGCAGGCCGCCATGCTTTTTGATTCTGGTGTCGACTGCATACTTGTCTCCTCCGATCCCACCGGCCTCGGGGCTGCCGCCGAAGCGCGCATGCGCGCCCTCATGGGCGACGAGGTATACATCATCGGCTCTGATGCCGATATGTATGTCACGGCCGAATATGACACGGAAAAAGAGCTTTCCTGTGCCGTCACCTCGGCCATGTCGGACTATTCGGCCGCCATATGCTCTGTCGCAAAGGATATAATCGTCGGCGGTGACGCACAGCTCGGCAAAAATCTTGTATTCGATCTCGGCTCCGGCTCGGTCGGACTTCCCGAGGAAAACCCCGCCCTCTCGCAGGAGGCGCTTGACGCCGCGGCCGACGCCGCCAAAAAGATATCGTCGGGCGAGCTGGTCGTCGCCAATATGACGGCCTCCTCCAATGCCGCCGCCAAAAACTAAAATTACATAAAAGC
>CAKUAK010000066.1 GCA_934636325.1 uncultured Eubacteriales bacterium
CCATTCCTCCGCCGCACGGGAGAAAGCTGCGGCAAAATACTTTTTCGGAGGTGCAACTTGAGCAGGCGGAAAAAGCTCACCAACAACAGCGGCATCCCGCAGCATGAGATCGAGAACATCGCCCGAATTCTGCTGCCGGATATTCTCGCCTTTTACGAGAGTGAGGAAGGACAGCGGGAATTTGCCGAATGGCAGGCGGCGCAGGACGGGGCAAAAACGGACAAGGACAGCAATGGCGAGAACATCGCCTGACGATAGATATAAGACAAATCCAAGGGATATATACTCCTAAAACAGCATTGCAAAGGGGATGGCAGACCGCCATCCCCTTTTGTGCGTTTGTTCAGTTTTCGTAGGGCTTGTACTCCGTGACGGCGTTCAGATACGTCTCAACGTCGCCGTTCAGAATGAGGTCTGCATAAGCCAGCGGGTCGTTGTAGATGAGGTAGTCCAGCTCCGACCGCTCATAAAGATTATCCGCCACTTCGTTTTCCACGGCGGTGCAGTCGATGGAGATCATGCTGCCGTCCTGAAACCGCAGCTCCACACAGCCCGTGTCCATGTTGAATTCACAGCTTTTAATGGTTTTCATAATTGTCCGTATCCTTTACCAGCTTTGGTTTTCTCGGCCCTCTGGGCTTGGATTCGGGACACTTGACCACGCCGTTTCTGAAATGCGTATCCTCGAACTTCTCGAAGAAAACAAATAATCCGAACCCGTCTCCGATTAAGAAGATCTGGTTCGGATTATATTTGTTTGGTGCGGGTAAAGGGGGTCGAACCCTTACGCCTTGCGGCACAGGAACCTAAATCCTGCACGTCTGCCAATTCCGCCATACCCGCATATGAGCGGCATGAAAGCCTGTCGCTATTTTGTTGCCCGCCCCTGCTTTTATACAGAGGAATCGATGTGGAGCGTTGCGCTTGACCTGCGGCTATAAAAACAGGTAAACCTGTTCTTATTTCCAGTTATCAAGCATTTCCCTTGCCATGGTTTTTACCTGGCAAGCATCCAAATTAATCGTATTTTTATTGAGATTTTCGTTTTTCATTACAAGAACTTCTTGCAACCATTCCTTATGGTAGGAAACACCAGTATTATACTTTGATGTGCGAGATAAAGCGGTGGATACGAGGCTCCAGTTCTTGTGGTTTTTATTTATTCTTTCATAGTAGGCGTAGGATACAAACCAAGCTGCACCCATTTTGGACAGGATATCACCGTCAACAAAAGAAAAGTTATGATTTGCCATAGTCTATCCTCCCAAAACCTTCACTGAGGTGACATCACCTAAATCCTGCACGTCTGCCAATTCCGCCATACCCGCAGATATAAGCGGCAGGGAGACCTGCCGCAGTTTTGTTATCTCTGTTTTTGCAGGGAAAGAAACACTTTTATCGCAAAAGATCTCTCTTTTCGATCTCTTCTTTGATCTCAAGGATGCTCATTCCCGATTCACGAACGGCAGTATTCAGGTAGGATCCCGATACACGCTCGACCTTATCCGTTCCAAAGGTATAGGCAAGTCCAAGCTGCTTACATGCCGCGGCGTAAAAATTGACCCAGGAACGATGAGACCGTTTTCTTACGTCAATCACTTTTTCGAAACGATCGTCCATCACGACATCTCTTTTCCGGATCCGATACCGAAATTTTTGCTAATAAAAAAATCCTCTGATTTTCACACGGGGAGGATCGACCCGAGACGGAGCATATCGCTTGATCCGTATCTTCAGTATACACTATTTTATCTTCCCATGCAAGAAAAACTTCCCGCCGAGGATCCCGGCGGGAAATATTTCCTAATCCTTTTGCAGCTTGGCAAGGGCCTTTTTATCTATCGGCTCTTCATTCTGGTTCTGCTGCATCTTTCCGCGGCGCAGCACCTTGCACTCGCTGCAGCAGAAGGTCTCAGGCGAGTCGGGCGACGACTGGAGCCTGACGCGGCAGCAGCCCTTGAGCAGCGAAACATCCATGACCGTACCCTTGCCCTTTGGCGTATCGACAAGCGATTCGGGCATGGGCGATGTGCGGATAAGCTCCTGATAGGCCTCGTTCTCATACTTAAGGCAGCACATGAGCCTGCCGCATGTTCCCGATATCTTCGAGGGATTGAGGGACAGTCCCTGATCCTTGGCCATATTGATCGACACCGGCTGGAAATCATCGAGGAAGGTCCCGCAGCACAGCGGGCAGCCGCATATGCCGAGGGCGCCGATCATCTTGGCCGCGTCCCTCACGCCGATCTGCCGAAGCTCGATCCTCGTGCGGAATACCGACGCCAGATCTTTTACGAGATCCCTGAAATCGACCCTGCCGTCGGCGGTAAAATAAAAAAGTATCTTGCTGTGGTCAAAGGTGTATTCGACCGACACCAGCTTCATGGCCAGCTCGTGCTTGGCTATCTTCTGGGTGCAGATGTCAAAGGCCTCTTTTTCGAGCCTCGCGTTCTCCTCGATAACGGCCTTGTCCTCGTCGGTCGCAACGCGGATCAGCTTTTTGAGCGGCTGAACTATCGTCCCCTCCTCGACCATGCGGTTGGGGATGACCGTCTCGCCGCACTCTATGCCGCGCGATGTCTCGACGATGACCTTTGTTCCGTATACGACCTCCAGACCATTGGGGTCGAAATAATATATCTTTCCGACCTTTTTGAATCTGACTCCTATAATTTCTGTCATCTGTTATCTCCTGTAAAGTGTGCCGCAGAAGGCGGCCAGCTGGCTCGACAGTGCAAACACCGAAGCGTTGTTGTCGACCAGCCTGTCGTTTTGCCTTTGTATATAATCATAAACCGCGGCATAGTATGACGCACGGTCGGGTTCAGCGACCGCAAGCCGCACCAGCCTGCGTGTTATTTCGGTATAAAGATCGCCGTATTCGGCGCGGCTCAAGCCCGATGCCTTGAGGCATGTCTCCATGACCTCAAGGGCGCCGCCGTGAAGTGACTTCACAAAGGCATCGGCCAGCTGCATGGCCTTTGTCGCCGTATTTTCGACCAGTGCCATGGCCCTGCCTATGCATCCGCCGCAGGAGGCCGCGGCATCGGACATCGCCTTTTTATCGGCTCTTTTTCCGTTTTTGGCGTAATGTTCTTCAAGCCACTGCCCGATGTCCCCCGGCTGAAGGGCCTCCATCGCATATATACGGCAGCGGGAGCGCACGGTCTGAAGCAGGCTCGAAGCATTCTCAGTCAGAAGGATAAAGACCGACGAGACCGGCTCTTCGAGCACCTTGAGCATGGCGTTCTGCGCCTCCTGATTCATCAGGTCGGCGCGATTTATTATGAAGACCTTAAACGGACTCTGACTGGGGACGATAAAGCTCTGCATCCTGAGGGTCCTTACATCGTTGACCTTTATATTTTCCCCGGCCTTATTGAAAAAAATAATATCGGGGTTGCTTCCTATATCGGCCTGGATGCAGGACGGACAGACGCCGCAGGGACGCCTTTGGGGATCGTCGGCCCTGCATAAAAGAGCCGCGGCAGCATATGCCGCCGCAGCCTTCTTACCAGAACCGGCCGGGCCGTCAAAAATGACAGCCGAACCAAGCGCACCCCTTTGGGCCGCTTCTTTTATATGACGGTTTCCTACAAGATCAAACTTTTTCAAAATGTTCTACGTTGAGGACAAACACGGTGGCGCCGCCGACGACGACCTCGATGGGCATCGTGGGATAGAAGCCGAGCCCCGGTTCAGCCGTCGGGGCGATCATCTGCTTGCGGCTGTGAGAGTTGACCTTGATTATATCTATGGCCGGCTGGACCTTATCGTCCTCTGCACCGATAAGGATGGTGACGTTGCCCATGCGGAGAAAACCGCCGGTCGTCGCCAGCTTTGTTATGGAATATCCTTCCTTCATCAGGCTGCGGATGACAGTGGGTGCATCGTCAGCGTTGAGGATGGCAATTATCATTTTCATGGTTCTTTCCTCCTTTTAAACATATGCGTCTACTATCGAAAGGGCCGCGGGACATGCCGATACCGAACCTTCGCGCCGGTCTGCGGTCCTTTGTCCTTATCTATATATTACCACTAAAAAGGCGGTATGGCAATATCCTACTTGTAACGTCGTTCAACGCTCTGGGGCACGAACATCGGTGAAACGTCGAGCTGTACCTCGGTCCCGACAGGGCAGTCTATGTCTGAAAGATCGACCGTCGTATGGGTCGTTCCCACATGGCCGATGACCCTTGCCTTGCGGCTTCCGATGGTGACATACTGGCGGCGTTTGCGGAAAAGCCGCGAAAGGTCGCTCAAGGCGTACCGCAGGCAGTCGCGCACCCTGAAGGAATCCCTAGCCTTTTCGACCATAAAGCCGTCGGCTGTTCCGACCGGTATGACGCCGATACGCATGGCCTTGGGGGTAACGAAGGCCGAACCGTAGCCGACGCCGTGACCCTTCGGCAGCCAGCGTATCTCGGCGATCTGGCTGTACATCACGCCGGTCTTTTTAAGGCCGAAAGAGCCCTTTGCCGTCATCCTGCCGCTGATTGCCGAGCCTATGCGGACGGCGTCGAGATGATCGTCAAGATGGCAGGCGAACAGCGCGGCGCTGTTGCAGTCGTGGAGCACTCCGGGATCGAACCCGGCCTTTCTGATGGTCTCGGCCACCTTCAGGAAGGTCTCGTGCTGGGCCTTTGTCTTTGTCGGATTGAGATAGGCGCAGCTGAAATGGGTGTACATGCCGGTGACATTGAGGTTTGACATATAGCTGAATACCGACAGTATGCGCTCTGTTTCCGAAGGCTCGAAGCCATAGCGCCCCATGCCTGTATCTATCTTTATATGTACGTCGCAGGTCATGCCCTTATTCTCGGCCATGCCGTTGAGGGCCACCGCCGCATCATAGGATCCGACGGTCGCCGTGGCGCAGGCGGCGAATATCTTTTCGATATCCTCGGTGCATGCCGTCGAACGCAGCACGAGGATCTCTTCATCCTCGGCGCCCAGTTCGCGCAGGGTCAGGGCGTCCTCCGGCTCTGTCACCGCCAGCTTTCTTACGCCGCACTGACGAAGCACGGGATATATCTCCCGCAGGCCAAGGCCATAGGCGTTTGCCTTGAGGACGGCGATGAGCTGGCTGTCGCCCGCCGTCTGACGTATGAGCTCTATATTCGATATGATCTTATCGGTCTCTACAAGCAGATATTTCACTTTTGCGCCCCCCTTGCGTGCTTTAAGGCCTCTATTCCTTTTCTTCCTTGTTTTCCTTTGCCGCTTCGGCCTCGGCTGCCGCGCGGCTCTGCTGTGTCTCGGCCCTGGCCGCCGGCTGTGCCGTCGCCTGCGCCTCTCTGCGCTTTTTGCCGACGATCAGCTTGCGCCTGACGCTTCTTGCCGCCGAGAGCCCCTTATTGAGCAGCAGGTCGACGGCCGGCTTATAGACCATCTCGAACTCGCCGCAAAACTCGGTAAGCTCGCCGGAGAAGCCTTTTTTGAAGAGGTACAGGCCGTAAAGCGGGTTGTCGGGCGTGAGGTCGCCGCTGACGCCGCGGAAATCGTATATATCACAGCCCGTCTCGACGGCCCACTTTATCATCTCCCACTGGAGCTGATAATTGGGCATGACGTTGCGGTACTGGTTGGACGACGCGCCGTAAAGATACCAGACCTTGTTGCCGAAGTGTATGGCCAGCGTTCCGGCAATGGGCTTGTCCTGCCAGAAGGCCATATAGAGCCGTGCGTCGCTCCCGAGGGAATCGAGTATGCTTTCGAAATACTCCTTCGACCTTACGATAAAGCCGTCCCTCGTTCCGGTCTCCTCCATGATGGCCGAAAATGCGGGCAGCATCTCTTTTCCGCACTGCTTTACGACGACCCCCTTGCGTATCGAAAGGCGCAGGTTGTATCTTGTCTTGGAATGGAAGGCGGCAAGAAGCTCGTCCTCGGTCTTATCCTTGACATCGAGACGGAAAACATAATTGGGCTGCACGCCCTCGAAGTTCTTGCTTCCGAAATGACGTTTATAGCCGAGGCCCTCCATAATGGATATGAATCGGCTGTCGTCGCTTTTGATATCGGGATCCATTTTGACTGCATAGGCCCGGTTGGCCTTCGCAATGCTGCGCAGGCCCTCGGTCAGCGCGGCTATCGTTTCTTCGTCGTGGGGATCGCAGACCGGGCCGCGGCCGCTGTACATAAGGGTATAAGGCACCATCGGCATCTTACGTATAAGCACCGACATCGCGCCCTTTATCTTTCCATTTTCATCCCTGACGGCAACGGCCTGCCACTTCCAGGCCGATTTGACCTTGCCCCAGCGGCTCGACTGCAAAAAATGACCCTTTGGGCTGGCCTCTATAAAGGCCTCGAACTCCGGCAGGGTCTTGTCATTTATAATTTCAAACATATAGAATCCTCCAATATGCTGTGTCTTCACATATATAATCAGTTTACATCAAATAACGTCAAAAAGCCACAAGAAAAATTATTTTCCGCCTTGCAGCAGCTTAAACGTGCCCGGCCCGCAAAACCCCGCTTGAAGAGTCGTATATAAGATGGTATACTGTCCATATAAACCAGAGATAAGGTGATGTATCTATTATGGATAAAAAAATTGCTTTTATCGGCAGCGGCAATATGGGCGGCGCCATCATCGGCGGCATAATTTCCTCCGCTCTTGTCGCCCCCGGAAATATCACGGCCTCCGATCCCTCGGACAAGGCGCGCGGCTCGCTCAGCGAGAAATACGGCATCCGCGTCACGGACGATAATCTCGCGGCGGTATCCGACGCCGATATCGTCTTTCTGGCCGTCAAGCCCAATATCTATCCCGCGGTATGCGCACAGATAAAGGGACATATGAAGCCCGACGCCGTCGTCGTCACCATCGCCGCCGGCCAGACCCTTGCCCATATGGCCGAAATGCTGGGCGACGACGTCAAGGTCGTCCGCACCATGCCCAACACCCCCGCCCTTGTCGGCGAAGGCATGGCGGCCCTCTGCCCCAACGCCGGCGTCTCGAAGGAAGATCTGGCCGACGTCGAGGCCATCTTCAACAGCTTCGGCAAATGCGAGATCATAACCGAAAATCTTTTTGACGCCGTCGTTGGCGTCAGCGGTTCTTCTCCCGCATATGTATACATGTTCATAGAGGCCATGGCCGACGCCGCCGTCGCCGACGGTCTGCCCCGCGACAAGGCATACAAGTTCGCCGCCCAGGCCGTTCTCGGCTCGGCAAAGATGGTGCTTGAAACGGGACGCCATCCCGGCGACCTGAAGGATATGGTCTGCTCGCCCGGCGGCACGACGATAAAGGCCGTCATCGAGCTTGAAAACGCCGGCTTCCGCAGCGCCGTCATGCGCGGCATCGAGGCCTGCATCGAGAAATCGAGAGAAATGTCAAAATAACCGCACACAGCGGCTTTTGGAATATTGAAACGGAGGATCATAAAATGAAAAACGTAATCAGCACAGATAAGGCTCCCGGCGCTATCGGCCCCTATTCTCAGGCCATCGAGATCGACAATCTCATCATCACATCGGGCCAGCTCGGCATCAACCCCGCCACCGGCGCTTTCGGCGAAGGCGTTGAGGGCCAGACAGCCCAGAGCCTTGAGAATGTCAAGGCTATCCTTGCCGACAAGGGCCTCGGCATGGAGGACATCATCAAGACAACGGTCTTCATCAAGGATATGAACGACTTCGGCAAGATCAACGAGGTCTATTCCAAGTATATCTGCGGCGACAAGCTGCCCGCCCGCTCCTGCGTAGAGGTAGCCCGCCTTCCCAAGGACGGCCTTGTAGAGATCGAAGTCATCGCTCTGAAGAAATAAGACATCCACATATCAAATATCCCGGGGTCTGACCTGACCCCGGGATGTTTTTATGCCGTCGGCAAGCGATAACACATGCCGTGTCCCCTTCATAAAATGTCAATGGGCATCATTGCTTTGTCCAGACAAACGAAAGGAGAACCTGCATGAGCAGATATAACAGCTATTATCCCGGCAATATGCAGGGCATGATGGGCCGGACGCCCACGCGGCGCCAGCGCCAGCCGTCCTGCATGACCCGAAGCGAAGCGCCTGCGGCACCGCCCTCGGCCTGCGCCTGCCCCGACAGCACAAGCTGCACCGCCGATTCGTCGCCGGCGGCGATGGCCTTTATAAACCGCCAGCTCTGGCAGAACACATACGACAACGAAACGGCCCTTTGCCGCGGGACGATATTCCCCTGCCTCGATCTGCCGTTTCTGGCTTACAGGGGGGCGAGCATATGAACTGCTGTGAACGTGACGCCATGCTGCGCCGCCTTCAGGCGGCAGACTTTGCCATGATAGACGTCGGCCTGTATCTCGATACCCATCCCGACTGTCAGAGAGGGCTTGAATACTTCCGCCGCGCCCGCGCCGAGCGCGACGCCGCCCTTAATGCCTTTGAAGCGTCATACGGCCCGATGACCATGGACGCCTCGGCGGCCGAGGGCGCATGGGATTGGACAGACCAGCCGTGGCCGTGGGAAATGGAGGCTTGACATATGTGGATCTATCAGAAAAAGCTCGAATACCCGATCAAAATAACCCGCCCCAATGCCCGCACCGCAAAGATCATCATGACACAGTACGGCGGGCCCGACGGCGAGCTTGGCGCATCGCTGCGGTATCTTTCACAGCGCTTCGCCATGCCGTATAAAAATGTCATCGGCGTGCTGACCGATATCGGCACCGAAGAGCTGGCCCATCTTGAAATGATATGCGCCATCGTCTATCAGCTGACCCGCGACCTGTCGATCGAAGAGATAAAGGCCCAGGGCTTCGAGGATTATTTTGTCGACCATACCACGGGCATCTGGCCCGCGGCCGCCACCGGCGTCCCCTTCAGCTCGTCCTCCTTCCAGTCCAATGGCGACCCGATAACCGACCTCAGCGAAAATATGGCCGCCGAACAGAAGGCCCGGACAACATACGATAACATACTCCGCCTCGTTGACGATCCCGAGGTCCGCGACCCGATAAAGTTTCTGCGCGAGCGCGAGATCGTACATTACCAGCGTTTCGGCGAAGCCCTGCGTGAGGTCCAGGAAAACCTCGATTCCCGCAACTTCTATGCCTTCAAC
>CAKUAK010000067.1 GCA_934636325.1 uncultured Eubacteriales bacterium
GAAAAAGGTAAATTAATTACTCGTTTTCGGGAGCAAGGGGATTCCAGATCATTTCTATAGCCTTATCCTTATCCTTGATGGATGTGATCAGGCCGATGCGGATATAATCGTCAACCAGCTTGTCCAGAGCCTTCTCTGTGAACTCGTCTGTGCAGACGCCCCACCTGAGGGTGTTCCAGAGCTCGAGGTTCATAGCTTCGTCACCACTGAGGAAGCCGTCTTCTGTAAGCATCTTGACAGCTTCTTCGGCATGCTCGCCGCACCAGATGTCGGCTTCCTTAACAGCCTTGACGACATACTTGGCCATGATGGGGTTCTCTTTGCGGAAATCATTGTTCATGCAGAGAACGCAGCAGGGCTCATCTATAAAGTCATCATCATATGTGATGGAGCGGATGATCTTCAGTGTGCCGTCCTTGACCATCTGATATGTGTATGTATCGCTCATGACGGCGGCGGAGATCTCGCCGGACTGCATGGCGGCTACGCAGGCGCTGTTCTCGACCTGAACGAACTCAACATCGTTCAGAGGATCGATGCCGTCGCGGTCAAAGAAGCGGGCGCCGATGTTGTAGGAAGAGTTGCCGATGCCGTTGGGGCAGGAGATCTTCTTGCCGACCAGGTCGGCTGTCGAGTTGATATCGCTGTCGCCGAGAACTACCAGGGACTGGCAGCCGACGATGGTGCCGGCAACGAATGTATAGTTGACGTTATTTGTGATAGGAACCATCATCGAAGCGATGTGGCTGACGCCGATCTGAGCGGCGTTTGTGCCAAGAGCTTCCTTGATGCTTTCGCCCTTATTCAGCTCGACCTTGATGCCGTACTTGTCGAAGAAGCCCTGCTTCATGGCGACATAGGGGCTGGCTGTGCAGTTGCCGCCGCTGTACCAGAAGGAGATACCCTTTTCATAAGCGGGCTCGCTCTTCATGGCCTCGAGCTCTTCCTCTTCGGTCATGGGCTCGTTTGTATTGGCGTCGTTGTTTGTGTTGCTGTCGTTCTGCTCTGTGCCGTTCTGGTTGTCGTTTGTGTTGGCGTCGTTATTGCCGTTGCCGCAGGCGGCGAGGGCAAATACCATCGACAGGCAGAGGACCAGAGCAAACAGCCTCTTGAGGTTTTTCATCTCATTTTTCTCCTTGTGTTTTTTTATTCTTCCTTAGAGCCGAAATGCAGCATATCAAGGATCTGATTGCGGTATTCGACAAATTTGGAACTGCTTCTGTTGCGGGGGTAATCCAGCTCGACGGGGATCTCTCCCATGATACGGCCGGGGTGGGGCTCCATGACGAGCACCTTGGTGCCCATGTATATGGCTTCGTCAACGTCGTGTGTGACCATTACGACAAGCTGACGGTTCTGACGCCAGATATTAAGGATCTCATCCTGCATGTTCATTCGGGTGAAGGAATCGAGAGCGCCGAGAGGCTCGTCAAGAAGCAGGATCTCGGGCTTGCAGATCAGCGAGCGAGCCAGCGCGACACGCTGGGCCATGCCGCCCGAAAGCTGTGCGGGGTAATCGTTGCGGAAGCTGTTGAGGCCGATGACCTTGAGCATGCGGTTGACCTCGTCTACATTGGCCTGGTCATTCATGGCATGCTGCATGCGCATGCTGAAGGAGATATTCTTTTCGACCGTCAGCCAGGGGAAAAGCGTGGCCTTCTGGAACATCATGCCGCGGGAGGGCGAAGGACCGTCTATCTTCTCGCCGTTGACCGTAAGGGTACCGGTCGTCGGGGTGATGAGACCGGCGATAAGGCGAAGCATGGTCGATTTGCCGCAGCCCGATGTGCCGACAAGGCTTATGAACTCGCCCTCGTGCATCTCGAGGCTGATATCCTCAAGGGCGTTGGTGATGTCGTTGGTCTCTACTCTGGCGAAGCTTTTTGAGACGCCGTCTAATTTAAGGGTTATCGCCATTATTTCGTCACTCCTATCTGCCAGCGCAGAACGCGCTTCTTGATCGCTGCCAGCACCTTTGTGACGATGGTGAATATCGCACAGATAACGATGAGGGAGGCGAACATGTTGTTATAAAGGGCCCAGGATTTGACCCAGGTGATATACCAGCCGAGACCGGCCTTGACGCCCAGCATTTCGGCGACCATGATGGCTGTGCAGGCGGTCGACATGCCCTGGGTCATGCCGGCCATGATGTTGGGCATGGCGTGGGGAATGGCGACGCGGAAGATCAGCTGACGCTCGGTGGCGCCGAGGATCTTGGCGGCATCAAAGTAAGAGCGGTCGACATTGGCGACGCCGGCCATCGAGGCGACCGTGACCGAGAACCAGACGCCGATAATAACAATAAAGAGTGCGCCGAAGGACATCGCACCGGCCGTAAAGACCATGATGATGGGTATCCATGTCGAGATAGGGATAGGTCCCATGAATTTTATGATAGGATCGACCCAGTATTTGACCTTGGGGCTGTAGCCGCAGGTAATACCGGTTATCAGGCCGAGAATAACGCCGAGGACATAACCCGACATCATAAGGCGCAGGGTATGCAGAGCCGATGTGATCAGATTGACCCTGTCGGTCACCATGGCACAGAGGATGCTGTTGATGCAGGGAACCAGCGGGAAGGTGAAATAGTTGGTCTTTATCGTGGAGTAATCATACAGCGTCATGATGATAAGAATGGCTGTATAGAGAGGAGCCTTATACCTGAGATGGCGCAGCAGCTTTTTATTGCCCTTATTATAAAGGACGGCGCCGACGATCGCGGCGATGACATATGCGGCAAGCATGATCGCCAGGAGGCCTGTGTAAAGATAAGGCATGGGGTTGGGGTTGAGGTCGGGCAGCATTGTGTACTCGGCCAGCGAGATAAGGGCAAAGACAACGGGCATAAGCATGAAAACAACGTCAAAGAACTTTTCCTTTGGCGTCTTTTCGCGCTCCTCGAGCTCCAGCAGCTGTTCGCGGGTCAGTTTCGCCATTGATTTGGCATCCTCGCGCAGCCTTCCCTTCTCGTTGAGATCCTTGAGGGAATCAGGTTTCAAGTCGACACATCCTTAATATGTATATTGGGAATGACAATATATACCTGTCAAATCTCCGACAGCTATTAAAGCATATTTATTCAAAAAAGTCCAATCGTAATTTTCTATACATTTCGTGCCACTTATAGATTTTTTATGTCAAGTAAGGTTTTTATATGGCAGAGTATCAAAAAAGGCATGTTTCCGGCCGGAAACATGCCTTTTTGTCTCTTTAAATTCAGAAATCGTTAAAGATCAGATAGCTTGATTAACAAAGGGCAATATCGCCCCGCCGTCGGCATAGCCCTTGCAGTAGAGCCTAAGCAGGGCCTCTTTGCTCCTCTTGGTCGTGTCGACGCCCGAGATATCATCGGGCGCGACGATGAGAAGGCGGCCCTCTTTTTCCAGCTGCTTGGCGTACTCGACGGCGTCGTTGTACCTTTTGGCTCGGAGATGCAGGTTGTGGGCCGATATGGGATAAGAATGATGGAGTATGCGGGCAAGACTGTCGTCTTTAATAGAGCTGCGCTTTGTCTCCCGCGGCTTGGTCAGGATGAGCACCAGCTTGTCGCAGCCGTCGGCCAGCGCTTTCTTTACCGGCACGGGGTCGGTCAGCGCGCCGTCAAAATACTTGACGCCGTTTATCTCATAGGGCTCGCAGACCACCGGGATGGCGCAGGAGGCCATAAGGGGGTCGTATCTGTCTGGGGCAAGGTCGTCCTTTGTAAAATAGCGCACCCTGCCCGACTCGGCCTCCGACGTGACGATGACGAACCCGGCCGGGTTGCTTTTCATGGTCTCAAAGTCGAGGGGATTTTCGCCGTCGCTGCGGCTCAGCGTGCCGTAGACATATCCGAGGTCGAAAAAGGACCCTTTTTTGATGTAATTGCCGAAGCCCATATATTCACGTCTGAATGAATATTCATAATAGAACTTGAAATTGCGTCTCCGCTGGCCCGAAAGATAAGATGTGATATTGGCGCTTCCGGCCGAAACCCCGATGCAGTAATCGAAGCGGACGCCGCTGTCCATGCACATGTCGAGCACCCCGGCGCCGTATATGTCGCGCAGGCCGCCGCCCACGTCGATAAGTCCAAGCTTCATGTTATATCCTACCACCTTTGTGTGCTAAAATATGTAAATAAGAATATAGAATATATTATATGCAGCTTGGGTACAGTTCAAGCAAACTTTTTGTAAAATCAGTTTTTTTCGTCGGTCTCGGGCTCGGGGATATCCTCGGGCAGTATCTCCATAAGGCTCTCGGCCGTGACATTTTCGGCCGAAGCCAGCCTTCCGGCCTGTTTTACAAGTATCTTTTCAAAGATATTGCGGACGCCGCGGGCATTGCCGAAGGATATGACGTCGGCGCTCTCGGCCTCGATGAGGGCGCGGACCTTTTCCTCGGCCTCGGGCGAGAGGGTATAGCGGCTCTTGCCGCACCGCATGCGGAAGATATCCATCATCTGGTCTATGGTGTAATCGTCAAAGTGCAGGAAGCGGTTGAAGCGGGATTCGAGGCCGGGGTTGGAGTGGATGAAATCATCCATGAGCCCGTCGTAGCCTGCGACGACGACGACCAGATCGTCGCGGTGATCCTCCATGGCCTTCAGAAGGGTGTCGATGGCCTCCTGGCCGAAATCATTCCCGCCGCCGCTGCTGAGGGTATAGGCCTCGTCGATAAAGAGCACGCCGCCGAGGGCCTGCTCGATGACCTTAGAGGTCTTGATGGCCGTCTGGCCGACATAGCCCGCCACAAGGCCGCTGCGGTCGACCTCTGTCAGCTGACCCTTGGACAGTATGCCCAGCGAGCGATAGATCTTTGACATCAGGCGGGCGATCATCGTCTTGCCTGTGCCGGGGTTGCCCGAAAAGACCATGTGAAGCGAAAGGTCGACGGTCGGCAGGTCATGCTTGCGGCGCATCTCGTGGACCGTCACAAGGTTGATGAGGTCGTTTACCTCGCTCTTGACGGCGTCGAGGCCGATATAGCCGTCGAGCTCGGCCTTGAGCTCTTCGATCGTCGGCACAGGCTCTTCCTCCTGGCCTTCAGGCTTGGCGGCGTCGGCCGCGCCGGTATCGCCCGCCTTTTCTTCGGGCGTGGCGTCGGGCTTTTTGTCATTTCCGTTTTGGCCCGGCCGGTCGTTTTTATCGTTTCCGAGGCTGCCGCCCCATATATCGTCGGCCATGCGGCTCAGATTGTGCTCGGTCATGGTCTTTATAAGCTCCAGCTGCTGGATGATTATTTCGTCTTTTTTGTCCATCGTCGGTCTGCCTTTCCGATGCGGCATAAGTCCGCCTGTTTTATTATATAAGGATTATACCACCCCATGCCGCGCGGTGTCATTAAAAATATGGTCGGGCGGCGCGTTGCAAACATGGGGTCTTTATGATATAGTTGTCTCATAAATAACGAATAACGGAGGTAGATATCAATGAAGGTACTGCTTTTCAACGGAAGCCCCCGGGGCGAGGGATGTACATACACCGCCCTTTCGGAGGCCGCCTCGGTCCTTGAAAAAGAGGGCATCGAGACCGAGATCGTAAGCGTCGGCAATAAGCCCATCCTCGGATGTACCGGCTGCGGCGCATGCCGCAGGGCCGGAAAATGCGTTTTCGGCGATAATGACGGGGTCAACGCCTTTGCCGCCAAGGCCGCCGAGGCCGACGGCATCATCCTCGGCGCGCCGGTCCATTACGCCTCGATAAGCGGCGCGGCGTCCTCCTTCCTCGACAGGGTATTTTACAGCGGCTCGGGCGCATTCCGCGGCAAGCCGGGCGCGGCCGTCGTCAGCTGCCGCAGGGCAGGCTCGACGGCGTCTCTCGACCAGCTCAATAAGTATTTCACCATCTGTGAAATGCCGGTCGTCTCGTCCCGCTATTGGAATATGGTCCATGGCAGCAATCCCCAGCAGGTCAAGGAGGACCTCGAGGGCATGCAGGTCATGCGCTATCTCGGCCGCAACATGGCATGGATGCTCAAATGCATCGAGGCCGGAAAAAAGGCCGGCATAGAGCTGCCCGAGGAGGAAGCCCCCCGCGTATACACCAATTTCATCAGATAACAGCTTTAACACAAAAAGCCCGCCTGTGAAGGCGGGCTTTTGCTGTATCCTGATGTTTTATTTGACGTCGAAGACCGGGCAGTCGAGGGTGTCCTTCATTCGGGCGCGCAGCTCGGCGCCGCTCAGAGAGGATATCTGGAAGCCCTCAGGGCTGGCCGAGAAGGCGATGATATCATGCATGCCGCAGCAGAAGCAGAGATCCATCGAGGCGGCCACCTTGCCCTCGCCGGTCAGCTGGAAGGCCTCGAGCAGCAGCAGGGAATCATAGATAAGGAAGTTGGAGGCAAAGAGGCGATAGTTGGGGGTCAGGACATAATATCCCGGCTTGTCCTTGGCCGGTTCGACACAGCCCTTCTGCTCAAGGAAGGTGATGAGGGCCGGTACTGTCGAGCTTTCGGGCATCTTGAGGCTGCAATTTCCGGCAAGACCGAAGGCCAGACCGTTGACAAAGCCGCCCTCCAGCTGGGATGCCGCCTCTTCGGGGGTGAAGCTCATGTCGGCGCCGCTGCCGCCGATATACGCCGAAAGGGCACGGACGCGGCAGAGGTCGATGCAGGCCAGCAGGACCAGGGTCTGGCTGGGCGAAAGGGTGACGTCGAACTCGGCGCTCTTGATGGCCGACTGGGGAAAGAAATCGGCCAGCACGTCTATGACAGGCTGGGAATCCTTCTCAAGGGCTGTGAAAACAAGGCCGCTGCCGTCGCTTTCGGCAAGGGTCAGCTTTTCGCCGTTCAGATATGTGTATTTCTCCAGCAGGCAGAAGGGCTTCTGGAGTATCAGCCTTGAACAGCGCTGGGGCGCGGCCAGGGGCGAGAGGAGCTCTTTTGCCTCGTCGGTCAGCTCGCCGGAAGCAAGGACGCCCTTCTTTTCAAGGTCGGCCTGTTCGGTGCCGGTGGGGTCTTTTTTATTGTTGACAAAGGGGCTCAGGGGGTTGCTCTCCGCAAAGCAGGAGGCAAGAAAGGTTATTTCTGTCGGTGAAAGCTGCATGTTATTCTCCTTTGTTCATAAGGCATTTTTTATTACAGTTTATCAGATATCCCGCCCTTAGGCAATAAAAAACCCTCCCTTAGGGGAAAGGGAGGGCTTTTCGTGCTTGCTCGTATCAAGCAGCTGGTTTATAAGGGGGATTAAAAGAGAGGTATTGCTGCAATTAAAGAATAACACAAGAGTGGAGGTAATGTGTGTACGATCTGTATTTAATATGTAAACCATCGGTGAACAATGGCTGGGCCTCCGGGAAATAAAAAGCCTCCTCCCGTGAGCATTTCCTCAGAAATGCCGCGAAGCCAAACTATCTAAGGGAATCCAGCGAAGCGCTTCCCTGACAGTATATTTCGCCCCCACGGGCTTTGCCCGTGGGGGCGTTGTTATTATGCCGCCGTACCGGCTGTAAGCGTTATGGTAAGGTCGAGCCTGCTGCCGTCGCGCTCGACGGTAACTGTGACCGTGTCACCGATAGAGCACTTGTTCTTCTGGAAGTTGAGCTCGTCGGAGGTCGAGACCTCGACGCCGTTGAAGGCGACGATCTTATCGCCGACCTTTATGCCGCCCAGCTCGGCCGGGCTGCCTGCCGTGACGTCGGTGACCGTGATACCGGCCTCATAGCCATAATAGTATGCCTGATCCTCGGTGATGCTCTGGACGGTTATGCCGAGCATCGGGCGGTTGGCAACATATCCGTATTGGATAAGGTCGTTGGCTATATCAAGGGCCTTGTCGATAGGAATGGCGAAGCCGATGCCCTCGACGTCATCGCGGGAGACCTTGGCGTTGACAACGCCGACCACCTGTCCGCGGCTGTTGAGCAGCGGGCCGCCCGAATTGCCGGGGTTGACGGCGGCGTCGATCTGGATAAGAGACATCATGTACTGGTCGATCTGGACTTCACGTTCTGTCGAGGAGACATAGCCAACTGTCATGGTATCCGCAAAGGTCAAGCCGAGGGGGTTGCCGATGACGATGGCTGTATCGCCGACGACAAGCTCGGAGGATTTGCCGAACTCGGCGGCGTCAAGGCCGGTCGCCGCTATCTTAAGGACCGCGATATCGGTCTGGGCTTCGCTGCCGACAACTGTGGCGGGATATTCGTCGCCGCCGCTCAGGCGGACGGTTATTTCGGAAGCGCCGTCTATGACGTGGTTATTTGTGATGATATATCCGTCGGACTGCATTATGATGCCGGTGCCTGTGCTGGTCGATACGCCGAAGCGGCTCTGGCTCTGGGCCGTGATGGCAACTACCCACGGAGAAGCCTTGACAAAGACCTCCTGGGGGGTCAGCGCGCCTTCTTCTTTGGCGAGGGTATAGATTATCTTCTCGCCGCCGTCGACCGGCTTTGTCGCTCCGCCTCCGCCGTTCTGCCCGGTATACCAGACATAGCCGCTTATCGAGGCGACCGATACGCCGGCCACGAGGCAGACCGCAAGGACAAGGGCCAGGATGACCTTTCCGGGGCTGCGGCGTTTATTGCCGTGTCCCCCGTGCCCGCCGTCGGGCGTGCCGCCCGATATCGTCGTATATTTCGTATCGACGGCATCCATATAAAGATCGTCGTTATATCCGCCGTCGTTATTGTTCCTATATTCACTCATGTCTGATTCCTCCTTATCGTTTATGGCCCTATTGTAATCCCTAATTATGAAAAAACAAGATGTCTTTTGTGAGCAAATTGTTAAAAGCCGCAGCCGTCAGATATATCTTGATTTTATGCCGCCGGTGTATATAATATATAGAGAGTATAATAAAGGGCGGCGAGCCTTGCGCATACGCCGACATTTGGGACAGGAGAATGATTATGGCAGCTAAAGTTGAAGCCGGAGGGTCGAAAAAGGCTCGCGTCGCTGCGGTCATAGCCGCGGCCGTCATCCTGATCGCCATTGCGGTCATTATCGGTATAAACATGTTCGGAAGCCAGCGTACCCCCAAAAGTACCCTCGAGGGATATTTCAACGCGCTTTACTGCGAGACCATGATAAAGCATATGACCCCATATCTTGTCGACGACATACAGCAGATATGCTATGACGATTTCACCTTCTACGGCCAGTCGGTCGGCATCCTCAGGGCCTATCAGGAAGAGAAGGCAGAGATCGTGGGGCCGGATTTCACTCTGTCGGTCAGGATAGACAATGAAGAGACCGGCAGCTCGGCCGCACTGTCGTCGGCCGCAAAATCCTATGGCGCGTCGGCGCTGATGGATGTCAGCTTTACCGTCACCTTCGAGGGCGAGCAGGGCACGGCCGATTTCACCGGCATCGCCCGCCTTGTCAAGGTATCGGGCAAATGGTATCTGACCGAATATAATCTTCCCCTCGAAAGGGTCGAATAAACATGAAAAAGCCTGCCCCATCGGCAGGCTTTTTTGATGCCGTTATATCTTGAAATATCCCTGACCGCAGAGCAGCGAGAAGCAGAGGTTGACCTCGTCGTCGGTAAAGAGGGATGCATAGCGTCCCTCGACGGCAAGGGCCTCGGGCGTCAGTTCGGGATGACCGGCGGCGCAGAGGGGATCAAAGATATCCGATGGCCGCCCGCGGGAGAATGGACCCCTGAGGGTCTGGACCCCGCCGCGGCTCACGATATCCCTGATGATGCGGGCGCAGCGGCAGTTATAAAGGCTTTCGGCCCTCCGGCAGCGCTCAAGCAGCTCTTTTGTGAATCGGTCGGAAAGCTCCATTGTATATCAGCTCCTTTTGGATGATTATATCATCCGGCGGGCCGGGCGGCAAGGCGCTTGCCGCCGCGGGCGGGATATGGTATCGTAATATAAAAAGGCCGCGAAGCGGCCGGGAGGAACATATGAGAAAAACCGAAATACCCTCGCCCGGCGGATATATGATCTCGCTGGACGCAGATATAAGAGGCGGAGAAAAGCTGGCCTGCATCATATCCCATGGCTTTGCCAGCAGCCGCAAAAGCACGACGGCGCAGATGATGATGGCCCACTGCCGCTCGATGGGCATGGCCTCGGTGGCCTTCGACTGGGTCTGCCACGGCGAGAGCCGCGCCCATTACAGCCGCCTTACCGTCGACGCCTGCCTCGACGACCTTGTCGCCGTCGAGCGCTGGATAAGCCTTCAGCTGCCCGACGCCGAGATCGTATATTTCGGTTCGAGCTTCGGGGCCTATCTCGATATTTGCCATATATGCTCGGGCCGCAGCCTCGGCCGCCGCGCTTTTCTGCGCAGCGCCGCCGTCGATATGGATGTCAGCTTCGGCGTAAAGACGCCGGAGGTCATGGCCGGTTTAGCGCGAGACGGATATTATAAATACGATCCCGGCTTCGGCGACGGCCTTAAGCTCTGCGAGAGCTTTTTCGACAGCCTTGCGGCAAGGAGCGCCTTCAACGCCGATCTGCCCGGTGACGCGCGGCTTTTCATGGTCCACGGCACCTGCGACGAGGAGGTCTCGCCGAGATCGGCAAGGCGGTATGCCTATGAAAAGGGCGTGCCCCTCGTGCTCGTCCCCGGTGCGGGACACGGCATCGAGACGCCCGAGGGCCTGCGGGATATCAAGGCCTTCACAAGGGCCTTTTATCTCGCGCCGCAGGAAGAGATATAAAAACAGCATGTATTTCAAAAAAGCTCCCCGGATATCCGGGGAGCTTTTGATGTATCGTATTTATCGTTATTCGTCCTCTCCGAGGATGGCGTCGACGGCTTCCTCGGCCGCCTTCTTCTTTGATTCGGCCAGCTCGGCGCGCTGATAGAGCAGCAGACCGGCGATCATGAATGCCGCGCCGACAAAGACGATCGGCCTGGGCACCTGATCGAGCAGGAAGTATGCCGAGACCGCCGTGCAGAAGGGCCCGGCCAGAGACATGACCGATACTGTGACCGACTTTATGTATTTGAGCGACCAGATGTTGAGCGAATGGCCCATCAGCGTGCATATGAGGCTGACGCCCAGCAGAGGGAGAATGGCCTCTTTGGGAATAGCAAAGCTTGCGCCGCGGGAGAATGCATATATGCCCGACATGATTCCAGCGGCAAAATAGGACATTCCCATCATGGGGATAAGCTCAAGCGACTGACGGACGACACGGCCGAAGATATTGTTAAGCGAGTTGCAGCAGCAGCATATCACTATGATGACAAGGGCGATCGGGCTGCCCAGCGACGAGATGTTGTCTATTCCGATTATCGACACACCGATAAGACAAACGCCGATGCCGCCCAGCGAGCGCAGAGAGGTCTTTTCCTTAAAGAGCAGGTAAAGGAATATGACGACAAATACCGGCTGCATGTTGGAAAGTGTGGTCATCGTGAAGGCAGGCGCACCCAGGCGGAGGCCCTCGGCCCACAGGACAAAGCCGCCGACCTTTGTCACACAGTAGACGGCAAAAAGCCTCCAGATGCGGGGCGACAGGCTCTTGACATTTTCGCGGTAGGACTTTTTCGAAAAGCCCAGCGGCAGCATGATGGCCGATACGATTATCAGCCTGTAGAACGTGACGACCGACGAATCCATGCCGGTCTTGAGTATCATAGACAGGAATGTCGAGATAAACGAGTTGATAACGACGGCCAAAATCGCGCCGGCATAGGCCTTTTTGACCGCCATCTTGTTTTCCTCCATTGTTTTTCCCCTTTTCAGTTATCTGCAATTTTTGTGCATCGTTATGATTATACATCGGGTTGTTAGAAAATGCAAATGCCATGTAAAAAGAGAGAAAAACTAAAATTAAAAATTATTCATATATTTCGAGGCATCCGCGCAGGTGATTTTTGAATCGCTCGCGGACGTCGTCGGGGGACAATATCTGCACCTTTCCGCCGAGGCCGACGAGCCATGCCATGAACTGCGGGCTGACGATGACCTCTACATTTACCGTGAAATGATCGTCGCCGAAGGGGGCGAAGGTGACGTTTTTGCCGAAGCGGTCGATGGCCACCCCGGCCAGCTCATTTGCGAACTTGAGCCGCACATTCCGCACCTCTCCGCCGTACATGCCGAAGAGCCAGCTTGTGTACCGAGCCTGATCGACCGAGGCCGGAAGCGCGGGCAGGTCCGATATGACGATATCGCTCATCTTATCGACCCTGAAATGGCGCAGCTGGCCGTCGTCGGTGCGTATCGACACAAGGTAATAGTTCTCGTCGTCCCAGACAAGGAACTCGGGGCTGACATGGTATCTCTGCCCGTTGTTGCGGAATACCTGATTCTTGTCGCGGTCGTATTCAAAATATTTGAAGGATATGCATTTTTGCCCTTCGATGGCCTCGGAAAGGGCGTCGACGTTATAAAAAACGCTTTCGTTCATCGTCTTTACCCTGTTTTGGACAACGACCTGACGCTGGAGCCTGCGGCCCTGATGAACGCTGGCAAGGCCCTCGATCTTGCTTATCAGCTTGAGGGTCTTGTCGGTCGTGATAAAGCGGGACGACTGTATGGCGTCGACCAGCAGCTTTATCTCGGGCAGCTCGAAATCGCGGGAGGCGGCATAATATCCGGCGGCCCGTCCCTTGACCTTTATTATGTCGAGCCCATAGTTCTGAAGAGCCTCGATATCGCTGTAAAGGCTCTTGCGCTCGGCCTGTATGCCGCAGCTGCCGAGGTGCTCTATCATATCGCTGATCGTAAGGGGGTGCTCCTCGTCGCTGCTGCGCAGAAGATAGTCTTTAAGATAGAGCAGCTTGAGCTTCTGATTTGCCGATCTTGCCATATCCATCCCTCCCGGGATAATTATACCGAAAAAGCCGGATCGCGTGAACAAGGCCGGAGCATTTTTTATGTTTGGAGCAGAAGAATTGTGAAATATTACAAAAATATTATACAATTTTGGCATTATGACGATTTTACAATGCATAAATTATGCATGATGCCCAAGAAAAAATATCGGTTGACAATACATCTTTTCGGCGTTAGAATACGGCATGGGAATGAAGTTCTCCCTTGGGAAACCTAAACCGCCATAATGGGCTGATGACTTCTGTGATTATTTATCGCAGGAGGGCGTCGGCCTTTTTGCGTATAAGGGAGGAAAAAAACATGCTTACTTCGTTGGGGCTCATCTTTCTTTCGGGGCTGCTGCTGTCCCGGCTCTGCCGCAGGATAGGGCTGCCCCACATAGTCGGGCTGCTGCTGGCCGGGATGATCCTCGGCCCCTGCTGCCTGGGCCTGCTGGACGAGCAGATACTTTCGGTCTCGCCGGAGCTGCGCCGCATGGCCCTTGTCATTATCCTTATAAAGGCCGGTCTATCCCTCGATATCGGCGATCTCAAGCGCATAGGCCGCCCTGCGCTGATGATGTCCTTTGTCCCGGCCTCCTTCGAGATACTCGGCTTCGTGCTGCTGGGGCCATATATCCTCGGGCTCAGCCGTGCCGAATGTGCCGTCCTCGGCTCGGTACTGGCCGCCGTATCACCGGCCGTCGTCGTGCCCCGTATGATCCAGCTTATGGAGGACGGCTGCGGCGTCAAAAAGGGCATACCGCAGATGATACTTGCCGGTGCGTCGATGGATGATATCTTCGTCATTGTGCTCTTCTCGACCTTTACCGATATTGCCCGGGGGAGCGGCGCCGGGCTTTCGTCGCTGCTTGACGCCCCCATCTCGATAATAATGGGACTTGCCGCCGGGGCGGCAGCCGGATATCTTATGGCGGCCCTTTTCGGCTTTATGCGCGGGCGGGATAACTTCGGGCCGGAGATAAAGACGGTCACACTTCTGGGTGTCTCATTCCTGCTGCTGGCGCTGGAAAACACACTGGATGGGATACTGCCCCTTTCGGGGCTGCTGGCCGTAATGGCCATGGCACTGGCCCTCGGCAATAAGGGTGACGCAGAAGAATGTGGGCAGCTCAGAAATTGCCTGGGCAAAATATGGCCCTGCGCCGAGATGGTGCTTTTCGCACTGGTCGGCGCGGCGGTCGACCTGACCTATATGACCGCGGCGGGGCCGAAGGTCCTCTTTATGATAGCGCTGGCCCTTGTGTTCCGCGCCTGCGGCGTCGTCATATGCATGTTGGGCACTCCGCTCGACCGGAAGGAACGCCTTTTTGCCGTCATCGCATATCTGCCCAAGGCGACGGTGCAGGCGGCCATCGGTTCTGTGCCGCTGTCGCTGGGCATGCCCTGCGGCCCGATGGTGCTGTCGGCCGCCGTGCTGGCCATACTGACGACGGCCCCGCTGGGGGCCTTCGGCATGGAGAGAACATACCGCAGGCTGCTGACCTGCGATAAAGAATAAAAAATGCCGCCCGCCGGTTTTCCGGCAGGGCGGCATTTCTTCATATGCGGGCTTGACGTTATTTGATTATGTAAAGATCCTGATAGCGCATCGTGCCCGAGGGCCCGACCTCCACACCGCCGAGGCGGTCGGAATAAGCACGTGTTACCGACGAAGTATAGAGGGGCAGCAGCAGGGATAGGTCGTTGGTGCGGCGGCATATCTCGAGCAGAGTCTCGGTGCGTGCGGCGTCGCCCAGCTGGGTTTCGGCCAGCTCGATAAGCGAATCGAGTTCCGGGTCGATCACCCTTGCGGCATTTGACGCCCCGATAGAAGCAGAATGCCACAGGCCCTTCATATATGTCAGCATATTTGTCGAGCTGTATCCGGCGACGGCACAATCAAAATTGCCATCCAGCATGTTGGAGAGGAAGGCTGCGAAATCCATGCTCTCGATCTCCATCGTTACGCCGAGCCGGGCGAGATAGCCCTGTATGACTTCGGCCGCGCGGCGGGTCTCATCGGTATAGCAGAGGCAGGTGAAGGTGACCGACTCAGGGTCGATGCCCGACTCTTCAAGATATTTTGATGCCAGCTCGGGTGAATAGTCGGTGGTATTTTCAAGGGTGCTGCCGGCGAATACCTGAGGGTTGGGGGATATCGATATCTCGCCCATGTCCCCGGCCGCGACGGCAAGAACGGCGCTGCGATCGACGGCGGCGTTTACCGCCTTTCGGAAGCTGATGTTGTCAAAGGGGGTGCGCTGGCTGTTCATGACCATGAAGCTGATACGGGTGCCGGCCAGAGATGTGACCGAGATGCCATCCTCCTTTTTCAGGCGTTCGACATCGTTCTGGTCGACGTCGATGACAAGATCGAGCTCGCCGGTCTCAAGTCCGATGGTGCGGGAAGAGCCCTCGGGGATGACCTTCCATGTCATGCGGTCGATCGACGGTATATGCCCGGCATCAAAATAATCGTCGTTTCTTATGAAGCTGATGCTGTCGCCCATGCGGCGCTCTTCAAAGATATAGGGGCCGGTGCCCACCGGCTCGGCCGAGAAATCATGGCCCGCGTCGATAAGTGCCTTGGGCAGGACACAGGCGGCGTTGGACGAAAGATCGTAAAGGGCCAGGGAATAGGGCTTCTCGGTGGTCAGGCGGAAGGTATAGTCACCTGTCTGTTCGAGGGTGCTCCAGAAGGTGGTATAGCGCGTACAGTAGGCAAAGGTCGAGGCATACTCCAGCGACGCCACGGCGTCGGCCGCCGTCATCTCGCTGCCGTCGTGGAATCGGACGCCGCGACGCAGGGTGAAGTCCCATGTCAGGCCGTCGTCAGAGCATGTATAGCTCTCGACAAGCTCGGGCACCGGTTCGAGGGTCATGACGTCGGTGGTGAATAACTTGTTATAGGTCATCTGGTTCATGTACCCGCAGACGACGGCCGAGTGGTCGAAGGGGTGCAGGGTGGCCGGTTCGCTGGCGATGGCAATGTTTATTTCGGTCTTTTCTTCCGGCGCGGAGTCGGGCTCGGGGGTCTCTCCGGTCGAAGCCGATGCACCAGAAAGGCCGCAGCCGATAAGGGCCATAAGGGCGGCGGCAGCCAGCGCGAGGGCGATGAGTTTTTTCATTTGCGTTTCCTCCTTGTTTTTAAAAGCTATCGACCTGTGCCGCCGGCTTTGCTGTTCCGTCGGTGCCGCGGGCAATAAAAAAAGCCTTTGCCCCTGAAACTCAGGGACAAAGGCTGTAAAGATCTTACCTCTGCGGTACCACCCGGATTGACGCTTGCGCGTCCGCTTTTGCAGTATACTGTCATATACCCTCCCTTGATAACGGGCGGAGCTCCCGTCAGCCATTACTCACGCATGTGCGCTTTCCTGCTGCCCTCATAGATCCATTCGCCCGGATCGTTCATTGCTGCATCACACCTTACGCAGCTCTCTGGAATGACATAATGCCGGGGTACTATTTCTATTCAGCGGTTGTCTGGTCATTGCTTTTTGATATAAATCAATATAATACCGGAATGGCCGGTTGTCAAGCATTTTTTTTCTTTTCTAAGCCCAGGCGGCGGACAAGGCCGGTGCGCTCGACCATATCGGCAAAGGGCAGACCGAGAAGGCAGAGCACGGCGATCTCTCCGGCGGCGACCTGTGCGCCCATGGTGATAAAGCCCGAAAGAAAGGCGTCGGGGGTATAGACATATGCCAGCATGGCGCCGACAAGGACGGTATTCGCCGCTATGGTCGGCAGGGGCGACAGCCATTTGTTGGGCATGCGCGCCGCGCCGAGGCAGCCGATCAGGGTGGCCAGCGAGCCGATGACGATATCGAGGGCCGATACCGTCGAGAATATATTGGCGATAAGGCATCCGATGAAGAGGCCTATCGACGTAAAGGGCATGAAGAAGGGCAGGACGCACAGGGCGTCGGCTATCCTGAACTGGATCGGGCCGAAGGCGAAGGCGGCTGTCGAAAGGGTCAGGGCGGCATAGAGGGCCGCCAGCACGCCGCAGATGGTCATACGGCGCAGGATGCTCGGGTCTTTTTTCATTTTTCCTCCTTAAAATGCAAAATGGACGCACAATGCGCCCATCGAAATCACCCCCCGGCCCATGCCGCGGTGCAGTCCCATAGTTTTATTTATCGACAGGATGGTTGCGAACTGTCTATGCAATTTTGGGAACCAATGAAGTATAGCAGAAATTTCTTTCCGGGTCAAGACCGCGCGCGGCTTTCGCCCGGGGCAGGCGTTCCGAAAATGCGGCGTGA
>CAKUAK010000068.1 GCA_934636325.1 uncultured Eubacteriales bacterium
GCCTTAAGTGTCGAAGCAGATCGGGCCCGCGGCGCGGGCCCGATCTGCTGACAGCTATTCTACTTCTCGTCGCACAGGCGGTCGAGCACCTTTACAAGCAGCTCGAAGGCCCTGCGGAAGGAATTGAGGTCGACCCACTCGTCGGGGGTATGCGCCCCGCCGGCCGTGGGGCCGAGGCCGACGATATCCAGCCCGGGCAGCTTCTGGCGGAAAACCCCCGCCTCTGTGCCGCCGTGAACGGCGCGGATGACGCCATCCTTGCCGCTGTACTCTTTATAGACCTCCATGACCGTCTTGCGCAGCCTGGAATCGGGATCGAAGCTGAAGGCCGGATAGCTGCCGGTGATCTCGCACTCGGCGCCGGCCGTGACGGCGATATCATATACGACGTCGGAGATCGAACGGACAAGGCTATCCTCGGCCGAACGCACCGTCACCTCGTACTTGACAAAGCCGTCCTCCATGGTGACGACGCCGACGTTGAGGGAGGCGTTGGTCAGGCCCTCGATGGCCATGCTCTTCATCATCATTCCGTTGGGCAGGACATGGCTGAGGTGTACGATCTTGCGTGTCGCCTCGCGGTCGAGCATCTTTTCGGCCGAGGCCGTGTCGACCAGCACCTTGAAGCCCTTGTCAGAGAAGGCCAGCTCGCGGGCGATCTCCTTTTCGGTCTCGCGGATGATCTCTGTCGCCCTCTCGGCTCTGCCGCTCTGGAGCATGATGACACAGTCGCTCTCGCGAGGGATGGCGTTGCCCTTGAAGCCGCCGGTTATATTGGCGATATTGAAATCGCACTCTTTGGATACATTATATAAAATACGGCCGAGGAGTTTGTTGGAATTGCCCTTCTCCATATGTATCATGCCGCCCGAATGTCCGCCCTCGAGGCCGCGGATGCGGATCGAAAGGCCGGTGCCCTTGGCCTCTGGATATTTAAAGGGGACCTTGACGAAAACATAGTTGCCGCCTGCCGAGCTGGCAAGGAAGCCGCCCTCGCCGCCCGCGTCCATGCCGATCATGCGGCGGGCGGTGATGTCGCTGCAATCCATATTGGCCGCGCCGATAAGGCCGACCTCCTCCATCGAGGTCATGACGCACTCGAGGGGCGGATGGCGCAGGTCGTTTCTGTTGAGGACGGCCAGCATATATGAAAGAGCATAGCCATCGTCACAGCCCAGCGTCGTTCCGTCGGCCGTAAGATGGTCACCCTCGATCATCAGCTTGAGGCCGTCGTGCTCCCAGTCATGGACGGTGTCCTGGTTCTTCTCGGGGACGATGTCAAGATGTCCCTGAAGCATGACCGGCGGCAGATCCTCGCAGCCCTTGCTGCCCGGCTTCTTGATGATGACGTTATTATATTCGTCGACCTTGACCCAAAGGCCGCGGTCCTCGGCGAACTTCTTCATAAAGGCAGCTATTCCTGCCTCGTTCCTCGATGCGCGGGGGATGGCGCTGATATCCTCGAAAAAGTGCAGCGCGTCGGCCGGCTCGCGGCCCTCTGTGACATATTTCATTTTGCTTTAAGCTCCTTTCGTTTTTCGATTTTCGCCAATATTTTTGTGTTTATATGGTCAGTATATTACACCATGCACAATTTTTCAAGAAAAGTTTGGCGAAAAACACCACGGTTAGTCATTTAACCCACGGCCGTTTTATGTTATAATATCTAAGTTAAAAACTATCATGAAAGAAGGAGTGATGCTCTGTGCAGCAGAAAGGCACAAACAAAGAGCAATTCGCCGAAGCGCCGCAGCCCAAAAAGGTCATGACGACCCTTGACAGCCTGCCGGCCGGCGATCTCAGCGCCCCGGCGCAAAAGACCTCGGTCAAGCACCCGCTTCCCGAGGGCGTAACATCGGGCATGCTTTACAACGACGTCCTGCGCATCGCGTGGCCGGCCTTCGTCGAGCTCATGCTGATGCAGCTGACCTCGATGGCCGACCTTATGATGGTCGGCAGGCTGGGCCCCTGGGCCATCACGGCCGTCGGCCTTACGACACAGCCCAAATTCCTGCTGTCGACCGCCTTTATCGCCCTTAATGTCGGTACAATGGCCATGGTCGGGCGCTATCGCGGCGCGGGTAATCGCGAAAAGGCCCAGCTGGTATTGCGCCAGGCCTTTATGCTCAACGCGGCCCTCGGCTTTTTCTTCGCGATGATCGGCGTCCTTTTCTCACGCCAGCTGGTCTCCTTTATGGGCGCTTCCGAAGAGCATGTCCTGGTGGCCGGTACCCAGTATCTCCAGATACAGATGGTCGGCATGTTCACCGTCTCGATGACGACGGCTATAACCAACTCCCTGCGCGGTTCCGGCGACTCTAAAACGGCCATGATCTACAACACGACGGCCAATGTCGTCAACATAATCTTCAACTATCTGCTTATTTACGGCAAGTTCGGCTTCCCCCGCATGGAGGTCGCCGGCGCTTCCCTGGCTACGGTCCTCGGCCAGACGGTCGCATGTGCAATGGCCATCATGGCGGTCCGCAAAAAGAGCCAGTATGTCCGTCTCGAGTTCCCCAAGGGCAGCATAAGGCCCGATTTCGAATGTATCGGAAATATCGCCCGCATCGGCGTTCCCTCGATGTTTGAGCAGCTCGCCATGCGCATAGGCGTCATCATATTCTCCAAGACTATCGCCGGCCTCGGCACGGTAGCCTATGCGACACATCAGGTCTGCATGAACATCCAGGCCCTGACCTTTATGAACGGCCAGGCCTTCTCGACCTCGGCCACATCGCTGGTCAGCCAGAGCCTGGGCAAGGGACGCCCCGATATGGCCATGCACTATTCCAAGCGCACCCAAAAGACCGGCATGATGGTGGCTATCGTCATCGCCGTGTTCGTCTTCTTCTGCAACAGGTTCGTCCTCGGCCTCTATACCGACGACGCGACCATCATTGCCACCGGCGCCTCGCTGCTTCAGATGATAGCCTTCATACAGCCCTTCCAGGCATCGCAGTTCATCTTAGCCGGTGCTCTCCGCGGCGCGGGCGACACCAAGTATACGGCCTTTGTCACCATGCTGACCGTCCTGCTGCTCCGCCCGGCAATGGCCATATTCCTTATCAACCAGTTCGACCTCGGCCTCCACGGCGCGTGGTACGCCATCGTCGCCGACCAGCTGCTGCGAACGACCCTCATCTCGCTGCGCTATATCTCGGGCAAGTGGACGACCTCCTTCCGCCATCATAACGCCCAGACCGAGAACTGATCGCAAAACAGGCACTAACTACGACCGGGCCGCGCCTACGGCGGCCCGGTTAGACTGTCAAAAAACCGCTTCGCTGGGTTTTTTATCCCCACGGGCTTACCTGTGGGGGCCCCTTTGTATTAGAGAGATTTGCCCCGGCGCATGTCCGGGCAAATCGTTGCGCCGGACTTCCGG
>CAKUAK010000069.1 GCA_934636325.1 uncultured Eubacteriales bacterium
TTTTCATACCAATTAGCTGTCATTATAGCTTCCTCCAATTAATATTCGATGATATCGACCTGCTCGACCTTCTGCTTATGGCTCTTGGGGGGTTCTTTACCCTTCAGCTTCCACATGAGCTTATACAAGCCGTTTGACATCGGGATGGCAAGAAGCAGGTTCATATAAAGACCGTCCAAACCGGACAGGGTATTGGAGGCATAGGCCAGGGCATAGATCTCGTCGGCCATTTCGGGCCACATATCCATCAGCGGGGCAACATTGGCGCTCATCATCGAGGCCGAGCCGGTGCCGCAGGCCATGGCCAGAGCGTGGGGATGGAACCAGCCGGTACTGGCCAGCGCCGAGGACATAAGTCCGCAGATAATGGTGCCGAACAGTGTGCCGACGATATATCCGCCCATGACGCCGAGACCTTCGTCAGAGTCAAGACCATACATATCGCCGATGACGATAAGCGAGCCCTCGCGGGAGATAGAGAAGCCGGCGCCGACGACCGAACGTCCCATTCCGAAGATGAGAACGCCGACCGGGATCGAGAAGAATATTGTGCCGAGGTTGCCGAACTCCTGAAGCACAAGGGCCGCGCCCGACGAAAAGATAAGGCCAAGGTTGGGGCCGATGGTGGCCGCCGAACGGGCGCCAAGCATGAGAACGGAGATGGTGATATAGGGTGAAGCCGTTTCCATCATTTGTCTCGGTATCAGCTTGAACACGGCAAGCAGGATACCCATGATGATCGTATACAGCATCGGGAAAAGCGTGAAGGATATCGGGCCGAGAAATACCGAGTGTTTACCGATAAGCTCGGCCGCAAGCACCAGGACGCCGCAGAGCGCATGGACCTTCCAGTCTTTCAGAAATTCTTTCATAGATAACAGTTCCTCTCTTTAGTTTTTTGTCCCCTTGATCTTGGTTTTGCTGTTTGTGCGGCGGCTGATCCGAAGCATCACTCCCTGTTTTCCCGAATATCACCGGCGATGCGATGGCACTTTAAAGACCGGCTAATTATTTATCTTTCTTTGTTAGGCAAATTATAACAAAATCTTAATTCGTGCGCAAGGCAATTTTTTCTGTTCCGCCCCGCATCAGGCATTGTTTAAGGACAGAATTCAGCCCCTAATTGTGCCATATGACAAAATATCGAGCCCATTTTTGTCTACTCACTCCAGAATATCCGTTATTTTCTATAATTCCTACGTTAAAATATCGTTAAATACTCCTAATGCTTTTTGCACAATTTTTATCATCATTTTTACACACAGCTGTTATATTGATCGGCCGCAGGCACCCCCGTCACACACTCTTTACTTGATGAAGCGCCGCCTTGATGGTATATTTATTTCAGACAAGTTTTGGGGGTGTCAGATGAACAAGATCATTTTTGCACCGGATTCCTTTAAGGGAACGATGAGCTCCCTTGAGATATGCGATATAATGGAGGGCCAGCTTGCCCGGGTATTTCCGGAATGCCAAGCCGTCAAGCTGCCCATAGCCGACGGCGGAGAGGGCACAGTCGAAGCCATGCTTTCGGCCTCCGGCGGAGAGCGGATAGAACTTGACGTCACCGGCCCGGACGGCCGGAAAATACGGTCGTTTTACGGGCTGATAAATGACGGCACAACGGCAGTCATCGAAATGGCGGCCGCCGCGGGACTGCCGCTGGTGCGGGGTCATGAGGATCCGTCGGTCATGACGACATACGGCGTCGGCCAGCTCATCCTCGACGCTGCACAGCGCGGCGTCGGCAATATACTTCTCGGTCTGGGCGGAAGCTGTACGAATGACGGCGGCTGCGGCGCGGCCGCGGCGCTGGGAGTCACCTTTACCGACGCCGATGGCAGACAGTTCATCCCGTCGGGCGGCAGCCTGAAAAAAATATGCGCCATAGACCTTTCGCCGGCAAAGGAGCTTCTTAAAGGCGTCTCCATCCGCATAATGTGCGATGTCGACAATCCTCTTTACGGCCCACGGGGCGCGGCATATATATTCGGCCCGCAGAAGGGGGCCGACAAGAAGATGGTCACCATGCTGGACAGCGGCCTTGTGCATCTGGGCGGTCTGCTTGAAAAGCTCTGCCCCGGTGTATCCGATATGCCCGGCGCAGGTGCGGCCGGAGGAATGGGCGCGGGCATGACGGCCATGCTTGGGGCACGGCTGGTGTCGGGCATCGACGGCGTCCTTGACGCCATCGGCTTTGAAGAGCTTCTTGACGGCTGCGATATGATCTTCACCGGCGAGGGCCGTATAGACAGCCAGAGCCTTCACGGCAAGGTTGTCTCTGGCATATGCCGCCGGGCTAAAGTCCGTGGCGTGCCGGTCTGTGCCGTTGTCGGCGATGCGCTGGACGATCAGCTTTCCAACGCCGATGATATCGGCCTCTGCGGTGTCTTTACCATCAACAGAAAGGCCGTGCCAGTTTCCCTTTCACGCCTGACGGCCAAGGCTGACCTTGCCGCTCTGATGCACAGTATATTCACTTTCGCCGCCGCATGCAGCGGTGATAAATAGAAACGGAGGAAAAAATCATGGATACTATTATCAAAAACGCAAAGATATATGTCGAAAGCGGCAGATTCGAATCGGCCATGCTGATCCGCGACGGATACATCATCGCCGTCGGCGATATCGGCGAGATCGAGGCTCTTGCCGGGCAGCACAAGGTCATCGACGCCGAGGGCCGCACCATCGTTCCCGGCTTCATCGATTCACACATGCATCTTTACAACGTCGGTGTTTCCCTCAGATGTGTCAGGCTCCACGGAGTTTCATCTGTTGCCGAGTGCATTGAGCTCGGCCGCCGTTTCATTGAGGAAAACAAGCCCGCTCCGGGCAGCGTCATCCTTGGGCGTGGGTGGAATGACGATTATTTCACCGACAAGCACCGCATGTTGAACCGCCACGATCTCGACCGTATATCCGAGGAGTATCCGATAATCTATACCCGTGCCTGCGGCCATGCCCTTGCTGCCAACACCGCCGCCATAAAGCTGGCCGGTATAACGGCCGACACACCTAAGGTCGAGGGCGGGGAGTTCGAGCTGGGGGATGACGGACAGCCCAACGGTGTCTTTAAAGAGAATGCCATGGCATATATCCAGGCGATCCTTAAAACCCCGGATCTTGATGAAACAAAAGAAATATTAAAAACAGCTATGGCTCATGCCTCAAGCCGGGGCATAACCTCCGTCCAGACCAACGACATGAACGAAGCAAACTATAAGCTGATTTGGCAGGCCTATCAGGAGCTGGCCGATTCCGGCGAATCGACGGTGCGCGCCTATCAGCAGTGCCTCTTCTCTACTCCCGAGGGCTATGCCCGCTTCATATCCGAGGGCTTTAAGACCGGCTCGGGCAGCGACATGAACCGCGTCGGCCCCCTCAAGCTGCTCATCGACGGTTCTCTCGGCGCGCGCACCTCTCTCATGCGTCAGGACTTCAACGATATGCCGGGAACGAGGGGCATACTCTGTGTGACTCCCGAAAACCTTGAGCGCTTTATCGAAATTTCTGTCAAAAATAATATGCAGGTCGTCATCCACGCCATTGGCGACCGGGGCATCGAGATCGTTCTCGATGTCTATCAGAAGATGCTTCCGCCCCATGACAATCCTCTGCGTTGGGGTGTAGTGCACTGTCAGATAACCGATCTGCCTCTGCTGCGCCGCTTTGCCGAAAACCATATCTGTGCGTTGGTCCAGCCTGTATTCCTTCACTATGACATGCACATTGTCGCCGATCGTGTCGGGGAAAAGCTGGCCGCGACATCCTATGCCTTCGGCACAATGGACCGTCTTGGGATTCATAACTCCTACGGAAGCGATGCCCCGGTCGAGGATCTCGACCCGATGAACAATATCTACTGTGCCGTCACCCGCCGCGATCTTTCAGGTTATCCCGACGGCGGCTGGAATCCCGGCGAGTGTGTATCGGTCGAAAAGGCCATTGATCATTATACGATCGACGGCGCCTTCAACAGCTTCGAGGAGACAAAGAAAGGACGCCTGCTCCCCGGATACATGGCCGACCTTGTCATGCTCGACCATGACATATTCTCCTGTGATCCCATGCTTATAAAGGAGATCTCTCCCGTCATGACCATGATCAGCGGAAGGATAGTCTTTAAGGCATAAGACCTGTCTTCACAAAATCATCATGCCCCTCCCGCGATTTCTCTTTGACCTCCGGGCGGGGCATTTTTCGACACTTTTCGGCATATTTATTTTATGTTATACAATAAGTAATCAAATATGCCGCCCAATACACGAAAAAAGCACCCCGGGCTTATCGCTCCGGGGCGCCGAATATGTTTGTATTATATGATTACTGCTGCTGCTCTTTCATCTTGGCAAAGCACTCGCTGCAGTATACGGGCCTGTCGCTCTTGGGCTCGAAAGGAACCTTGGCTTCCTTGCCGCAGGCGGCGCATGTAGCCGTGAAGTATTCTCTGGGGCCCTTGGCGGCCATCTTTCTGGCATCACGGCAGGCCTTGCAGCGCTGAGGCTCGTTCTGAAAACCGCGCTCAGCATAGAACTCCTGCTCGCCGGCTGTAAAGACGAACTCCTTGCCACATTCCTTACATACTAATGTCTTGTCTTCGTACATGTTGTTACCTCTCTTTTCCCTATATCCGGGGCTTGATAATATATGCGAACGGGCCGCGCCCGCTAACGCCTGACTGACAGATATGAGGCCAGCTTACGTCTTATGCGCCCGATGGCGTTATCGACGGATTTTCGGCTGCGCCCCAGCCTTTCGGTGATCTCCGAAGATGTATAACCTTCCAGATAACAGTCGAGAACAGACGCTTCAAAGGGAGATAACATGCCTGACAGGGTCTCCTTGATCTCTTTCGCGCTTTCGTTTGCCAAAACACATGCCGCAGGGTCGTATTCCTCGATAGGACCAGCGGGACAATATTCCAGGGTGCTTTCGGGCCGGGTCTGCTGTCTGTTCTGCGCGCCGTCCCGGCGCACAGCATCGATCACTCTTCGCTTTATGCACAACGCGGCGTATGCCTGAAAATTATCGTTCCGCACGGGATCATAGCTGCGGATGGCCGATAACAGCCCAAGCATGCCCTCCTGATACAGGTCGTCGTAATCGCCGCCCTGAAGGAAATATGGCCTGATGCACTGGCGCACCAGCTGAGTGTTATCCCTTACGGCTCTTTCTTCCTCGGAAGCAGAGATACCTCTGACCAAAAGGACACACCCCTTCATATCCATATGCCGCATTTTACATTTATTTCACTACAAGTATATCCAACCGCCCAGAAAATGTCAAGCACTATGTAACAACAAGTCTCAAAAAGCGATTTGCTTTTTATGCATATTGTCTATGCTTTTTATTCAACAGTAACAGATTTAGCCAGATTCCTCGGCTTGTCGATGTCGCAGCCACGGAAAACGCCGACATAATAGGCGAAGAACTGCATGGGCACTATCGACAGCGAGGCCGACATGAAGTCGGGGCTCTTTTCGATTCGGATGATATGGTCGCACATATCCTCGTCGATCTCGAAATCTCCGTTGGTTATAAGGATGACCTTTGCGCCCCTGGCCTTGACGGCCTTGATATTTGATATCTGCTTTTCATAAAGCGAGGGCTCGCAGGCCAGCGCCACCACCGGCGTGCCGTCCTGGATAAGGGATATCGGGCCGTGCTTGAGCTCGCCGCCGGCATATGCCTCGCTGTGGACATAGGCTATCTCCTTGAGCTTGAGCGAGCCCTCCTGAACGGCCATATAGTCTGTGCCGCGGCCGATGAAATATGCGTCGTCGTTTTCATAATAGAGCTTGGCAAGGGCCTTCATCTCGTCATCAAGGGCCATGACTTTTTCGATGCTGTCGGGAAGGGCGCGCATCTGGCGGCAGTAATCCCTTATCTGGTCATCGGTCAGCGTGCCGCGCGCGCCGGCCGCCGTAAGTGCCAGCAGATACATGACGGCCAGCTGGGACGAATATGCCTTTGTCGTGGCGACGGCGATCTCGGGTCCGGCAAGGGTATAGATGACATGATCGGCCTCGCGGGCTGCCGAGGAGGCAAGGACATTGACGACGGCAATGGTCGTCGCGCCCCGCTTCTTGGCCTCGCGCATGGCGGCCAGCGTATCGGCCGTCTCGCCCGACTGGCTTATGATTATGCAGATATCCTTCTCGTCGATGATGGGATCGGAATACCTGAACTCGGAGGCCACGTTGGCCAGGACCGGGATGCGGGCCAGACGCTCGAAGGCCGTCTTGCCGACAAGGCCGGCATAATAGGCCGAGCCGCAGGCGACGATGTGGATATTTCGAACGTCCCTGAATATCTCGCGGCTGACGCCCTCGCTGAGCAGATCGGGCAGATCGTCCATGGTGATGCGCGAGGATATAGTATCGCGGACAGCCTTGGGCTGTTCAAAGATCTCTTTTATCATGAAATGGGGATATCCGCCCTTCTGGGCGCTCTCGACATCCCAGTTGACCGTCTGGATCTCCTTCTCGATGGCATAGCCCTGTTTGTTGAAGATCTCGACCCCTTCGGGGCGGACGCGGACGACCTCGTCGTCGCCGACGACGATGAACTTCTTTGTTATGCTCATGATGGCCGTGATATCCGAAGCTATCATGTTCTCGCCCTCGCCGAGGCCGACGATAAGTGGAACGGCGTGGCGGGTGCAGATCATTTCGCCCTTGGTGTCGGCCGTGATGACGGCCAGCGCGTAGGAGCCGCGCAGCCTGCTGCATACATCCATCATTGCCGCGACGCCGTCGCCGTGATAGCATTTTGCAAAGAGCTGGGCCACGACCTCGGAATCGGTATCGCTTTTGAACACGACCCCCTCGGCCAGAAGCTCGTTTTTAAGCTCAAGGTAATTTTCGATTATTCCGTTGTGGACAAGGGCGACGCTGCCGTCCATGCTGACATGGGGATGGGAGTTTCTGTCTGAGGGCTCTCCGTGTGTCGCCCAGCGTGTATGGCCTATGCCGCAGACCGAGTCGACCTTACCGTATGCGTTGAGCTTATCCTCGAGGGCCTTGATGCGCCCCTGGGTCTTGACGACCTCTATTCCGTTTTCGGTCTGGAAGGCGACCCCGGCCGAGTCATATCCCCTGTATTCGAGGGTATAAAGGCCCTCCAAAAGTATCGGCGCCGCCTGACGGCTGCCGGTAAATCCAACTATTCCGCACATATATATTTTTCTCCTTAAAAGCAAAATGAAAGTTATATTTTCCGCCTGCCACAGCTTCTGTCCCCGGGATCGCTCCCGGGATTTGTTATGTGGCTGTTTGCCGCGGCGGCGCGGCAGGAGGCATCCGCCGAAAACTTCGATAAACCTCCGCCTCGTCAACTGCCCCTTCGGCAGTTCCGGCGCTTTATTGACATCAAACCCCTTGCTATCACATCCCTTCACGCTTTAAAAGGGCCCGGGCATCCGGGCCCTTTTGACATATCAATAATCGGACGAGCTGACTATCAGATCCCTGACGGCGTCGGCCACGACCTTTTTGGCCTTCTCCGACAGCTCGGAAACGAGACCGGCGTCCTTGCCCTCGACCATTATCCTGACAAGAGCCTCGGTGCCCGAGGGGCGGATATTGATCCTGCCGTCGCCGTTAAAGGCGTCGGATATCTCCTTTTCAAGCTCCTTGACGGCGTCGAGCTGAGGCACCGACTTCTTGAAATGGTTGGGGACCTCGAGATTGACGACGATCTGGGGATAATGGAATATGCCGCCGCGGAGCTCGGATGCTTTTTTGCCCGACTCCTTGAGCATGCGCATAAAACGCACCGCCGTCAGCTGCCCATCGCCTGTGGTCGCATAGTCAGAAAGAATGACATGGCCCGACTGCTCGCCGCCGATATTGCTGCCCGAACGCCGCATCTCTTCAAGAACATGCCTATCGCCGACCTTTACGGCGGCGACATCGACGCCGAGAGGACGCAGATAGGCGCCAAGGCCCATATTGGACATGATGGTGGCGACGACACCGCGGGTCAGCGTGCCTTTTTTGTGCATGTCGGCGGCAAGAAGGGCGATTATATCATCGCCATCGATGACCCGGCCGTTTTCATCACACATAAGGCACCTGTCGGCGTCGCCGTCGAATGCCGCGCCGAGGTCGAAGCCGCCCTCACGCGTCCTTCTGCAAAGCTCTTCCATATGGGTCGAGCCGCACATATTATTTATATTCACGCCGTCGGGCCGATATGCGATGAACTCGCAGTCGGCGCCAAGGGCCGTAAATATCATCTCCGCCGTGTGGGAGGCCGCGCCGTTGGCGCAGTCGAGCAGCACACGCATGTCCTTCAGATCGCCGCCGGCGCAGTCAACGATATGCCTGCTGTAACGGCTGTTGCCCTCTGAGGTGCAGTCGGTCACGCGGCCGATGTCCGCGCCGCTGACAAGAGCCTCGGGCGGCAGGTCATCCATAAGCTGCTCTATCTCGGCCTCCTGCTCGTCGTCCAGCTTATAGCCGCTTCCGCCGAAGATCTTTATGCCGTTGTGCTCAAAGGGATTGTGGGAGGCCGAAATGACGACCCCGGCGTCCATCTTCTCCTCCTGAGCCAGATAGGCGACGGCCGGCGTCGGCATGACCCCCAGCAGATAGACGTCGCCGCCGCAGGCGCATATGCCGGCGGCCAGCGCGCACTCGAGCATGCTGCCCGAGATCCTTGTGTCGCGTCCGATGCATATCTTAGGCCTGCGTCCGATGGTCTCGGTCAGGCTGAAGGCCAGCGCCCTGCCGATGGCAGCGGCCATTTCGGTGGTCAGCTCTACATTTGCGACCCCTCTTACGCCGTCGGTACCAAAATATTTACCCATTATGTCTTCCTCCAAAAATCAAAGCTCCAGCTGCCCCGCAAAGGGTATGCCCAGGTGTTCGTATGCCTTAACGGTGGCGCATCTGCCCCTCGGCGTGCGGTTGAGAAAGCCTATCTGCATAAGATAGGGCTCGTATACATCCTCAAGTGTGACGGCCTCTTCGCCTATCGTTGCCGCCAGAGTTTCAAGGCCGACCGGCCCGCCGTTAAAGTTATATATTATGCTTTCAAGCATCCTTCTGTCTGTCATATCAAGGCCGAGCTCGTCGATCTCCAGGGCCTCCAGCGCTGTTTTGGCCGAAGCCAGATCGACCGTGCCGCTCCCCCTCACCTGGGCGAAGTCACGCACCCTTTTGATAAGGCGGTTGGCAAGCCTCGGCGTCCCGCGCGACCGCTTTGCGATCTCACGTGCGCCCTCGCTGTCAATCTCTATCCCGAGTATCCCGGCCGAGCGCAGGACGATGTCGGTCAGTTCCTCGGGCTGATAAAGCTCGAGACGGGCCACGACGCCGAATCGGTCGCGCAGCGGCCCCGATATCTGCCCCGCCCTCGTCGTTGCACCGACAAGGGTGAATCTCGGCAGATCGAGCCTGACCGAGCGTGCGGCCGGGCCCTTGCCGATGATTATATCAAGGGCAAAGTCCTCCATCGCCGGATAAAGGATCTCTTCGACGCTGCGGTTGAGCCTGTGTATTTCATCTATAAAAAGGACATCGTTTTTGTTCAGATTGGTCAAAAGGGCCGCCAGATCGCCGGCCTTCTCGATGGCCGGACCGGAGGTTATCCTTATATTTACCCCCATCTCGGCGGCGATTATCCCGGCAAGGGTCGTCTTGCCGAGGCCCGGAGGGCCGTACAGCAGCACATGGTCGAGCTGATCGCCGCGCAGCTTCGCGGCCTTTATGAATACCGAAAGGTTCTCCTTCGCCTTCTTCTGGCCGACGTATTCCTCCATCGACCTGGGGCGCAGAGAGACCTCGGCCTCGTCCTCCTCGATAAATGTGCTTGTGACTATGCGCTCTTCCTGCTGATCGTTGTCGTTGAACTCTATCGCCATTCTGCCTTTACACCTGCCTTAAAAGAGCTTTTTGAGTGCGGCGCGGACCATCTCGTCGACCGACATCGAGGGATCGGCGCCCTTGAGCGCGGCCAGCGACTCGGCCTTTGAATAACCCAGCACCATGAGGGCCGCCGCGGCATCGTCATAGGCGCTGCCGGCAGACGCCGCGATGCCGGTATCGGCCGGCGCGCCCGAGGCCGATTCCAGCTGGCTCTTGCTCATACGGTCCTTGAGCTCGAGTATTATGCGCTGGGCCAGCTTTTTGCCGACGCCGGGCGCGGCCGAAAGGGCCTTCTGGTCGTCGGTCAAAACGGCCAGCGCGAGGTTGGCCGGCGGCGTCACGCCGAGTATCGAGAGCGCGGCCTTCGGCCCGACCCCCGATATTCCGATGAGCAGCTTGAAGCAGTCGAGCTCCTCTCTTGTGGCAAAGCCGTAAAGGTCGAATATATCCTCCCTGACATGGAGGTATGTATAAAACATGGCCTGCTGCCCCACCTTGGCCTGGGCCGACGAGGTGAGCGAGGTCATTATGCCGTAACCCACGCCCCCGGCGTCGATGACGACCAGACCCGGCTCGGACAGCGCCACGATTCCTTTTATAAAATAAAACATTGTTAATTCCCCCGGACTTTATATAGGCAGTATATCATATCGCCGCCCCATAGACAACACGACAGGTGTCTCTTTATGGCGGACGCTCCACGATTTCAAAGATAATTCACAACTACTGCGACAGCGCCGACGAGGCCGTATGGCCGTGGCAGATGGCGATGGCCAGCGCATCGGCGGCATCGTCGGGACGCGGCACCGACTTGAGCCCGAGGATGATCCGTGTCATCTCCATGACCTGCTTCTTCTCGGCGCGGCCATAGCCGACAACGGCCTGCTTGACCTGAAGGGGGGTATATTCGAAAATGGGGATACCCTTCTGGCCGCAGGCCAGAAGTATGACCCCGCGGGCATGTCCGACCTGGATCGCCGTTTTGACGTTGGTGTTGAAGAAAAGTTCCTCGACGGCCACAGCGTCGGGCTTATACTTGTCGATCAGTATGCCCATATCGTCATATATCTCCATCAGCCGGAGATGAAAGGGCATCCCCGCGGGTGTGGTCGACGCGCCGTGGCTTATATACCGGTTTTTGCCCTTTTCGTGCTCGACGACGCCATAGCCGACGATGCCGTAGCCGGGGTCTATCCCAAGGATCCTCATGGCCTTCTCCTTTTCCTTCCCCGGGGTTTGACCTCCGGGGCAAAAATGTGCTACACTCTCCGTATGACATACATACGGGAGGCAAAATGGATAAAAAATATATACTCTTCGATCTCGACGGCACGCTGACCGATCCCAAAGAGGGGATAACAAGATCGGTGGCCTATGCCCTCGATAAATACGGCATAAAGGTCGATGACCTCGACACTCTTCTGCCCTTCATCGGCCCGCCGCTGCTCGACAGCTTCCACAGATTTTACGGCTTCGGCGACCGGCAGAGCCACGAGGCCCTTATGTTCTACCGCGAATACTTTTCAAAAAAGGGAATATTCGAAAACGCCCTCTATGACGGCGTGCCGCAGCTTCTGGAAAAGCTGCGCCGCCGCGGCAAGGTCGTCATCCTCGCCACCTCCAAGCCGGAGCAGTATGCCCGGCAGATACTCGAGCATTTCGGCATAGACGGCCTGTTCGACCACATATGCGGCGCTTCCATGGATGAGAGCCGAAGCCGCAAGGCCGACGTTATCGCCTATGCCCTCGACACGGCCGGTATATCCGACCCATCCTCGGCCGTCATGGTCGGCGACCGCCTGCATGATATCGAGGGCGGGCATGCCTGCGGCCTCGAGACGGTCGGAGTCCTTTTTGGCTACGGCAGTCTTGAAGAGCTTACCGCTGCCGGGGCCGACAGCATAGCCGCCGATATGTCCGAGCTCGAGGCTATCCTCATGGGCGGCGGGCGGCTGCCCGAATCCCTTGTGATCTTCTTCCCCTGCCGCGATATAGAGGCAGTAAAAAGCTACTATACCGGCGTTCTGGGCCTCGAGCTTTACAAGGATCTGGGCAATACCGTCTGGTTCGACTGCGGATACGGCTATCTGGCCTTTGTTGATTACGGCCCCGACAGGGCCCTCGCCGGCGGACAGTGTATATCCTTCAATCTGCCATCCCGCGGGGAGGTCGATGAAAAATATGCTGAATTGAGCCGGACCCCCGGCGTCATCGGCCTCGGCGCGCCGCCCCAAAAGCACCCGCTATTCCCTGTCTATTCCTTCTTTTTAAGCGACCCCAACGGCTATACCCTCGAATATCAAAAGGTCGATTAAAGCCTTCAAAACCCCCGGCGCTTTGCGCGTCGGGGGTTTTACATACCATAAAATGCGCCGGGATATCAGAGCTCTTTTATAAGCGCCTTATAAAACTCTACCCCAAGGCCCAGGCAGCTGACGCCGATCTTCTCGTCGGCGTTATGCATCCTGTCATACAGCGAGGCATCCATGACAAAGGGCATGAACTTGAATATATTGTCGCACACCGGCTCGTAATGGCGCGAATCGGTCGTTATCGACTGTATGCCCGGTATGCAGGGAAGGCCGGGATATTTCTCGTCGATTATCCTGCACAGCTTTTTATATGTCTCGCCCTCGATCGAGGCTATATTCGAGGCCGGGATCTCGAGCACCGGCTCTATCTCGACGGGCAGATCGTCGACCAGCGACTGGAGGTATTTCCTTATGCTCTTGGGCGTATCGCCCTGAAGTATCCTTGCGTTTATTATGCAGGATGCCTGCCCCGGAAGGATATTGGGCGTATCGGACCCCCAGAGCTGTGTGCATACGACGGTCGTGCGGAACAGCGGGTTGACGGCCGGCATCGAGTTGAAGGCCCTGAAGAGCAGAGGACGGGAAAATGGCAGGTTGCCCACCGTGAAGCGATGGATGAAGCGCATCGCCGGGGCCGAAAGCCGCATATTCTCGTCGACCACATCGAGCAGCCTTGCCTTAGGCTGTGCCGTCTCGATGCGGCAGATGGCCTCGGCCAGAACTCCGACCGCCGAATGCTTGGGCGGCATGGAGGAATGTCCCGCCTTGCCGGTCGCCGTCATGCGGTAATAGCTGCATCCCTTTTCGCCGACGCCGATAAGGGCGGCCGGGAAGCGCTTGCGGCCGAAATGCTCTTCGGTTATATATCCGCCCTCGTCGATGACCATCTCGAACCGAAGGCCGCGCTTTTCAAAGTCGGCGGCTATCTTTGCCGCGCCCTCCGCGCCGCCGGTCTCTTCGTCGTGACCAAAGGCGAAATATATGTCGCGCGAGGGCGCGAAGCCCTCTTTTATAAGACTGTCGACGGCCTCCATAAGGCCGATGACCACGTTTTTGCAGTCGATAGCTCCGCGTCCGACGATAAAGCCCTCTTCGTCGATGCGTCCCTCAAAGGGATCGCCCTGCCATCCGTCGCCCGGGGGCACGACATCCATATGGCCGCAGAAGAGTATCGGAAGCTCTTCTCCCGACCTCGGGCCCCGCCAGCGCAGGACCATGCTGCCGGTATTCGAGGCGACGAAATTAAGATGCTCGAAAACATCGGCATATCGCTTTTTAAGATATTCGCGGAAGGCCTCCATGGCCTCGCCGTCGCCGGTCACCGTCGGTATCCTTATAGCCTGGCAAAGGCTCTCGGCCGCATGGGAGGTCAGGTCGGGATCGGGCGAATACCTCTTGAGAGGCGAACTGCGCTTGAGATGACGCCCGGCCATAAGGGTGCGCACCATTCCGGCCGCAAGACAGACGACGATAAAGAGGAAAAATATAAGGCTGATCGTTCCGCCGAAATGCGCAACAAAGTTGGAACGTGCAATGACCAGCCACGCATATATGTTCTTGAGTAAAGTCATTTCAAAAGCTCCTTTATAACGCCGACATCGTGCGCGATCTGACGTATAAGCTCTTCCTTTGAAGAAAAGGCCCTTTCTTCTCTTATGAAATCGACCAGCGACAGCTCGATACCGCTGCCGTAAAGGTCGCCGCTGAAGTCAAGTATGTTGAACTCGGCCACCGTCTCGCTCAAGCCGAAGGTCGGCCGCACGCCGATATTGAGGGCACAGCGGTAAGCGCCGCGGTCGGTCCTGATCCACGCGGCGTAAACGCCGTGCTTGGGCATCAGCATATCGGACGGGATGGTGACGTTGCCTGTCGGGAAGCCCAGCTTGGTGCCGACCCCGCGGCCGTGGACGACCGTGCCCTGTATGACATACGGATGCCCAAGCAGCTTTGTCGCCTGCCTTATGCGGCCCTCCGACACCAGCTGGCGTATCCATGTCGAGCTGACCGTTATGCCGTCGACCAGCACCGGATCGCAGACATAGCTTTCAAAGCCGAGATGGCTGCCCATCTCTTCGAGCAGCCTGCCGTCTCCCTTGCCCATCGCGCCGAAGGTATAGTTCTGGCCGCAGACGACACAGGCACAGCCATACTGCCGTATGAGTATATCCCGGACAAAGCTCTCGGGCGACATCGACGCCATTTCGGCGTCAAAGGGCAGCATATATACCTCGTCTATTCCTATCTGTCTTATGTATTTTTCACGCTGGCTCACATTGGTCAGCAGATTCGGCGATCTCCCGGTAAGAAAGGCCCTCGGCTGGTTCTCGAAGGTGACGACAGCCGAGTGGGTATTGTTTTTTATCGCCATGCAGACTGCCTCGTTGAGGATCTTCTGGTGTCCGAGGTGGACGCCGTCGAAGAAGCCCAATGCAATGACAGTGTTCCTCATTGCCTATCACCCGTGCAAAAGGTTTTTTCGTAAAAGAGCGCCGGCCGGCCGTCGACGTCGAGCCTGCCGCTTCTCGACAGCACGGCAAGACGCCCGTCGGGGGCATAAAGGGCGCAGAGGGTGCCGTCTTCCTCCGGTACAGCGCCCGATGATATCATTTTTTGATCGATAAACGCGCCGTTGAGCGCGCGTTTAAGTCCGTTTTCATTGAGAACTATCCGCGGCAGATGGGCGAAGATCTTCTCCATCGGGATAAGGACCTCTTCAGCCCTTCCCTCGGCCGCCAGGGCCGAAAGCTCTTCGAATCCCACAGCCTGTGAGATATCAAAGCTGCCCGAGCTCAGCCTTTCGAGGCTGTCCATAACGGCGCCACAGCCCAGCTTTGCTCCGATATCATGGCAAAGCGTCCGTATATACGTCCCCTTCGAGCAGGAAACGTCGAACACCCCGCGCTGCCCGTCGAAGGACAGCAGCCCGATATCGCTTATATCTATCCACCGGCTCTCGCGCTCGACCTCTATGCCCTGACGCGCAAGGTCATAGAGCCGCACTCCGTCCTTCTGGATGGCCGAATACATGGGCGGCGTCTGTTCATATCCGCCGCGGAAGCTGTCGATCACCTCGCGCAGCGCCGGCTCGCCCGGCAGCTCACAGCCTGTGGATTTAACATCTCCCCAGATATCAAGCGTATCCGAGACGCATCCCAGCCTTATCCCGGCGCGATACCGCTTCTCTCCGGCCAAAAGATAATCGGAGGCCTTTGTCGCCGCGCCGCAGAGCACGACCAGGACGCCGGTGGCCATCGGATCGAGTGTCCCGGCGTGACCCAGCTTGCGCATTTTGAGTATGCCGCGCAGCTTGGCTATGACGTCATGCGAGGTGAAATCCTGCGGCTTGTTGAAAACGATGACGCCGTCAAGCATTGATCTTTTCCTCTATGGCCCTGCGGACGACCCCGGCCGCCCGGGCGGCCGTCGTATCATGCAGGGTGCATCCGGCCGCGCCGGCATGTCCGCCGCCGCCGAAGATCGCGCATATCTCGGAAACATTGTATTTTCCCGATCTCATAGAGACCTTGAAATCGCCGCGCTTAGTCGTTTCGGTCAGCAGAGCGCCGACCTCGACCCCCTTGATCTGGGTTATAAGGGACGAAAGATTATCCAGATCGTCGTCCGATGCGCCGATGCGCTCTATATCGTCTCTCGTTATGACGGCGACGGCGACCCGGCCCCCGGAGGTTATATCCATCTCCGAGTATATGTAGCCCTCGAGCTCGGTGCGGGCCCTGGACTTCTGCCTGAAGCAGCAGTAATTTATATCTCGCCAGTCGGCGCCCGCCTCGAAACAGGCCATTGCCACCCGGTGGGTCCTGACCGTCGTGTTGTCAAAGCAGAAGCAGCCGGTATCGGTCGAGACCGCGGTATAGACGGCGTCGGCCATCTCCTGTGTGAAAATGCAGCCCAGCGCCTGGAGCAGCTCATAGACTATCTCGCCGCAGGCCGCCGACTCGGCCTCGCAGTAGCCCAGCGTACCGAAATCCTTAAAGGAGGGGTGATGGTCTATCGCAAGGTCGATATGCTCGGGCGCGCCGGCGCAGAGCAGAACGCGGTCGGCCACGTCGACGGCGCAGACATACTTAGCCTCGAAGCCTTCGGGCTGCCACAGCGGCGATACCATGCTCTCAAAGCGGGAGGTGATATCGCTGTTGTAAAACAGATAGGCTCGCTTGCCCAGCTGACGCAGGCCGAGGCAGAGCGCCGCGGCCGAGCCGAGGGTATCGCCGTCCGGCCTCTTATGGGTCAGGATAACGATATCGTCGGCAGCCTTAAGGGCGCTTACCGTATCATTAAAAGTTATCTTCATCCTCTGTATCCTCATCTTCGTCGTCATCATGCTTTATATCCAGCTCGTTTATCAGCTGTGATATGTGAACGCCGTATGATATCGAATCATCGACGACAAAAATAAGCTCGGGGGTATAGCGAAGGGTCATGCGGTGGGCCAGCTCGCGCCTCAGGAATCCCGAGACCGATTTGAGGCCCTTTTTGAGCTCCTTGGCGTCATAGCTGCCCAGCACCGACACATAGACCTTGCACCACCGCAGATCGGTCGTCGCCTCGCACCGCAGGATGCTTATCATGCATCCCGTCAGGCGGGGGTCCTTGACCGTCGGAAGTATCTCCGCCAGGCATTTCATTATTTCTTCGTTTATTCTGGCATTTCTGTTTCCGGCCAAATTAAATCAACTCCTGTTAAAGGGCTATCTGCTCCATGACAAAGGCCTCGACGACGTCGCCTTCCTTGATGTCGTTATAGCGTTCGAAGCTCATGCCGCATTCGAAACCGGCAGAGACCTCTTTGACGTCGTCCTTGAACCTCTTGAGTGTGGCCAGCGCGCCTTCATGTATGACGATATTGTCGCGGACGATCCTGACGCTCTCGTTGCGCTGCATCTTGCCGTCGAGGACATATGCACCGGCGATCGTGCCGACACCCGATACCTTGAAGGTCTGGCGGATCTCGGCATGACCGATGACCGTCTCCTTGAACTTGGGCGCGAGCATGCCGCGCATGGCCTGCTCGATCTCCTCGATGCAGTCATAGATGATCCTGTAAAGGCGGATATCGACATGGTCGCGCTGGGCGTTCTGAACGGCGTTGGAATCGGGCCGGACGTTGAAGCCGACGATTATCGCGCCCGAAGCCGCCGCCAGCATGACGTCCGATTCGTTTATGCCGCCGACACCCGAATGGATGACCTTGACCTGTACCTCTTCGTTGGATATCTTCTCCAGCGAGGATTTGACGGCCTCGGCCGAGCCCTGTACGTCGGCCTTGACGATGATATTAAGTGTCTTGACCTGTCCCTGTTCGATCTGCGAGAAGAGATTTTCAAGGGTGACCTTCTGGGTGCTGTTGGCGCGCTGCTCTTTTTCCTCTGCCTTGCGCTGCTCGGCAAGGGTGCGGGCCATCCTTTCATCCTCTACAGAATAGAAGATATCGCCCGCGCTGGGGACCTCCGAAAGGCCGATGATCTCGACAGGCATGGACGGCCCGGCCGATTCGACCTTCTTATTCTTATCGTCGGTCATGGCCCTTATGCGTCCGACCGATGTTCCGGCGATGACTATATCGCCCATTTTAAGGGTACCGTTCTGGACAAGGACCGTGGCGACGGGACCGCGGCCGCGGTCCAGCTTGGCCTCGATGACCGTGCCCTTGGCGGCGCGGTTGGGGTTAGCCTTGAGTTCCTGCATCTCGGCGGTCAGAAGGATCATCTCAAGCAGATTGTCGATGCCCTCGCCCTTGATGGCCGAGATTTTGCACACTATGGTGCTGCCGCCCCACTCTTCGGGGACGAGCTCATACTCGGTCAGCTGCTGCATGATGCGGTCGGGGTTTGCGCCCTCTTTATCCATCTTATTGACGGCGACGATGATGGGCACTCCGGCGGCCTTGGCGTGGTTTATGGCCTCTATGGTCTGAGGCATGATGCCGTCGTCGGCGGCAACGACCAGTATGGCGATATCTGTGACCTGCGCGCCCCTTGCCCTCATGGATGTGAAGGCGGCGTGTCCCGGGGTATCAAGGAAGGTTATCTCCTTGCCGTTTACCTTGACACGGTAGGCGCCGATATGCTGTGTGATGCCGCCGGCCTCGCCGGAGGCGACGTTGGTATTTCTGATGGCGTCGAGCAGCGAGGTCTTGCCGTGGTCGACATGACCCATAACGACGACGACGGGGGCGCGCTCGACCAGATCCTCTTCGCGGTCGGCGCTCTCGTCAAAGAGACGTTCCTCTATGGTGACGACAACCTCTTTTTCTACCGTCGCGCCCAGCTCCATGGCCACCAGCGATGCCGTATCGAAGTCGATATTCTCGGAGACCGAGGCCATGACACCGATCTTCATCAGCTCCTTGATGACGACAGCGGCCGTCTTTTTGAGCCTGAGGGCCAGCTCGCCCACCGAGATCTCCTCGGGGATCATTACCTTCAGCGGGGCCTTCTTGGCCTGTGCCTGAGCCTGGAGCCTGCGCATCTTCTCCTGCTCTTCCTGGCGGCGCTTATTGCTGTTATACTGCTGGCGCTTCTGCGAGTTCTGCTTGATCTTCTGCTTGCCCGAAGCATTCTGGATCTTGTCTGTATCCTCGGGCGAGAGGGTGTCAAGG
>CAKUAK010000070.1 GCA_934636325.1 uncultured Eubacteriales bacterium
TACGCCGGACTTCCGGCGCGGCGCAGAAGCGCCGTTGGGTGGTGTCCGGCAGTTGAGCACAGATATGCCTTCCCCTCCGAGGGGAAGGCATTATATGTGCTCTACAACCCAGACACACATACTGCGCCGTAGGCGCTATCAAATATGTTTTTGCCGTGACATGCGCGCGGCAAAAACACCCCGACCCGCCGATTTTGCCGCAGCAAAACGGCGAAACCGGCCCGCAGGCCGGAGCCTAACTGTCGAAGAAAAGCGCAGCTTTTCTGACATATTCTATTCCTTCAGCTCCCAGGCCCTCTGCCAGAAGGCCATCTCGTAGCGCGAGCAGATGACGAAGATCTCGGTCAGATGTGCAAGCTGGGCCTCTGTATAATCCTTTGTCAGGCGGTCGGTCATTTCAAGCAGCACCCGGTTATCCTGCGAATATCTTTCAGAAGCATAGCCGCGTATCCAGTCGCCGTAAAACTCGTCGTTTATGGCCTCGGGGCGGTTTTCAAGCATCTTCCTGGCAATGACCTCATAGCTGTAAGCGCAGGCCAGAATGGCGGCCAGCACCTCGGCCTCGCCGTCGTCATAGGCGATGCGCAGCATATACGACGTATAGGAAAGATTATCCAGCGAGGGCTTCATGGCTCCTATCTCCTCCTGCGTGACGCCGAGACGGCCCATATAGCCGCTGTGTACATCGAGCTCGCCGTTCATCACCTGGATATACTTGGCAAAGAGGTTGGCGACCTCGAGGCTCCTGGCCTTGGCGACGCCGACGGCGAAGGTCCTTGCGTAATCGACCAGATAGAGATAATCCTGCATGATATAATAGCGGAACTTCTCTTTGTCCAGCGTGCCCTCCTGTATGCCCATGACGAAGGGATGGCGGTTATAGCCCTCCCAGATATCCTTTGCCGCTTCAAGCAGCCTTTCGGTCGTTTTCATCAGACATTCTCCTTTGCGAATTCGCCCGTAAGATCAAAATTATGCATCATCGGCCCCGCGCCGTGTCCCAGATCGAGCATGGCGGCCAGCGCGCCCGAGATATATTCCTTGGCGCGGCCTATCGACTCTTCAAGACTAAAGCCCTTTGCCAAATTAGCGGCTATGGCGCTTGAAAGGGTGCATCCCGTGCCGTGGGTGTTGGGGTTGTCGATCCGCCGTCCCTCGAACCAGCGCAGGCCGCCCTTTGAATAGAGCAGATCGCTGGCGTCACTGACGCTGTGGCCGCCCTTGAGCAGCACGGCGCAGCCATAAGCGTCGCCGATATGCCGGGCGGCAAGCTCCATATCCTCCCTGCCCTTTATTTCGAGACCCGAAAGGACCTCGGCCTCGGGGATATTGGGGGTTATAAGGGTCGATATGGGCAGCAGACGGTCGATGAGGGTCTGCACGGCGTCGGTCTTCATGAGGGCCGAGCCGCTGGTCGCCACCATGACCGGATCGACGACGATGTTTTTGGCCTTATAGTAGGTAAGGCGCTCGGCTATGACCTCGATCAGCGCCGAAGAAGAGACCATGCCTATCTTGACGGCGTCGGGGAAGATATCCTCGAATACGGCGTCGAGCTGGTCCTTTAAGAAATCGGGCGTCGATTCCTGTATCGACCTGACCCCCGTGGTGTTCTGGGCGGTCAGGGCCGTCACGGCGCACATGGCGTAAACGCCGTTCATGGTCATGGTCTTTATGTCGGCCTGGATGCCGGCGCCTCCGCAGGAATCGCTTCCCGCAATGGTCAATGCTGTTTTCATATGCTATTCCTCCTGTTTCAGCATCGTTTTATATCGCGGCATAAGGTGGTGCCCCCAATATGCCGCCGCTGCCCGGCTATATCGCCGCGGCAGCCTTTATGCACTCCGGTATGTCGTCAAAGCCCGCGATGACGCACCGGCATGTTTTTTCAAGCTCGGCCTGACGGGGCTCGCTCTTGTCGAATACCCCGACGGTGATAAAGCCGTCGGCCGCCGCCGTCCGGGCGGCGTGAAGGGCGTCCTCGAATACGACGGTATCCTCACGGCTGCCGCCGAGGAGCTCCAGCGCCATGCGGTAGATATCCGGCCTGTCCTTGCCGCATCCGGCGTCGCGGTCGGTCAGGATGCCCTTGAAATATCCCGCCATATCGCAGCGCCCGAGGGCGGCGTCGATCAGATGGCGGTCGGTGGCCGTGGCGACGCACATGTCGACCCCGCTTTCCCGCAGGCATTCAAGAAACCCGGCCGCCCCCGGCTTGGGCTGGGCCTCATTGCGGTAAAAGGCCTCCACGACGGCGTTTATGCCGTCTATGATATCATCCGTGCTTTGGGGGATACCGTATTCATCCCTGAAATATCCGGCCGACTGCTCAAGGCTCATGGCCCACAGCGTCTCCCGCAGGCCGGGGCGCGGCTCGATACCCAGAGAGCGCAGATAGCGCTCTCCCACCGTGTCCCAGACCCCCATGGTGTCAAAAAGTGTGCCGTCGAAGTCGAATATGGCGTGCTTTATCCTCATGCCCCTACCATTTCCTCAGAGAGCCTGCGCAGCTCGCGGCATTCGGCCTCGATGTCGTCGGCCGAGAAGATGGCGCTGACCAGCGCCACGCCGTCGACCCCTGTTCCGGAAAGCTCTTTTATATTGCCCTTATTGATGCCGCCGATGGCGACGACCGGGACGTCGACGGCGGCGCAGATATCCCGAAGGGTCTCGCGGGAAAGGACGCTTGCATCCTTCTTGGTGGCCGTCGAGAACATCGCCCCGACGCCGAGGCAGTCGGCGCCGCACCTTACGGCCTCGAGGGCCTCTTCGACGGTGTGGGCCGAAACGCCGATCATCATGCCGTCGCCGACCCTCTGTCTTACGCTGGCGGCGTCCATGTCGTCCTGGCCGACGTGTACGCCGTCGGCGCCGCATTTGACGGCGACCTCGACGTTATCGTTGATGAAAAGGGGCACGCCATAGCGATGGCAAAGCTCTTTTATCTCTGTGGCCTCCTGAAGGAAAGAGCCGTCGTCCAGCTCCTTCTCCCTGATCTGGACGCAGGTCGCGCCGCCCCGAAGGGCCTCTTCGACCTGCTCGTAAAGGCTCTGCCGCCCGACCCACGCGCGGTCGGTGACGGCATAGAGCAGCATGGTCTTTTTATCGCACTTCATATTTCGCGCCCTCCTCGAGCTGCTCGGGCGTCATATTGTATATGGCGTCGATGATGTAATTCCTGTAAGACGAGTTGCCGTCCATGGCGGTCAGCCTTTCATGGGCGATCTCTCCGGCAAGGCCCATTGCGCAGACGGCGGCGGCCGCGGCCTCGAGGGTATTATCGGGGTTGGCGGCGATAAAGGCGGCGGTCAGCGCCGAAAGCTGGCAGCCCGTGCCGGTTATCGAGGCCATCATGGGGTGGCCGTTGCGGATGCAGAAGGCCCGATCGCCGTCGGTGACGATGTCGATGGCGCCGGTGATGGCGGCGACCGCACCGGTCTTTTTGGCAAAGGCCTTGGCAAAGGCGACGACCTCGTCAAGATTCTCGTCGGTCGCCCTGTCGGCCACATCGGCATCGACCCCCTTGGTCGTGCCGCTGCCCAGGGCGAGGGTCTTTATCTCGGATATGTTGCCGCGGACGACGCTGAACCGTATGCCGTCGAGCAGCGATACCGCCGTGTCGGTCCTGAGCTTGGACGCCCCCGCGCCGACCGGATCGAGAACGACCGGATGGCCCAGCTCGTTTGCCCTCTGCCCGGCCAAATGCATCGAGGCGATGGTGCGGGTGTTGAGTGTGCCGATGTTGATATTGAGGGCATTGCATATCGACGTTATCTCGGCGGCCTCGGCCTGATCGTCGGCCATTATGGGCGACCCGCCGCAGGCCAGAACGATGTTGGCGCAGTCGTTGACCGTGACGTAATTTGTGATGTTGTGTACCAGCGGGCTTTTCGCCCTGACATTTTCGAATATTTCCCTGAACATTGCGATTCTCCTTTGCATGGCTGAAAGGCCGCGCGGCGGCCCTCGGTGAATATTTATCCCGGTGTCGACGACGCCCGGTTCGGTCGATGCTCTCTGGCATCCTCTCACGCCGGAACACGGCTTCCCATCGCTGATATATCTGCAAGGCCCAGGGCGCTCCCCCTTTGCCCGCCGCCTGACGCGGACGCGCATCCCCCTTTCGGACAAAATAAAAAAACAGGGGGCGGCCCGCCGGGGACGCCTCCTGCTGTCAATATCACATGTCGGCTTCCTACGGCGGCATTATCCGCTTCAGGTCAAAGGGTCGAAGCCATCGTCCGCTTCCTCTCAGCCTGCCTGCGCAAGCTCCCCTGTTTTTGTCTGTATCGTTATTCTACGCTTTTTTGCATCAAAGCGCAAGTGCCGCCCAAAAACGGTCAGATGATCTCCTTCACCATGGCCGAAAGATGGCGGTAGGTCTTTTCATAGGCGGGACACGCGTCCTCGGGCAGGGTGAAGTCATGTGTCACCTCTTTGAGCCTTTCGGCCGCGGCCTTATCGGGCGACGCCTTGAGCTGTTCATAGAGCTTCTTTACCTCTTCCAGCTCGGGGTGCTGGTCCCCATGTACCCGGGCGACGACCGGCAGGATCTTATCGAGCTCCTTTATGCTTGCCTGATCCATTGATATTTCTCCTTTACTTTATGACGACATAGCCGAGGCCGGTTATGATCTCTTTGAGCTGATCGAGGGTGATCCGGCTCTCGTCGAACTCTACCTTGGCCTTGCTGGCGTTATAGAGCACCGAGGCGTCGGTGACGCCGGGGGCTTTCTTAAGGGCGGTCTCGATCTTCTGGGCGCACATGGGGCACACCAGCTCTTCCATCTGGATGGTCTTTTTCATTTTTATTCCCCTTTCAAAAATAACAGACGCATGGCGTTGAAAATGACGACAAGTATGCTGGCCTCGTGTATCAGCATGCCTATCGACATATGGACGAACCCGGCGAAGAGGCCGATCAGCAGCAGGGCCACCGTCCCGACAGCGATGGCGATATTCTGATACATGACGGCCTCTGTCCTTTTGGCCAAGGCCAGCGCCGAGGCCAGACCCGCAAGGTCGGAGCTTATCAGCACGACGTCGGAGCTTTCGACGGCGACGTCGGTGCCCGTGCCCATGGCTATGCCTGTGTCGGCCGCCGTGATGGCCGGGCTGTCGTTTATGCCGTCGCCGACAAAGGTGACGGTGCGCCCCTCCTCCTGCATGCGGCGCAGTATGGATACCTTATCCCGGGGCAGGCACTCGGGGTATATCTCGGTTATCCCGGCCCGGGCGGCTACGGCCTCGGCCGCCGCGCGGTTATCGCCGGTCAGCATGGCGATCCTTTTGACCCCCAGCCTTCTGAGCCTTGCGATGCTCACGGCGGCGTCGGGCTTGAGGGCGTCGGAAATGGCTATCAGGAGGCACAGCCTGCCGTCGACGGCGGCCAGCACGGTCGTGGCGCTCTGCCGCTGCCGCGCAAGGATATCCTCCTCCTGACCGGGCGTCAGCTCGACGCCCCGGCTGTCCATCAGCTTTTTATTGCCGACCAGCACCCTTTTGCCGCCGATCACCCCCTCGATGCCCATGCCCTTGTGGGTCTCGACATCGGTGACCGTGGCGGCAGCCATGCCGCGGGATGCGGCATACTGGACTATCGCCCTTGCCAGCGGATGGTCGGAGGCCTGCTCGGCCGCGGCGGCCAGCGCCAGCGCGCCGTATTCATCATCGCAATAGGATCTGACCTCGGTGACCTCCGGCCTGCCGGCCGTCAGCGTACCTGTCTTATCGAAGAGCACGGCGTCGGTCTTTGCAAAGGTATGGATGGTGTCGCCCCCCTTGAGCAGCACCCCCTTCTGGGCGCCGCGGCCTATTCCCGCGACGCTGGCTGTCGGCGCACCGATGACGAGCGCCCCGGGGCAGGCCAGCACCAGAACGGTTATGGCCGTATCGAGATCTCTTGTGAATATAAAGGTCAGCGCCGCCATGACCACGACGGCGGGCGTATAGTACCTTGCAAAGCGGTCGATGAACCGCTCGACCGGCGATTTGGCGTCCTGGGCCTCCTCGACCAGCTGGATTATTTTAGAAAATGTGGTGTCCTCGCCGACCCTTGCGGCCCCCATCTCGACCGTGCCGCTTTCAAGTATCGTCCCGGCGTAAAGGGCCGAGCCCGGCGTCTTATGGGCCGGGGCCGATTCGCCGGTTATGCTGGCCTCGTTGACATAGCCCTCACCCGAGGTCACGGCCCCGTCGGCGGCGATCTGGCCGCCGGTCCTGACCAGCAGGCGGTCGCCCTCTTCGACATCCTCGGCGTCGATCTCCTCTATCCCGCCGTCCTCCGATATCCTGAGGGCCGTGGCCGGGGTCATTTCGGTCAGCCTTTTGATGGCGCTGCGGGTCTTGGTCATGGTCTTTTGTTCAAGGTAAGAGCCGAACTGGAAAAGGAAGGTGACGATGGCGGCCTCGCTGAACTCGCCGATCAGGCAGGCGCCGATGACGGCGATCGAAACGAGGCACTCTATGCCGACCGTTTTGAATCTCAGCCCCTGGACGGCGCGGAAGAGTATCGGGCTGCCCGCCAGTATAAAGCCGACGATATAGAATATATCGGCATACAGCATGCCTCCGCCAAGATGTGCCAGCGCCAGCGCGATAAGGGTCGCCGCGCCCGCGCCCCACATGGCGGGGATGGAATATTTTCTGAAAAAGACGTTTAATTTCCGGGTCATGATGTCCTCCGGCAAAGGTTATATTTCATGCCATATTATTATATCTCACAGGCTAACATTTTACAATTAAAAGCCCCCGCAAAAGCCCCCGCAAAAGCCCCCGCAAAAGCCCCGCAAAATCTATGATTTTGCGGGGAACTCTCGCGCCGCCTCCCTTTACACAAGGGAGGCATTTTTCTGCGTCACTTTGCCCCTGCTGCGCCGCAGGCTCGCGTGCCAACAACAGGTAACACCTCATCCGTCGGGCAAGCC
>CAKUAK010000071.1 GCA_934636325.1 uncultured Eubacteriales bacterium
CCTCGGTGCGTATTCTGCCGCGGGATAATTGCAGGAGAAAACGGCGGAATATGCCCCGACTGCCGGGAAAAGCTGGCTCTTTTGGATAATGACCTGACAATGAGCGGCGAGTTCTTCGAGCGCGGCGCGGCATGCCTGCCCTACAGCGGCAGCGTGCGCGAGTCGATACACCGCTTCAAGTTCGGCGGGAGGAAGGAATATGCCGGGACATACGCGCAGCTTCTGTGTAATCGCGCGCGGGATGACGGCGATATATGCTCCTGCGATATAGTGGCCTCGCCGCCTACCAACCGGCGCAATATAAGAAAGCGCGGATACGATCACGCCGGGCTGCTTGCCGAAAGAGCAGCCGGGCTTATGGGCATCGGGTATGTCCGGTGCTTTGAAAAATCACGCGAGACCAAGGCCATGTTCGGCTTGCATCCGGCCGAGCGCCGGTCCAATATCATGGGTGCGATATCCCTTGCCGTCCCGTCGGAACAAATCGCCGAAAAAAACGTCTTGATCATAGACGATATTTTCACCACCGGTGCGACCATGTCTGAATGTGCCAGAGTCCTTAAAATGGGCGGAGCGAAAAAAGTGTTCGTCCTTACGGTTGCGAAAACCGAAAAATGATATTACAATAGGAATGTTGAAATAAATGGGGAGATTGGATATAATATGGGAAGTAACTTTTTGAAGAAAATGCGAGGTGCGTTTATGTCTTCCGGAGATATAGGAATAGATCTCGGTACTGCTTCGATACTGGTTTTCGTAAAGGGCAAGGGTATCGCCCTGTGCGAGCCGTCGGTCGTCGCGGTCGATAAAATGTCGGGCAAGATACTTGCCGTCGGCGCCGATGCCCAGAGCATGCTGGGCAGGACGCCGGGTAATATAGTCGCCGTCCGTCCTCTGCGAGAGGGCGTTATTTCCGACTATGAAATGACCGAAAAGATGATAAAAGAGTTCATCAAAAAGGTCCTGGGCTTCCGTCTTTTCAAGCCCAATGTCATCATATGCATACCCAGCGTCATTACAGAGGTAGAGGAAAGGGCGGTCATCGACGCCGGTATCCAGGCCGGCGCAAAGAGGGTGTTCCTCATCGAAGAGCCTGTCGCCGCGGCTATCGGCGCGGGCATTGATATTTCCAAGCCTAACGGCAATATGATCGTCGATATCGGCGGCGGCACCACCGACATCGCCGTTATATCCCTCGGCGGCATCGTCGAGTCGACCTCCATCAAGGTGGCCGGCGATAAGTTCGACGAGGCCATCGTGAAGTACATCCGCCGCAAGCACAACGTGCTGATCGGCGAAAGAACGGCCGAGGAGATGAAGATAAACATCGGCTGCGTATACCCGAGACCCGAGGATAAGACCATGGAGGTCAAGGGCAGATGCCTTATGACCGGCCTGCCGCGGACATTCACTGTGTCCTCCTCCGAGATGATCGAGGCCTTTGAAGAGGTGACAGTAAAGATCCTCGAGGCCGTCCATTCGGTCCTTGAGCGCACCGCGCCCGAGCTGGTCGGCGACATCGCCACCAACGGCATCGTTATGACCGGCGGCGGAAGCCTTATTTACGGCTTTGATAAACTGATAGAGGCCAAGACCGGCATTGCCACAAGGGTGGCTGATGACGCCATTTCCTGCGTCGCTTACGGCACGGGCAAATCTCTTGACAGCATCAACGCCATGCAGGACGGCACGATGAATCTTTCAAGAAAGCGCCAGATGATGTAAAAATACACATTAAGGGCCGCCCATATTCCGGGCGGCCCTTTTGAGATAATACAAAAGATAGGGGACAGGCTATGGACGAAAGAAAAATACCGCAGAGGCTGGGCTGGGCTCTATTTATGATGGTTCTTGTGACCAATGGATTGGAAATAGGCCTCGGGATATATGCGGGAATAAAACTCCCGTCCTTTGCATCCTCCAATTGGTTCGGCCTGGGGCTGACTGTTATAGGCTTCTATCTCTGCGGCTTCCCGCTGTTCCTGCTTCTGACCCGGCGGATACCGATGATGAAGCTGACCCAAGAGCACCTCAACCTGCGCGAGATATGCGATATTTATCTTGTCTGTATGGCGCTGGGCTATGCCTTCAGCTTTCTGGGGACGCTGGTAAACGCCGTTATTTCTTCCTTTACCGGTATCGAGACCTTAAACCCCGTGGCCGAAATGGCCGAGACGGCCGGTGTGATACCTATGGCCATCGTCGCCGGGATAATAGCGCCGATCATCGAAGAGACGGTGTTCCGCGGCGTCGTGCTGCGCGGGATGCTGCCCTATGGCGAAAAGACCGCCGTATGGTTCTCGGCGATAGCCTTTGGTCTGCTGCACATGAATCTGTATCAGTTTTTCTATGCCGTGGCCATTGCTGTCGTGTTTGGCCATGTATATGTTAAGACCGGCAGCCTGCGGGGTACCGTGATACTTCATATCATGGTCAACATGACCTCGACGATCGTTGTTCCGCTCATAACGGGTATAAGCGACAGCTTCCTCGGTATATTCGTTCTTGGTGTCATACTGTCGGGCATGAGCCTTTGGATCAAGTGCCGCCGCGGCATAACTGAAGAGACCGTTAAGCGTAAGGAAGAGCTTTTGGGTCTGCATGAAAGCAGGATATGGCTCAACACCGGGTCGACCGCTTATTGCCTGCTCTGCATTGCCGGCATGGTGTATTCGTTAATGTAAAACAGAAGCCCGGGAAAGGATCAAAAGAATATGTCCGTATCAGAAAATAAAATCTATCGTGTCGATATGGACGGCTTTTACGGTGAATTGTTTTAAATATCCCGGGAAAGCTCTGATATGCTTCAGCGGCAGCGATGGAGGAATAGAGCTGGCAAAACTGGCCGGGGTTTTCAGGCCAACGGCCTGACGGCATTGGCCCTTGCCTATGTGCTTGAAGAGGGTCTGCCCGACAGATTCTCCCGCGTGCCGATAGATCTCATCGAAGGGGCGGCAAAGAGGCTGCATGATATGGGATATGAAAAGGTCGGGCTGTGGGGCATATCAAAGGGAGCCGAGCTGGCGCTGACGGCGGGAAGCCTTCTGCCGGGTGTCGTCAACGCCGTCATAGCGGTGGCATCGATGAATACCGTATGCCAGGGCTTTGTAAAGGATAAGGGCGTTTCCTTCCTGCCGGGCAGCAGCTGGAGCTTCCACGGGGAAGAGATACCCTATACGCCCTACAGCACAGAGAGGTTTCCCCTCGGGCATATACTTCGGGAAAGTCTGCGCATAAGAGAGATGACCATGTATGATCTCTATCTGCCGATGGTGCAGGCCCCTGATCCCGCCGCGGTCATCAAGGACGAAAGGATAACCGGCCCGATCCTGCTCAGCTATTCCAAAATGGATACCATGTGGCTCTTAGAGCTGGCAATGGGAAAGATCATGGATCGCCTCTGGGAGTATGATTCCCCGTATTTATACCGGCATTTAAGCTATGATCACGGCAGCCTTCTTTTTATCCCGATGGAAGAGCCTGGCGCGAAGTTTTTCAGAGGAGAGAGGGGCAGAAAAAATAGGCTGCACAAAAAGACAGGATGGACTCGCTTATAAAAACGCCGGATTTTGTTATGAAGTGGTAAACTGGAAGGCATATGTGCAGATGCTTTCGTTTATATGCGCTGCTTTTTGAAATCCAACAAACCCCATGCCAGAACCTTAAAAGGTTTGGCATGGGGTTTGTTATATATCGGTAATGCTAAAGAAATACTTATTTGGGCTGTGTCAGCTTGTTGAGAAGCATAACGATAAACACGATAACGCCGATGACAAGGATGACTCCGGCCATTCCGACTGCCATCACGGGCAAGGTCGTCGTCCATGAAGAAAGATTAAGCATTGCGATACCTCCTTTAAGACATCAGTGTCAGGATCAATCCGCCGGCGATGACCGAGGCGATCTGGCCCGATACATTGACACCGATCGAATACATCAGAAGGAAGTTCTGGTTGTCCTCCTCCAGACCCATCTTGTTGACCACGCGGCCGCTCATGGGAAATGCAGAGATACCCGCCGCGCCGATCATCGGGTTGAGCTTTTTATCTTCCGGCAGGAAGAGGTTGAGCAGCTTTGCAAAAAGAACTCCACCCGCAGTATCAAAGATAAAGGCCACCAGACCAAGTGCGAGGATCAGCAGGGTATCGGGCCGGACGAACCTATCGGCCGTCATCTGGCCGGAAACGGTGAGTCCCAGCACGATGGTTATCAGATTCGTCAGAACATTTTGCGCCGTCTCGCTGAGGGCATTGAGGACGCCGCATTCGCGCAGCAGGTTGCCGAACATCAGGAATCCAACCAGAGCCACGCTGGCTGGGGCTACGATGCCGGCAATGATCGTGACGGCAATGGGGAAGAGGATCTTGGTCAGCTGAGAGACATTGCCCTTTGTATAAGGCATGCGGATAAGGCGCTCTTTTCTGGTGGTCAGCAGCCGTATGACCGGTGGCTGGACGATGGGGACCAGCGCCATATAGCTATATGCCGCCACCATGATGGCACCGAGGTACTGAGACCCCAGTATATTTGCCACAAAGATGGCGGTGGGGCCATCGGCCGCACCGATGACCGCGATGGAAGCGGCATCCTTCAGGTCGAAAAAGAAGCCGGCTGCGAACAGGGTGAAGAATATGCCGAATTGCGCCGCAGCACCGAAAAGCATCAGCCACGGCTTTTCAAGCAGCGGGCCAAAGTCTATCATGGCGCCGATGCCGATAAAGAGCAGCAAAGGAAACAGCTCGTTGGACATGCCGGCCTCGAACAAGGCCGAGATAGGCCCGACAACAGTGCCCTGTGTGATTGCGCCGGAGAGGGGAAGATTGACAAGAATGGCTCCGAAGCCCATTGGCAGCAGCAGGCTGGGTTCCATTTTTTTTGCGATGGCAAGATAGATCAGCAGACCACCGATAGCCCACATCACTACCATCTGCCAGGTTAGATTTCCGAAATTGGAAAAGAGACCGGTAAATGCGCTCAGAAAGTTCATCGTTACTTTCCTCCTGTTTGGTTTGGTGCGCAGGCAAGAAAAAAAGACCCTTGCCACAGCACTAATCTGTGACAAAAGTCTCAAGCTAACACATGGCATCGGGCATTGCAGCCGTGATGACGTTGCCATGCGACAGCCTCTTAATCGACCGATTAAAAGAGCTGCCCTTTACTCCCTTTTATCGGAAATAGTATATCAGATATTCCAAAGCATGTAAAGAGCATATTGGAAGTTTTTCGATATCTTAACAGGAGCGACAGCGGTGAGCGCGCCGGCTGCCGGGGAATCTGCATAATAAAAGAGAGAGGCTTAAAAGGCCTCTCTCTTTTATATATTGGGATCAAATTATTCGTGGCGCAGCTTGGTCTTCATTATATCATAGACCTTGTTGACGTCACCCGCGCCCATGGTAAAGATAAGGTCGCCGGGTTGGGCATTGGCGATAAGGAAATCGGCGGCGGCGTCAAGAGTGGGGACGCAGATCGAATCCTTTATCATGCCCGACAGCTTTTGGGATGTTATACCCGAGAAATTGGTCTCGCGGGCGGCGAATATCTCAGTCAGGACACAGAGGTCACAGTGAGAGAGGGCGTCGGCAAACTCATTGAGCAGCGATACCGTGCGGGAATATGTATGGGGCTGGAAAACGCAGATGGTGCGCTTGGGCTTCATATCGGCCGCTGCTTTAAGGGTAGCCTCGATCTCGCTGGGATGGTGGGCATAGTCGTCGTAAATGCGCGCGCCGTTATAAGAGCCGCGGTATTCGAAGCGGCGGCCGACGCCGTGATACTCCTCGATACCCTTTTTGAAATCCTCGGGGCCGACGCCAAGGAGCCATGCGACAGCGGCCGCAGACAACGAGTTCCTCGCGTTATGTATGCCGGGAACGGCCATATCGAGATGGGTGAAGAACTCGCCCTTATGATAGATGTCAAAGCTATAATAGCCGTCGTGATTCGTCAGGTTATCGAGATAGAAATCGGCTTCCTTGCTGAGGCCGAAGGTGATGACCCTGCGGTTGATATCCTTGACAGCCTTGACCGTGTTGGCATCATCGAGGCAGGCGATGACAACGCCGTCCTTTTCGGGGACGAGATATGCGAACTTTGTAAAAGAGGCGATTATATCGTCGGTATCGCTGAAAAAGTCGAGATGGTCGCGGTCGATATTAAGGATGATGGCAATGGTCGGGGTGAAGCTGAGGAAAGAGTTCTTATATTCACAGGCTTCGGCGACAAAAAGGTCGCTGTGCCCGATGCGCAGGCTTCCGCCGATATTGCTGAGGTTGCCGCCCACCATGACGGTCGGATCGCATCCGGCGCTCTGGGTAAAGGTGGCGATCATAGAGGTGGTAGAGGTCTTTCCGTGGGTGCCGGAGACACAGACAGAGGTTTTATAGCGGCTCATGAGCATGCCCCAGGCGTTGGCCCTCTCTATGACAGGGATGCCGCGCCTGCGTGCCCCGACGATATCGGGGTTGTTGTCCAGAACGGCGGCCGTGCGGATGACCAGAGCCGCGCCCTCGGTGTTGTCGATATCGTGTCCCTGGGTGAAGCGGATGCCGAGCTTTGTGAACTCGTCAAGATAAGGGGAGGGGTCGCGGTCGGATCCCTGGACCACAGCCCCCATGCTGCAAAGCTGCTTTGCCAGCGCGCGCATGGAGACGCCGTTTATTCCGCAGATGTGGATGGGCTTTTTTGCATTTATTACTTCGTTGAACTCGTTGAAATCCATATGTATCACCAATTATATAGTTTTATTTGTTGGGCTTTGTATGACAGGGACGCATGCCCGGCCGGGCCCATCAGACCCCATGCCGGATATATGCTGCCCACAAACTGTCGACGTTAATATTTATTATATTACATCCCACAGAAAATATAAAGTCCTAAACGTGGCAAAATCGGGTTTTCCGAAATAAACTGGTAGAAAAGGAGGAGCTGATATATGCGATTTACAGTTATGGGCGGCGACGAGAGGATGTGCTGGCTGCGCCGCGGGCTGACAGAGGATGGGCATAAGCTGGTCTATCGCCCCGATGATGCCGAGGCCGTCATACTGCCGATGCCCCTGACCCGCGACGGCCGGACGGTCGATGGGACCGATATCGTGATAGAAGATCTGCTGCGGCGTCTGCCGAAGGGGATGCCTGTGCTTGGGGGAGGTCATGCCGAGGGCGTCATTGATTATTCTGCCGACGAGGCATTGATGCGGCTCAATGCCATTCCGACGGCAGAGGGGGCGGCCGCAGTTGCCATAAATAATATGCCGGTCACGCTGTGGCGCAGCCGCGCTGTCGTCGTCGGCGCGGGAAGGATCGGAATGATGCTTGCCGCGCGGCTGCGTGATATGGGGGCACATGTCACTGTGACGGCCCGGAGCGCCGCGGATGAGGCGGCTGTCAGAGCTTTAAGCGTCGGATATTGCCCGACATGCAGGATAGACGGAGTCATAAAAGACGCTGACGTGGTATTCAATACCGTGCCGCGTCCGGTCATCGGCGGAAATGCCCTTTCAAAGATGAAAAAAGACGCCATCATCATAGAACTGGCGTCAAGGCCGGGCGGCGTCGATCGTGAGGCTGCGGAAGAACTTGACATCCGTATCATCGACGCGCCGGGGCTGCCGGGCAGAACAGCGCCGCGCACGGCGGGAGAGATCATATGTGAAACGATATATCGGATGCTCGGCATCGTGGAGGGGACGGGATGCTGAAAGATAAAAGAATAGGGCTTTGCATAACAGGGTCGTTCTGCACCTTTTCGGCGCTGCTGCCCGTTCTGGATGAGCTGTGCCGCCAAAACGATGTGACGGCGATAATGTCGGATACGGCTTACAGCACCGACACCCGCTTTTGGAATATCGAAGAGTACCGCCGGATAGTGGAGGAAAAGACCGGCCATGGGATAATGCACACCATAGCCGAGGCCGAGGGGATCGGGCCGGGCAGGCTGTTCGATATCATGCTGATCGCCCCGTGCACCGGCAATACTCTTGCAAAGCTCAACTGGGGCATAACCGATACGCCGGTGACGATGGCGGCCAAGGCCCATATCAGAAATGGCCGTCCGCTGGTCATCGCGTTGTCGACCAACGACGCCCTTGGCGCGGCTGGGCAGAATATTGGCATGATGCTCAATAAGCGGAACATATATTTTGTCCCATTTCGGCAGGACGACTGCGAAAAGAAGCCGAGATCCATGGTGGCCGATCTGTCAAGATGCGGGGATGCGCTGGCGGCGGCCTTTGAGGGTAAGCAGCTCCAGCCGATAGTGTTATAAAACCCTGCCCGCGGGGGCGGGTATATGATAAAAACCGCATCGGACGCCATATTAAACGGATCGTCCGGTGCGGTTTCTGCATGTGTTTTGCTGTATGTCAGGAAAATGGCGTCACATGGATATCCAGCCAAAGGCATTGACGATAAAGCTGGTGAGGATCATGACCGCAAAGAAGGGACAAACGAAGCGGATCATGGTATCAAACACCTTTCTCCGGCGGAAGGGGCTGCCGTTGAGCGTGACCTCTTGGGCTATGCGCTCCAAGCTGATGGCACGAGAAACCAGGATGTAGCCGGCGTCGGCTACGATAGTAGGGGAAGCAACAGATATTGCCCAGGTCGACCGATGCACCGGGGCCGAAAAGACAAAGCCGATCTTACCGGAAAATGAGCCTCTGTTGTGCTCGCTGCGATCCATTAAAGTATCCTCTCTTTATGTCGTGTGTATCGTGCGAAAAATAAATAGGGGCAGTAAAAACAAAAGGACGCATTGCGGTTTTGCAGCGCGCCCTTCTGATGTTCCGTATTGGCCGAACTTCATTGCGGGGGATGTCCCCGCATGAAGTATCGAAAAGTAAAGCTATCTGCGTTTGCCGTTCCTGCGGTTATATCCGCCTCTGCGGGAACGGCTTCCGCCGCCGGAGGAGGACTTTGCCTGCTTGGGCTCTTCAAAGGCCTTGAATACCACAAGGAAATCGTTGACGGTGGCATCCTGCATCGACTTCATGACATGGCGGGCGTTTTCGGGCGAAAGCTCGACATAGGATTCGTTTTCGCCGATGGTTATCTTGCCGATATCCTGTTTTTTAAGTCTGGCGTATTTCATGATAGCGCCCGAAATATGGCTGGGGCGGATATCATGGTTGGCGCCGACGTCGACCGACAGAAGTACATTGGAGGGATCGTCCTTATAGCGGGAGGGTGAGGACTTGCCGTTTGATGCCGGCTTGCGGTAAGAGGCCTTGGCATTGTTGAGAGCCCTGACCCTGTCGTCGGGAAGGGCCTCTGTGCCTTCGAGCTCGAAGGGCAGCATGTGCGCGCCGGTCTTGTCCTCTATATCACAGAGGTTGAAGAACTCGCCGCGGTTGGCGATGATGGTATAGGCCGCGCCGAAATTGCCGGCCCTGCCGGTGCGTCCGATGCGGTGGACATAGTATTCTACATCCTGGGGTATGTCATAGTTGATGATGGCCTCGACCCCCGTGGCGTCGATACCTCTGGCGGCGACGTCGGTGGCGATGAGGATATTGACGTCGCCCTCTTTAAAGGCTTTCATGACATGGCTGCGGAAGGACTGTTTCATATCGCCATGCAGGGCGACGGCGGCAAGCCCTTTTTCGGTCAGGTGCTCGGTCAAAACGTCGACCATGTGCTTTGTATTGCAGAATATAAGGGCGCGTTTGATATTGAGCTTTTCCATGAGCAGCATGACCGAGTTGGCCTTTTTGCTCTGGGGGACTTCGACGTAATACTGGGTGATGAGCTCGAAGGCCGTCTGGCCGTCATCGCCCTTTATATGCTCGGGATCCTTCTGGAAGCGCTGGGTAAGACGCAGTATCTGGGTCGGCATTGTGGCCGAGAAGAGAAGGGTTTGACGCTTTTCGGGGCAGCAGTGGAGGATATACTTGATATCATCATAGAAGCCCATGTCGAGCATCTCGTCGGCTTCATCAAGGACGACCATTTTGATATCGTCCAATTTAAGTGTGCCGCGCTTGATGTGGTCGATGATCCTGCCGGGGGTGCCGACAACGATCTCGGCCTTTTTGAGGCCGCGGATCTGGATCATTATGGTTTGGCCACCGTAGATCGGGACGGTCTTGACACCTTCTTTATACTTGGCGAACTTGCGGATCTCGTCGGTGATCTGGACAGCAAGCTCTCTCGTCGGGGCGAGAACGAGTATCTGTGTGCGGCCTTCCTCTGTTGGCTCAGCCAGCTGGACGGCCGGGATGGCAAAGGCCGCCGTTTTGCCCGTGCCTGTGCTCGACTGGCCGATAACGTCGCGGCCCGACAGCACGACGGGGATGATCTTCTGCTGTATGGGTGTCATGGAAGTGTATCCGACTTCCTCAATGGCCCTGAGTATCTCTGGCGAGAGCTCAAGGGCTGCAAAATCGTTTTCGTTCATCAATTATCTCCAAATCATTATGATATATCTGTGCATACAAATACAGTATACCATGACCCGGAAAAATAAGCAAATTCGACTTTTGAAAAATGGCGGCGGCATTTACCCGGCGGGGTCGGGCAGGATGCGGCATAAAAAACGGCCTGCGGAAACACAGGCCGTTTTCGATATCAATGCTTTGTGCTTTGCGGCTTAGCCTTTATAGACCGTGCCTTCCTTCATAACGAATGCGCAGTCCTTCATGATCCTTATGTCGGCAAGGGGATCGCCCTTGAAAGCGACGATGTCGGCCAGCTTTCCGGCCTCGATGGAACCGAACTTGTCGGAAGCGCCGAGAAGCTCGGAGTTGGTCTTTGTGGCGGCGATAAGGGTCTGGACCGGTGTGAAGCCGAAGCCGACCATAAGCTCGAACTCATATCCCTGTTTGCCGTGGAAGTTAGAGGGAGTACCGGCGTCTGTGCCGAAGGTGTGCTTGACGCCCTGGCGGAGGCCTTCGCGGATACCCCATTCATGACGCTCGTATACCTGCTTGGCCTTGTCGATCATCCAGCCCTGGAGGCCCATATCGGGGCCGCAGGTGATGATCCTCTCGGCGGCGATGATGGTGGGGGTGTGATATGTGCCGTGCTCAAGGAAGAGGTCGATGGCCTCCTGATCGAGCATCATGCCGTGCTCGACCGATGTGATGCCTGCGCGGGCAGCGGCCTTGATGCCGTCGGTGCCGTGGGCGTGGGCGGCCGTATGTACACCGTACATCCTTGCAATCTCGCAGATGGCATCAAGCTCGTCCTGAGTCAGCTGCTGGGAACCGACCGTCGTGCCGAGGGACATAACGCCGCCGGTGGCCATAACCTTGATGAAATCGGCGCCGTATTTGAGGTTATATCTTGCGAGCCTGCGGGCTTCGTAGGGACCGTCGGCAGGGCCGATGTTAAGATTAGTGGAGATATAGGGGCTGAAGTGGTTATCGGCGTGTCCTCCGGTCGAACTTATTCCTCCGCCGCTGGCAAGAACTCTCGAACCGGGGAACTTGCCAGAAGCTATGGCTTTCTTGACCGAAACATTGACAAAACCCTGGCTGCCGCAGTCACGGACAGTGGTAAAACCTGCCATAAGATCGGTTTTTGCATTATCAAGGGCTGTGACTACAAAATCACCGAGAAGCCCTTGAGAGGCACTATAGGGGTCATTGTGCCCGGTGGAACTAAGGTGAACGTGTGCGTCGATAAGGCCGGGCATGACAAAGCTGTCAGACAGGTCGATGACCTTATATTCTTCGGGAATGTTCTGGGGGCAGGTGATGACCTCAGAGATGGTTTTGCCGTCTACGACGACCAACATGTTCTCTGAAACAGAGCCATCCTGCGAATTGAAGAGCTTTCCACATTTTATAGCGGTTTTCAAATTGGTATGCCACCTTTCCGTTTTTAATAGATATTTCTAATTATAATGCACAAAATCGGAGATTTCAATAACCGAGGCGAGAAAAATACCAAACCTAACATCATGTGGCGAAAAAAAGAGAAGTGCGGTATAATCTATATATCTATCAAAGACAGCGGGAGGTAGGCCCATGATAACCCTGATCTGTTCCGATGACAGAGAGGACAACATAGATCATATATACGGTCTTGTCGCGGGGGGCGCGGCGGCCGGGCGGAGACAGCTGGTCATCGTGCCAGAGACCCATTCCCATTACGCCGAAAAACGATTGCTTGCTCAGTGCGGCTGTCCTATCGGGGAGTATGCCCAGGTCAGGACATTTTCACGCGCGTCGGGCAGGATACTCGAGGAAAACCGGGTCAAAATGATGCCGGTCGACGCCGGCGGACGGATGCTTATTATGTATAAGGCGGTGCGCATGGCCGGGACGTCGCTGGAGTATTATACCGATTCGGCGCTGCGGCCCGAGACATTGTCGGCCCTGGCGTCGGTGGTGTCCGAGCTCCGGTCATGCCTTGTCTCGCCCGAGACCATCGCCGCGGCCTATGACCAGCTTAGCCCCAAGCTGCGGGATATCGGCCGTATATATTCGGCCTACTGCGCCGTCTGCGGCGAAAAGGCCTCCTTCGGCGCCGATGTTATAGAGGCGGCGCTGCCCTATGCCGGACGATCGGCCATGATACAGGGGGCCGATGTGTATGTTTATGGCTTCGAGGGCTTCACGGCGGCCGAGTACCGTATGCTCGGCGCCATGCTCCGTGGGGCGGGCAGCGTGACGGTCGCGCTTACCGTCGGCGATGACACACAGCTTTTTGCCGAGCAGCTCAAGACCAAGGGACGCCTCGAACGTCTGGCTTCGTCGGTCGGCATGAGCTGGACCGTATCGGCGCCGTTGAAAAGGCGCAGCCGGGATGCCGCACCCTGCCGCGCGGCAAAGGCAATGTTCGATTTTTCATATCCCCCGCAGGAGGGTGCCGACGGCCTTCGGATATACAGATGCAGCGACGTATACGAGGAATGTGAGTTTGTCGCCGGGCAGTGCCGTAAGCTGATCCTTCAAGATGGGGTACGGCTGAAAAATATCGGCGTTGTCACATCACAGCCCGATAAATACGAAAAATATCTGGCCCAGAGCTTCGAAAGATTCAGCCTGCCCCTCTATGTGGACCGAAAGGACGATCTGCTTGACAAACCGGCGGCAATGGCGGCCCTCGGGGCGCTGCGGGCCATAGAGGACGACCTCAGTTTTGCCTCCATGCTGAAATACCTGAAATCGGGGCTGATCGGCTTTGCAAGGGACGAGCAGGAGAAGCTGGAGAATTACGCCTATACATGGCAGATTCGCGGCAGTCGTTGGATGGCAGATTGGGATATGCCGGTCGACGGATATGACGGAAGGGACAGCGCGGTAGAGCTGGAAGAGCTCAACACCCTGCGCCGCAGACTTACTGCACCGGTTAAGGCCCTGCGCGATGCGCTGTCGCCGAGTGCGGAGGGTCGGGTATATACCGCAGCCGTAAGAACGCACATGGCGGCTATCGGTCTTGAAGATGCCATTAAAGAGCGCGCCGTTCTCCTTGAAAGCCGCGGACGCAGGCAGGAGGCCGCCGAGTACCTTCAGATATTCGACATCATAAAAAAAGGCCTTAATGAGTTCGAAGAAGTTATGGGAAATGACGAGCTTTCAAGGTCGGATTTTCTCTCGCTTTTTGAGCTCATGCTGGGCCAGTATAAGATAGGGACGATACCGGTATCCCTCGATTCGGTCGAGTTTTCCGACTTTGCCCATGCTTCATTTGAAAGCATAGACCATCTTTTTGTCATGGGCTCGACAGAGGGTCAGCTGCCACCGTCGGAGGTCGGCGGCAGCCTTTTGAAAGAGCGCGACCGCATTATGCTCGAGACCTGCGGCATAGAGCTGACCCAGAGCGACGAAGAGCGCATCTTTGAAGGTATGAGCAGCATATACCAGGTGATAAATAATGCTGTAAAGTCGATATGCTTCACATATCCCGCGCGTACCTTCGGTGGTGCTGACGCCGCCAAGAGCTATCTTTTGGGCCATCTTGAGCAGGTTTTCCCCGTCGGCGCCGAAAGAGACTGCGCCGAAGAGCTTCGCCGGGCCAGCCTGATGGCCGGGATACCCTCCTTCGAGCTGATGTGCCGCGAAAGCGCCAGCCCGGAAAAAGAGGCCGCGCTTTCATATTATGCCGATCTGCCCGAGGGCAAGCGCCTGCGCCGCCTTGCCGAATATTCATCGGCCGGAAGAGGGCCGGTGGCCTCTCTTGAAAATATCAGACAGCTTTACGGCCGGTCGGTATACATGTCGGCGACCCGGGCCGAGAAGATAAGCAGCTGCCGCTTCGCCTTCTTCATGGAATACGGGCTTAAGGCCAAGGAACGCCGCATGGCCGAGTTCAGGGCGACGAATGTCGGCACGTTCGTCCATTATGTTGTCGAGAATGCCGTAAAGGTCCTCTGCGGCGGCCGGGAAGAGGACCCCGAGGCCGTGGTGCAGCGGTATGTCGAAAGATTCCTGAAAGAGCGCCTCGGCGGGTCGGAGGGCAAGACGGCCCGATTTATGGCCAACTATCATCTGCTCGAGGAAAACATCCTCGATATCGTCCGCGATATCGTGGAAGAGATCGACAGCTCGGATTTCAAGCCGATAGCTTTCGAGATGGGCTTCGGGCGCGACGGCGATTTCCCAGCATATAAGATAAAGCCCTCCGGGCCATCGGGCTGCGGCATAGATCTGCACGGCCAGATCGACCGTGTCGACGGCTATGTCAGCGGCGACGATCTTTATATCCGCGTCTCCGATTATAAAACGGGCAGCAAGGAGTTCTCGCTTTCCGATATCCTCGACGGCATAAACATGCAGATGTTCATCTATCTTATGATGATAAACGGCGCCCCCGGCTCAGAGATAACAGAGCTGGCGCGGCGTGTTCTGGGCAAGAAGGCCTCAAAGGTCACCCCCTGCGCCGCGCTGTATATACCGGTCAAAAGCACATATGTAAGCGCCCTGCCGTCGGACAGCGGAGACAAGATAAAAAAAGAGCTGCGCAAAACGATCGAACGCAAGGGGGTCCTGACCGACGACCGTCAGCTCATAGATGCGCTGGAGCATCCGGCCGACGGTGAATACCGCTTCCTGCCGGTGTCCTATACGAAAAAGGGGACCTTCACCGCGTCGTCCAAGGTCGTCAGCCAGCCCGATATCGACAGGCTGATACATCGGACCGAGGAAAATCTGCGGCGCATCGCCGAGATCATATCCAAGGGCGAGATAGAGGCCGACCCATACGCCGGAGGCGGCGGGCGGACCTATTGCGACTGGTGTCCTTACCGTCAGGCATGCCAGTTCGACGTCGATACGAAAAAGGACAAATACAGATATCTTAAAAAGCTCAAGCGAAACGAGGTGCTCGAGCTGCTTGCAAAAGAGGAGGGTGAGAAAAATGGCCGTTGAGTTTACCGAGAGCCAGCGCAGCGCCATAGAAAGCCGCGGTTGCTCGCTTATAGTTTCGGCGGCCGCCGGATCGGGAAAGACGGCCGTTCTTGTCGAGCGTGTCATAGGTCTTATCTGTGATCCCGATTCCCCGGCAAGCATAGACCGTCTGCTGGTCGTCACCTTCACCAACGCCGCCGCGTCGGAGATGCGGGCTAAGATAAGCAAGGCCGTCATGGAAAAGCTGTCCCGCGAGCCGGGGAACATCAGGCTGCGCCGCCAGCTGTCACTTCTGTCCTGCGCAAGGATACAGACCGTCCATGCCTTCTGCCTCGATCTTGTGCGCGAGCATTTTTCCGAATGCGGTGTTCCGGCCGATTTTGCCGTGGCCGACCAGGCCCGGGCGTCGGAGCTTCGCGCCCAGGCCATGGAGGATACCCTTGAAGAGCTCTATATCGAAAACGACGGCGATTTCGCGGCTCTGTGCGAGGCTTTGGCCGAAGAAAAGGGCGACCGTGTGCTCGAATCGGTCATAAACGATGTTTTTGATAAGCTGTCGAGCCATATCGACCCGTCGGCCAGCCTCGAACGCTTTACATCGGCGGAGGGGCAGGACAGCTGGAAGGGCATCCTGACCTCGATGGCCGCCGAGATAATGGAGAACGCGGCGGCCCGGCTTGAAAGCTCGGTGAAAAATATGGAGGATTGCCCCGCCGTGTATGATAAATACATGCCGGCCTTCTCCGAATGTCTTGATTTTGCCGCCGCCTGCCTGACCGCCTTTGAGGATAGCTGGGACAGGGGATACCAAACGGTCCATGCCTTCTCGAATCCGCGGCTTCCCGCCGTCAAGGGCGAAGAATACGCCGATCTGCGCGCCGTCATGCAGGAGGCAAAAAAGAAGTTTGCCGCCTCTGTCAGGCAGATCTGCGACAGGATATACATGCTGTCGGGATCGGAATCTGAGTTCGGCCGCGAAGAGAACCTCGCCGCCCTGCGGGGGCTGCGCAGGGCCGTGACGCGGTACAGCGAGAGATATTCGCATATAAAGCTCAAATACCGTCTGCTGGATTTTTCCGACCTCGAGCATTATGCCCTCGGGCTGCTGCGCACAGAGGACGGAAAGCCTACGTCGCTTGCCATACAGCTGTCGGAAGAGCTCGACGAGGTGCTGGTCGACGAGTATCAGGATACAAACGATATTCAGGAGGCCATATTCCGCGCCGTGACCTGCCGCTGCGGAAGCAGCTTTTATGTCGGCGACGTCAAGCAGAGCATATACCGCTTCCGCATGGCCAAGCCGGAGATATTCATGGAAAAATATTTAAGCTATGGCGATCACCTTTCCGGAAAAACCGGCAATATGCGGATATCGCTCAATAAAAACTTCCGTTCGAGACCCGAAATACTCGGGGCATGCAACCATGTTTTCCGCGCCGTCATGTCGCGGGAGTTCGGCGATATAGATTACGACGATAACGAAGCCCTCTATCCCGGCGCGCCCTATCCCGATGACGGCGAAAGAGTAAGGTTCGAGGTGATCGACATGTCAGATGCCTCCGGTGACGATGATTCGCCCGAGCGCGCCGAAGCCGAGGCCATATTTACGGCCAATGAAATATACCGCATGATGGAGACCGAAAAGGTAACAGATCCCTTCACCGGTCAGACACGCCCGGCGGAATACAGGGATTTTGCCGTATTGCTCAGCTCCTTTGCCAATAAATCATCATATTTCATAAAAGAGCTGGAAAGGCTGGATATCCCGGTCAGCGGCGCCCAGCGCGAGTTCTGGAACAGCATGGAGATACTGTCGATGATGTCCTTCCTGCGGGTCCTCGACAACCGCCGGCAGGATATACCGCTTATCGGCCTTATGCGTTCGGCTATATTCCTTTTTACGGCCGACGATCTGGCGGCTGTCCGGGCCGAAACGCCGTCGGCGTCATTTTTCGACGCGCTCTCGGCATATGCGTTGGCCCACGGCGGCCGGACGGCCGAGTTTCTGGCTCAGCTCGATGAATACGCCGCCTATGTGCCCGATGCCTCGCCGTCGCAGATAATATCCATGCTTTATTCCCGGTATTCCATCCCGGCGGTGTTCGGCGCGATGGAAAAGGGCAGGGACAGGACCGAAAACCTCAGGGCATTTTACGATCTTGCGTCGGAGTATGAAGGCAGCGGCCACCGCAGTCTTTTTGATTTCATAAGGTATGCCGAGAGCATGATGGAGCAGGGTCAGGCACCGGCCGTCGATCAGGGCGACGGTGTAAGGATCATGAGCATACATCGCTCCAAGGGCCTCGAGTTCCCCTTTGTGTTCCTGCCCGATCTCAACAAACGCTTCAACTTTGACGACGCCCAGAGCCCGGCCATAGTCCATGACCGGCTGGGCATAGGCCTCAGGATAAGGATGCGCGGCAGCCATGCCCAGTACCGCATGCCGATGCATATCGCCGCCGCTGCCGCTATAAAGCGAGAGCTGGCGGGCGAAGAGGTGCGCAAGCTCTATGTCGCCATGACCCGGGCTAAGGAAAAGCTCATCATGGTATGCGGGATGAATGACGCCAAAAAGCACCTGGAGGATATAAGGTCGGAGGTCGAGCTCGGCGGAATAACGCCCGGTTGGCTTGCCGGGATAAGCAATGCCGCCGATTGGATTCTGGCTTCGCTGGCCGATAAACCCTGCCCCTATATAGCTCTTTCGGTCGAGCCCTATGACGCGATAGGGCAGATCCGGGCGGACAAAAAGGCCGAGCCCGGCGCGGAGGCGGCCGCGAAAACGGCCGATCCGGAGCTTGCGGCGCTGCTCGATCGCCGGGACGAGGAGTATAGATACAAGCGTCTGTCAGAGCTGCCGTCCAAGCTGACGCCCGCCGGGGCGCGGCGGATCCTCGAGGATTCGGGAGTGATCTATAAAAGCGGCGGCGCCACCCTTGTCGATGTTTACCGCCGGAAGGCGGCCGACAGCGCCGACACAGGCTTGGACGGTGCCGCCCGGGGAACGGCGATACACAGATTTTTAAGCGTCGTGATGCCCGATGAATGTGCCGATGACGCCGCGATATCGGTCAGGGCACGAGAGCTGGCGCAGAGCGGCCTGCTGACTCCTGCCGAGGCCGATGCGATCGAGCCTGCCATGATCTGCGGCTTCTGGGACAGCCGGTGGGGAAGGGCGGCATCAAGCGGAGAATACCGCCTCCTTCGTGAATATGAGTTTTCGGCCCTCTTTTCTCCCGCCGAGCTGGGGCTTGATGAGGATGGGGAAGCGGATATCCTGATGAACGGTATCATTGACCTTCTCATCATCGGGCCCGACGGAATAACGGTCGTTGACTTCAAGACCGACAGCGTAAAGCCGGGGCAGGAGGCAAAGGCCGCCGCACGGCATAAGCTCCAGCTTGACATTTACGGCATGTCGGCCGAAAAGATATTCCGCCTCCCGGTAAAAGAAAAGATAGTTTTCTTCCTTAAGCCCGGCGTCGGCGTCCCGGTGTAAGACAGAATATATGAAAAGGGCTGCATACCGTGACCGGTATGCAGCCCTTTGGCTTTTGCTTTATTTTAGTAAGCCAGCGTCAGTCCG
>CAKUAK010000072.1 GCA_934636325.1 uncultured Eubacteriales bacterium
CCCCTTTTAATTAAATAGATTTGCCATGCTCATGTCATGTCAAATCATGACGCCTGACTGCCGGCGCGGCGCAGAAGCGCCGTTAAAGCCTGTGTAAACGCGGGCTTTTTATATATCCGGGGAAAATACGAATAAATGTTTGCTTATATTCCGGGGTTGTGATATACTTTAAATACAAATATCCTGACGACCCAGATATACATCGGGCCAGAGAGCAGCAGGCATGGAGGTGTGCTTTTATGGGATGCAAGATACTGAGCCCCAAACGCCGGGCCATACTTGAATATATAGAGAGCTTCGCCCAGGAAAACGGCTATGCGCCGTCGGTGCGCGAGATAGGCGACGCCGTCGGGCTGCGTTCGCCCTCCACCGTCCATGCCCATCTGCGCATCCTTGAGGAAAACGGATATCTTCAGAAGAGCAAGGGCAAGACCCGTACCCTTTCCCTTCCCGGCCAGCCGGGCTATCGCAATGTCCCGGTCATCGGCACGGTCCGCGCCGGACAGCCTATCCTTGCCGTCGAGGATGCCGTCGGCTATGTTCCCTTTGAGGGCAGCGGAGATGGCCTGTTTGCCCTCAATGTCCGGGGCGACAGCATGAAGGACGCCGCCATACTCGAAGATGATGTCGTTATCGTCCGCCCGCAGCCGACGGCTGACAACGGCCAGATCGTCGTCGCCCTTATCGACGATGAGGCCACCGTAAAGCGTCTCAGGCTGGAAAAGGGCCATGTATGGCTCATGCCCGAAAACCCCGCATATCAGCCGATCGACGGCGAGGGCTGTTCTATCCTCGGCGTCGTTGTCGCCGTTTACCGCTATCATGTCAAATAAAGCAAGCATAACCAATAACAGCCCCGTCACCGCCCTTCCGGGCGTCGGGGCAAAGCGTGCCCAGCTTCTCAACAAGCTGGGCATTCTTCGCGTCGGCGATCTTCTGACATACTTTCCCCGGGACTATGAGGACAGGACAAAGATATACACCGCCGCCCGCCCGGCCGAGGAGATCAAGGGCTGCTACAGCCTTGTCATCGGCAGCGACCCGACATCGGCACGCCTGCCCCGGGGCATGGAGATCGTCAAAGCCCGGGGATTTGACGATACAGGCTGTATAGATATAGTTTTTTTCAACAGGCCGTATACGAAAAATCAGCTTAAAAGGGGCAAAGAATATATTTTCTACGGCAAGGTAGAAAATTACCCCTCACGGCCGTCGATGGTCAATCCCCTCTTCGAAGAGGCCGGAAAGGGTGGCGGCCTGACCGGCAGGATCATCCCGATATATCCGGTCTCGGCCGGGCTGACCTCGGCCATGATAGCGGCGTGCGTCGAAGCCGCCCTCGGATACTGCACCCTGCCCGAAAGCCCCATCCCCCCCGAGCTGGAGGCCCGCATGGCCCTCATGCCGGCCGAAGAGGCCTATCGCCAGATACACTTCCCCACGAGTTCCGAAAAGGCGGCCGCCGCCATGCGCAGGTTCGCCTTCGAAGAGCTTTTTGTGTTCTCCTGCGCTTCGGCAGGGTTAAAATGGGAATCAAAGACAATGGTGTCGCATCCCCTCCGGTATTACGATCCCCGGGAGTTTTACGCCCGCCTTCCCTTCGAGCCGACGGGGGCCCAGCGCCGCGCCGTCGACCAGACCTTTGCCGATATGACCTCGCCCAACAGGATGAACCGCCTTGTCCAGGGCGACGTCGGCTCGGGCAAGACCCTTGTGGCCGCCGCCTGTGCCTGGCTGTGCCACAAGAACGGCCGTCAGGCCGTCATAATGGCGCCGACCGAGCTTCTTGCCCGCCAGCACCAAAAGACCCTCTCGGCCATGCTCTCCCCCTATGGGATGAATATCGGCCTTATAGTCTCGGCCATGCCTATGGCCGAAAAGAAGGCCGCCCTTATGGCGGCGGCCACCGGCGGCTTCGACGTTATCTGCGGCACCCACGCCCTCATACAGAGCTTTGTCGAGTTCATGGATCCCGCCCTCTTTGTCATCGACGAGCAGCACCGCTTCGGCGTGGCCCAGCGCTCGGAGCTGGCCAAAAAGCAGCCCGACAGTCATATGCTGGTCATGTCGGCCACCCCGATACCCCGCACCCTGTCGCTCATCATCTTCGGCGACCTCGACCTTTCGGTCATCGACGAGATGCCCAAGGGGCGGACGCCGATTGAGACCTATTGCGTCGGCGAGGACAAGCGCAAGCGCATGCAGGCCTTTCTGCTTAAGCAGGTGGCGGCCGGCGGGCAGGCCTATATCGTATGTCCCCTTATCGAGGAGGGGGCCGACAGCGAGCGCGCCTCGGCCGAAAAATACGCCCTCGAGCTGGGGCAGGCCCTGCCCTCACTGCGCATCGCCATCATGCACGGCCGCCTTTCGGCCCAGGAAAAATCCCGGGTCATGTCGGATTTTGCCGCCGGGTTGCTCGACGTTCTGGTCTCGACGACGGTCATCGAGGTCGGCATCGACGTCCCCAACGCCAATCTTATGATAATAGAGAACGCCGAGGTCTTTGGCCTTTCGCAGCTGCACCAGCTGCGCGGCCGCGTCGGCCGAGGCTCGCGCCAATCCTACTGCATACTCATGCGGCACGGCCCGCGCATACCCCGTCTCGAGGTCATATGCCGCACCTCCGACGGCTTCAAGGTGGCCGAAGAGGATCTGCGCCTGCGCGGCCCCGGCGACTTTTTCGGCCATCGCCAGCACGGCCTTCCGGCCTTCCGGGTGGCCGACCTTTCGGGCGACCTGCGGCTTTTCGAATCGGCCCGCGCCGCCGCCGAAGAGGTCTTTGCCCGCGACCCCGACCTGTCTCTGCCCGAGAACGCCGTCCTGCGGCGCAGGGTCGACGAGCTGCTTTGCGGAGACGGCATAAAACTGAACTGAACCCAGAATATTTGTTAACAAACTTTAAAACAGTGCCCCGAATGATTGAAGACGGGGCGCTGCTGTTTTATAATTATATACGGCCCGGGCAGGGCCTTTTTACCTGTCCGGCCGCAAAACTTATATCTAAGGGGGAATCACCTTGGTCGAAATAAAAAACCTGACCAAGCTGTATGGCAGCCACAAGGCGGTCGACGATCTTTCGATCACCGTCGAGGACGGCCAGATATACGGCTTTCTCGGCCCTAACGGCGCAGGTAAATCGACAACGATGAATATCATGACCGGCTGTCTTGCCGCCACTTCGGGCACGGTCACGATAAACGGCTTTGATATTCTCGAACAGCCGAAGGAAGCCAAAAAATGCATCGGCTATCTGCCCGAGCAGCCGCCGCTCTATCCCGACATGACCCCGAGAGAATACCTCGGCTTTGTCTGCGGGCTCAAGGGCATAAAGGGCAGCGATGTCGAAGGCGAGATAAAAAGGGTCGCCGAGCTGACCCGGATAACCGACCACCTCGACCGCCTTATAATGCATCTTTCAAAGGGCTATAAGCAGCGTGTCGGCATCGCGCAGGCCATCCTCGGCCAGCCCAAGCTGGTCATACTCGACGAGCCGACCGTCGGCCTCGACCCCAAACAGATAACCGAGATACGCGAGCTGATACGTTCGCTGGGCGGGACACACACCGTCATACTCTCGAGCCACATACTCTCCGAGATATCCTCGGTATGCGATAAGATCATGATAATCCGCAAGGGCCGCCTTGTCGCCTGCGACACCCCCGAGGGGCTGAGCCGTTCAACGCTGGGCGATGTCAAGCTGCGTCTGACCGTCGATCCATGCGGCGGCGATGCCCAAGCCGTTGTGTCGGCGATAAATGGCGTCAGCGGTGTCGAAGCCTCGGCCTCCTCCCGCGACAGCGGCTGCATCGAGCTTACGGCCTCCTATCCGCCCGATCTCGACCTGCGCCGCGATATTGCCTCGGCCCTGGCCCAAAACGGCATGCTGACCCTTTCGATGCAGGAGGTCCGCCTCAGTCTTGAGGATATCTTCCTTGAGCTGACCGCCCCCGACGCCCCGGCAGACGATATATCCGACGAAGCCGATACATCTGATGAAGCCGATACATCCGATGAAAAGGAGACCACAGACAATGACGGTAATATATAAAAAAGAGCTGCGCGGCTATTTCAACGGCATGATGGGCTATGTCTTTATCGCCTTCGCGCTGGCCATCCTCGGCATATACAGCTATGCCATACATTTTTTGCAATCATATCCCAATTTTGAATATGTGCTTGATTCGGTGCGCTTTTTCTTCCTTATGCTTATGCCTGTCCTGACCATGCGCACTATGTCAGAAGAGAAGCGTCAGCGCACAGACCAGCTGCTTTATTCCTCGCCGGTGTCGACATGGTCGGTGGTATTCGGCAAGTTCCTTGCCGCCCTGACCGTCTATGCCGTGCCCCTTGTCATAAGCTGCGCCTATCCGATAGTCATATCGAAGTACGGCACGGTCAACTTCAAGACGGCCTATGCCGCCATATTCGCCTTCCTGCTGATGGGCGGCGCATGTATCGCCATCGGCATATTCCTCTCCGGCCTGACCGACAGCCAGATGGTAGCCGCTGTGCTCTGCTTCGGCGGGCTCCTGGCATGCTACCTGATGCCCAGCCTGGCCAACATGGTGTCGGCCTCGGCGCTGACCTCGGCCGCCGGCTTTGCCGCCCTGGCCGTCATCTTTACCTATGCCGTATATGTCACGACAAAGAGCCTGCCGCTCTCCTGCGGCATCGGCGGGGTGTCGGTTGCCGCCATCGTCCTGCTTTATATCTTCAAGCGCACGGCGCTGGAGGGTACCTTCAATACGGCGATGAACGCCCTTTCGGTATTCTCCCGCTTCGACAGCTTTATTTACGGCGTATTCGACCTGACCTCGGTCGTCTATTTCCTTTCGATCATAACACTCTTTATATTCTTCACCGTCCAGACGGTGGAAAAACGCCGCTGGTCTTAAGGAGGGAGCATAGATGAAAAACAACAACAGCAAGGCGCCCTCGGCGGCGCTCAAAATGGGCGGAAGCCAGATGATGCTCTGTGCCGCCGCCATCCTCATCGCCATACTGGTCAACCTCATCGCCGCCCGCCTGCCCTCTACGGCGACCCAGTTCGACCTGAGCTCTGAGGGCTTCTTTACCCTTTCCGAGCAGACAAAGAATATAACGGCAGGCCTTACAGAGCCGGTCACCATCTATCTTATCGCCGAGACCGGGGCTGAGGACGACACGGTGTCGACCCTTCTCGACCGCTATGCCGCCTCGAGCTCCAACATCACGGTCGAGCAGATCGACCCGGTGCTCTATCCCAACTTCACGGCCAATTATACGACCGAGAGCCTTGCCGACAACAGCGTCATCGTTGAAAGCGCCAAGCGCTTCAAGGTGGTCGACAACTCGAAGATCTTCGTTCAGGATCTTTCCAGCTATTACACTACCGGCCAGGTCAGCACCTCCTTTGACGGCGAGGGCGCGATAACCTCGGCCCTGTCCTATGTCGTCACCGACGACCTGCCGGTCGTATACGCCCTTACCGGCCACGGCGAGGCCTCCCTTTCGCAGAACCTTCAGAATATGATCGGCAAGGATAATTATACCCTATCCTCTCTCGAGCTCCTGACCGAAGACGGCATCCCCGGCGACTGCGACGCCCTGCTGATCGTCTCGCCCCAGACCGACATTACCGAGCGTGAGAAGGAAGCCATCCTCTCTTATATGGAAAAGGGCGGCAGCGTCATGCTCTTTGCCGACCTGATAACGGCCGAGACACCCAACCTCGACGCCCTGCTCGACGCCTATGGCCTTCAGCTTGAGCGCGGCATAGTCATCGAGCGGGGCGGAAACAACTTCCTCGCCGGCGGATATTATCACTATCTGCTGCCCGATATCAAGTCCCACGGTATCACGGCCAGCCTTATTGAAAATAACAAGCGTGTCCTGCTGCCGGCCGCCCAGGCCGTGACCGAGACGGCCTCGCACCGCAGCAGCCTTTCGGTCACGACCCTTCTGACATCGACGTCGGAATCCTATCTCAAGCCCTCGGCCTATGAGATGACGACGATGGAAAAGGAGACCGGCGATATCGACGGCCCCTTCCCGGTCGGCATGGCCGTCACCGAAGAGACCTCCGGCGGCACGACCCACCTTGCCGTATTCACAAGCTCGTATATGCTCGACGATTCCTTTGACCAGATCGTCTATTCGGCCAACAGCGATATGTTTTTGAGCGCCCTGGGCTGGATGTGCCAGTACGAACAGAGCATGTCGATCCACGCCAAGGCGGTCAACTCGGAGGTTCTGGTCGTTCCCGCCTCGGCCGGAAACACATGGGGCATGATAATGGTCGTTGTCCTCCCGTTGGCCCTTCTGGCCCTCGGACTCCTTGTGACACTTTCGAGGAGGAAGAAATAGCATGAAGAACAAGCCCCTTATCCTGACCCTCGCCGCCCTCGTTCTTCTGGCCGGTATATACGGCGTGATGACCCTGACCCAGAAGGAGCCGGAGGAAAAGGACGAGACGGTCACCGGCGGCCAGTATGTCCTGAGTGATATCGACCCTATGACCATCATGTCCCTCAAATATACCATGAACGGCGTCGATTTCGACTTCAAGTATACTGTCAACGGCTGGCTGGTCCGCGGCAACGAGGATTACCCCCTCGATCAGTCCCTTATCGAGACGATGGTCAATTCCCTCTGTGCCGTCACCTCCGACCGCCTGCTGACCAGCGACCCTTCGAGCTTTACCGATTACGGCCTCGACCCGGCCTCCATCCATGTCGAGATGGAGGATTCCGGAGGCGTCAAATACGCCTATAACATCGGCGATAAGAACCCGACGACCAGCAAGTTCTATTTCAATGTTGACGGCTCTGACGACCTATACACCGTCCCGACCCTGATCGGTCGCTCCTTCGCCAACTATCCGACGCTGGCATCGCTGCTCAAGCTGCCCTCCTTCCCGGCGGCCTCGATGTCGACCACATCCCTTGTCACCATCACCCGCGGCGAAAAGACGACCGAGATCGTCCATATGCCCGACGGCGACGACAGCTGCTATTCCAGCGATTACAAATGGTTCCTGCGCTCGGGCTCTGACCTGCTGCCCCTTTCTGAGGACAGCCTTTCCAACTTCCTGTCGGTGCTGTCCGGCCTCGGCTTCCAGGAGGGCGCCGATTTCTCCGATGACCCGGCTGTGCTGGCCAAATACGGCCTTAACGATGACTATTATACGGTCAGCATAAGCTATGAAAGCGCCAGCCGCGGCGAAGTGACCGACACCTTCTATCTCGGCGAGGGCGAGGACGGCAAGACCTACGGACGGCTGGCGGATTCCAATGTCATAGGCACCATCATAAACAAGTTCGATTTCTTCGGCTTCGATTACGAGACCTATAAAGCAGATGACCTTTTCAAGATGCCGATCGATTCGGTCGACCAGATGACCGTCCTGCTCAACGACAGCCGATATGTCATAAAGCTCGACCGCACTACATCGACCGACAGCGAGGGCAAGGAAACGACCGTGACAGACTATACTCTTAACGGTGACGGCGAGGTCAGCGGCGACGCCATAGTCTCCTTCTTCAATACCCTGCGGGATATCGTTCCTGAGGGCAACGCCCCCGTCGGGCCGTCGTCGGCCACACCGGCGCTGGAGATAGCCTTCAAGCGCAATACGGCGGCCTTCACCGATATGACCTTCCGCATGTGGGAATATGACAGCAGCTTCTATCTCACCGAGTTCAACGGCGAGACCAAGCTCATAAACAAGAGGGACGCCGAGGAACTCATCCAGTCCTTCATGAATATCATCGCCATAGAGTAAATACCAATATAACAAAAGCCCGCGGTCATATGACCGCGGGCTTTTGT
>CAKUAK010000073.1 GCA_934636325.1 uncultured Eubacteriales bacterium
CCCGCGGGAGCGCTTGATTTAAGCTGTTTTATTTCTCGGCCCACTTGCCGGTGGCCGACGCCGTAAGATAGGCGTTGATAAAGGGGTCGAGGTCGCCGTCCATGACGGCCTGTATATTGCCGTTTTCACAGCCTGTGCGGTGATCCTTGACCAGAGTATAGGGCATGAAAACATAAGAGCGTATCTGGCTGCCCCATTCGATCTTCTTCTGCTCGCCCTTGATGTCCTCGATCTTGTCGAGATGCTCGCGCTCTTTGATCTCAAGCAGCTTGGATTTGAGCATGCGCATGGCGACCTCGCGGTTCTGGTGCTGCGAGCGCTCGTTCTGACATGCGACGATGACGCCCGAGGGGATATGGGTTATGCGTATGGCCGATTCGGTCTTGTTGACATGCTGACCGCCGGCGCCGCCCGAGCGGTATGTATCTATCTTCAGATCGTCGGGGTTGATCTCGATATCCATATCGTCGCTCATCTCGGGCATGACCTCGATGGCCGCAAAGGATGTGTGGCGGCGTCCCGAGGAATCGAAGGGCGACACCCGGACAAGGCGGTGTACCCCCATCTCGCTCTTGAGGTATCCGAAAGCGTTCTCACCCTCGATCAGCAGATCGGCGCTCTTGAGCCCGGCGTCCTCGCCGTCGATATAGTCGAGTATCTTCCATTTGAAGCCCTTGGAATCGGCCCAATGGGTGTACATGCGGAAGAGCATCTGGGTCCAGTCCTGGGCCTCTGTCCCGCCGGCGCCGGCATGGAAGGACATGATGGCGTTGTTGCGGTCGTATTCGCCCGAAAGCAGTGTCTCGAGCCGCTGGGTCTCAAGGCCCTCGCAGAATCTTTTATAATCCTCCCTGACCTCGGGCAGCAGGCTCTCGTCCCCGGCCTCATCGGCCATCTCGATAAGGGTCAGCGTGTCGTCGTAAAGGGCATGGAGCTTGTTATACCGCTCGACCTTGGCCTGGAGCTGCTTTATGCGCTGGAGCACCTTCTGGCTGTTGTCGGGATCGTCCCAGAAGCCGGGCGCCTGAGCGTCATGCTGGAGCTTTGCGATATCCTCCTCGGCCTTTTCGAGATCGAGAGAGGTGCGCAGCTCTTCGAGCTGGGGCTTTAGATCGGTCAGGCTGTATCTTATATCGTCATATTGGATCATCTTCGCACTCTCTTTTGAAACAAAAATATAACTCGGCCGGTCTTTACCGGTGTCCTATCATATAATTATACTGAAATGACCGTTATATGTAAAGCGGCAATTCAAAATTCATCAAATAGTCCTTGTTTTTTTACATAATATAGTATAGAGTTTATCTGTTGAAGTATGCCTGCGCATACCGATAAAAAAGCAAGATTTCTTAAAAGGAGTTCAGAATAGAAAATGGCAAATTTTTTGAAAGCCCTCTTCGGCGATTCCTCTCAGCGCGAGCTCAAGAAGCTGCGTTCGACGATAAGCGCCATCGAGGGTATGTCGGATAAATACGCGGCGATGACCGACGCCGAGCTTCAGGCCGAGACCCCCCGCTTAAAGGCCAGGCTGGACGGCGGAGAGACCCTCGACGATATCCTGCCCGAGGCCTTTGCCGCCTTCCGCGAGGCATGCCGCAGGGTCCTCGGCCAGTATCCCTTCCATGTCCAGCTGATCGGCGGCGTCGTCCTGCATCAGGGACGCATTGCCGAAATGAAGACCGGCGAGGGCAAGACCCTTACGGCCACCCTTCCGGCCTATCTTAACGCCCTCAGCGGCAAGGGTGTCCACATCGTCACGGTCAACGACTATCTGGCCAAATACCAGGGCGAGCTGATGGGCAAGGTCTATCGCTTCATGGGCCTCAGCTGCGGCGTCCTCATCCACGGCCTGACCCCACAGCAGCGCCGTGAGGCCTATGCCTGCGACATAACCTACGGCACCAACAACGAGATCGGCTTCGATTACCTCCGCGACAACATGGCCATATATAAAGAAGAGCAGGTCCAGCGCGGCCACTTCTTCGCCATCGTCGACGAGGTCGACTCGATACTTATCGACGAGGCCAGGACCCCCCTTATCATCTCGGGTCAGGGCGACAAGAGCACCGACCTTTACCGCCGGGCCGACGATTTCGCCCGCACCCTCAGCCATATCACCGTCGTCGAGGTCGATGATAAAGAGAGCCAGGACGAGGTCGAGGCCGACTATATCGTCGATGAAAAGCGCCACACGGCCACCATCACCCCCCGCGGCGTAAGCAAGGCCGAGGCCTATTTCAAGGTCGAGAACCTTATGGACCCCGACAACGCCACCCTCATGCACCACATCAATCAGGCCATAAAGGCCCACGGCTGCATGAAGCGGGACACCGATTATGTCGTCAAGGACGGCGAGATCATCATCGTCGACGAGTTCACCGGCCGCCTCATGTTCGGCCGCCGCTATTCCGACGGCCTCCATCAGGCTATCGAAGCCAAGGAGCACGTCACCGTCCTGCGCGAGAGCAAGACCCTCGCCACCATCACCTTCCAGAATTACTTCCGCCTTTACAGCAAGCTGTCGGGCATGACCGGCACGGCCCTGACCGAAGAGGACGAGTTCCGCCATATATACAACCTCGACGTCATCGAGATCCCAACCAACAAGCCGATGATCCGCGTCGACAACCCCGATGTGGTATTCCGCACCGAAAACGGCAAGTACCGCGCCGTCATCCGCAAGATAAAAGAGTGCTATGAAAAAGGACAGCCGGTCCTGGTCGGCACGGTCTCGATCGAGAAGAGCGAGCATCTTTCCGATATGCTCAAGCGCGAGGGCGTTCCCCATCAGGTGCTCAACGCCAAGCACCACGAAAAAGAGGCTGCCATCGTCGCCCAGGCCGGCAAGCCCAGGACGGTCACTATCGCCACCAACATGGCCGGACGAGGCACCGATATCATGCTTGGCGGCAACCCCGACTTCATGGCCCGCGCCGATCTGGCAAAGGCCGGATACCCCGAGGAGGTCATGACCGAAGCCGTCGGCTATAACGAATCGGCCGATCCGGTCGTCCTTGAGGCCCGCCAGCTCTATCGCGCCAAGCTGGCCGAGCACAAGGCGGTCTGCGAAAAGGACGGCGAGCTGGTCCGGGCCGCCGGAGGCCTCTGCATCATCGGCACGGAGCGCCACGAGAGCCGACGCATCGACAACCAGCTGCGCGGCCGTTCGGGCCGCCAGGGCGACCCCGGCGAAAGCACCTTCTATCTCTCGCTGGAGGACGACCTCATGCGTCTCTTCGGTTCGGAGCGCATAATGGGCATGATGGACAGCCTCGGGATCGAAGAGGACATGCCCATCGAGCACAAGGTCCTCTCGGGCGCTATCGAGAACGCCCAGAAGAAGGTCGAGGGCCGCAACTTCCAGACCCGTAAAAATGTCCTTGAGTACGACAACGTCATGAACCACCAGCGCGAGATAATCTACAAGCAGCGCGAGGACGTCTTAAACGGCGTCGAGCTCAAGCCCCAGATACAGAACATGGTCAAGGAGTATGTCACCGGCACGGTCAACTCGATCTGCCAGGGCAGCGCAACGGTGACCCGCGCCCAGGCCGACGCCGTCCTCAAGGCCTTCACCGGCCTCTTCCTGCTGCCCGGCCAGGTCCAGCTGGACGACGACCGCATAAGCTCGATGACCCCCGAGGCCCTGGGCGAGCTGATGTGCGAAAAGGCCATGGATTTCTATGAGTTCAAGGAAAAGGATCTGGGCAGCCACGTCATGCGCGAGCTCGAGCGTGTCGTCCTGCTCAAGACGGTCGACCAGCTGTGGATGGATCATATCGACGCCATGCAGGAGCTGCGCCGCGGCATCGGCCTCAATGCCTACGCCCAGGTCAACCCCATCGACGAGTATAAGCGCCAGGGCTTCGATATGTTCGAAGAGATGATAGCCGAGGTCCGCTCGCGGACGGCAAAGCTGATATTCCTTGCCCGGGTCCGCGGCGCGGAGCCCCAGCGCGAGCGCGTCGCCAAGGAAACGTCGGAGAGCGGCGCGGGCGACGGCACCATCGCCAAAAAGCCGACCATCAAAGGCAAAAAGGTCGGCCGCAACGATCCCTGCCCGTGTGGAAGCGGATTGAAATATAAGAAGTGCTGCGGCAAGAATCAGCAATAAATACAGCGATCCCGCATCGCAAAGGGCAGGGATCGTTTGCCGTAGGGAGGCTTTGCCGACCGTAGGCTATTTAATTGAACGGGGCCCCCGCGGACATGTCCGTGGGGAGCTCCCTGTCCGTGCGGCAGCGGTCTGAAGTATAAGAAATGCTGCGGCAAGAATCAGCAGTAATGCTCAATCATACAAGATAGCTAAGCACCGATATGCCTTCCCCTTGAGGGGAAGGATAATGACGACCGGCACCCACAATATGGGCGCCGGTCTTTTTTCAATCGCTGCTATACCATTAAAACATTTTGTTGCCGTTTTTTTCTGCTTGTATTAATATAAGGGTAACCACAAACGCGGGAACGGGGAAAAGATATGGCAAAGAATGAAAATCTGCATAAAGCCAAGGATGCGAAGAAAGACGAGTTCTATACGCAATATGAGGATATTCAGAATGAGCTGAATCACTACGAAGAACACTTTAAGGGAAAAACCGTTCTTTGCAACTGCGATGACCCATTTGAAAGCAACTTTTGCAAGTTCTTCCTGCGCAACTTTAACTATCTGGGCTTGAAAAGACTGATCTGCACTTCCTATGGCACTTCGCCTGTGGTGGGACAGCAGCTTTCCTTGTTTGATGATGAAAACGAACCTGTAGTCCGTGGGCATGGTTATGTCATGGATATTACGAAAGTACCCATGGCAAATGGCAGAGGCGTTTCCGATGAAGATATCGACACACTTTTGAAGTCAAAAAAGCGCGGCGTAAAAAGGCTGCGTGGTGACGGAGACTTTCGTTCGGAGGAATGCATCGAATATCTTAAACAAGCAGATATTGTCGTGACAAACCCGCCATTTAGCTTGTTCCGGGAGTATGTTGCACAGCTTATGGCATATAACAAAAATTTTCTGATTATTGGAAGCAAAAACTCAATTACATATAAAGAAATCTTCCCTCTTATCAAAGAAAATAAGTTATGGCTTGGCTATGGCTTTAGAAAAGATAATGCTTACTTTCGGATACCGCTTGAACAAGCAGCTGGATACGCACCTGGTGTATATAATCCATCTACCGGACTTGTTCATTTCAGAAATTGTACTTGGTTTACAAATTTAGATATCCAAAAGAGACACGAAGAGTTAACACTATATAAGCGATACTATGGAAACGAGGAGGAATATCCCCATTACGCCAACTATGATGGGATCAATGTAGATAAGGTCGCAGACATTCCGTGCGACTACTTTGAGGAGATCGGCGTTCCTATTACCTATTTGGACAAACATAACCCAGACCAGTTTGAGATCATTGGGGCAAGCCGATGGTTGGGAAAGCCCATGTCGGAAATTGCACCAAAAGGAAGTTACGTTGCAGGCGGCGTCCGTTTCTATTTGCCTGAGGATCGTTCACAGTCTGTTAAAGTAGAGAGAGAGAGAGAGAGAGAGAGAGAGAGAGAGACGCAGCAAGCTCCTCTATCGTTGCCTCTACGTCAGAATCGTTATCAAACGCAAAATACAAACGACTGTATGATCGCATTGTTATTAGAAGAAAGGTGTAGTGGTATTATGGGAGTGCCTATTACATTTTTGGATAAATACAATCCCGAACAGTTTGAAATCATTGGCTGCGCCGATTATACGGGCAAGTACGGATCTGATGAAATCGGCATCAGCAGGATCGGTGAAGAATGGATCAAAAAGTATCGTGCTCAGGGCGGCAGGGGGCATTACACCGCAAATATGACAAGTCTTGTGTATTATGACACAAGTGGGGCTGCAAAAAATACATTCAAAAGGATTTTAATCAAAAGGAGGATGGGCAAGTGAAAATAGAACCGAAGCAAATTAAGGTCAAGGATGTTTTTGATGGCTATGTTGACAACGATGATGACGGTGTTTTCGCCTACGGAGGCAGGCTTGCAATCCGTCCCCCCTATCAGCGAGAGTTTGTCTATAACGATGAACAGGCCGAAGCCGTTATCCAGACGGTATTAAAGGGCTTTCCTTTGAATGTCATGTATTGGGTCAAGGTCGAAAATGACAGATATGAGGTACTGGATGGCCAACAACGGACGCTGTCTGTTATGCAGTATTTGGCGCACAAATTTTCTGTCACGCTGGATGGCAAACAATATTATTGGGATTCCTTGCCGGATGACAAATACCATGACATTATGAACTATGAGTTTATGGTTTATATTTGTGAGGGTGAGGCGTCTGAGAAATTAGACTGGTTTCGAGTTGTCAATATCGCCGGAGAGAAATTAACTGAGCAAGAGCTCCGAAACTCCGTTTATACCGGCAAATGGCTCTCGGATGCAAAGCGGTATTTCTCGAAGCGGAACTGTGCTGCAAAACTGATGTCGGATAAGTACATTACCGGTGATCCTAACAGACAGGAATTATTGGAAAAAGCGTTGCGAGGCATCTGCGAATATCAAAATATTTCCGAAATAACCGAGTATATGGCACAGCATAAATCAAATGAGGATGCAGATGAACTGTGGCAGTATTTTCAAGATGTAGTTCATTGGGTCGAGAAGATTTTCCCAAAATACTTTTCCGATATGAAAGGATTGGATTGGTGCCATCTCTACAACAAATACCATAATCGCACCTACAATTCTGCAACCTTGGCTGCCGAGGTAAAGCGGTTACACGAGGACGAGGATGTAAAAAAGCCAAAAGGCATTTATGAGTTCTTACTTTGTCGGGATACGGATCCCTTTGCGGGCAGGTTGTTAAATCTGCGTACATTCGATAAACGTGACAAACTGGCAGCGTACAGCAGGCAAAACGGAATATGCCCCATTTGCAAAGAGCATTTTGAATTTGAAGAAATGGAAGGCGACCATATTAGACCTTGGAGCAAAGGCGGGCAGACAACGCCGGATAACTGCCAAATGCTATGCAAATCCTGCAATGAGAAAAAGTCTGATAAGTATTGAGACAGTAAAAATCAATTACGCCAGAGTTCCGCAAATGCGGCGCAAGGCAAACCATTTTAAACAGAAAGGATCCCTTGGGGAAAACACAAAACCATGGAAAATGTAAATCAGGCGATAACCGACACAGCCGGCGTCATCAGCCGCATGTCGCTTATCAGCATACTCTATACCATCGCCGCCCTGCTGGCCTGTATCATAGTCAAAAGGATGCTGTCCGGCCTCTTCCGGCGCGCCCTCGACCATACCCATCTCGACAGCCGCCTGACCGCCTTTATCATGAAGGTGATAAACGCCGTCATGTGGTTCATCATCGTGCTCATCATGTGCGACAGGCTGGGCATCAACATAACCTCGCTGGTGGCCCTCTTCAGCGTCGTCGGACTGGCCTTCTCGCTGGCCATCCAGGACTCGCTTTCCAACCTTGCCGGCGGCATAATGCTGCTCTCCTGCCGCCCCTTCAAGATCGGCGATTACGTCGAGGCCGGCGGGCAGGAGGGCACGATCCGCGCCATCGGCGTCATCTATACCCAGCTTACGACGGTCGACAACCGGATCATATATGTCCCCAACCACACGATAAGCGGCGGCAAGATAATCAACTATTCCTCACAGCCGACCCGGCGCATCGAGATCCGCATCGCGGCTTCCTATGACGATCCGACCGAAAAGGTCAAGGCCTCTATAATGTCGGCCATCAAGGCCGACGGCCGCCTGCTGCCCGACCCCGCGCCGATGGTGGCGGTCGACAAATACGGCGACAGCGCCATTACATATGTCCTGCGGGTATGGGCGAAAAACAGCGACTACTGGGACGCCTATTTTGCCCTCAACGAGCGTCTGCGCAGCTGCTTCGAGCGTGACGGCGTCACGATGACCTATAACCATCTCAACGTCCATCTGACAAAGGATTAGGCGGCTCTGCCCTTTTTCGCCATATTTTCCACAGGTTGTGGATAAAGCTCTGGAAACTGTGGAAAACCACAAGATATACTTTAAGTTTCAAAACACTATGCGTAATATTACTTTTAGATATTACGCATAGTGTTTATTTTTCGCCTTTTTTGTCGGATATTTCATGCCGATATCCCACCCGGCCCTGTGGACAAACCGGTGAAAAGGGGGCAAAAACCGGGGTTTTCCACAGACCGGTTATCCACAGCCCGCAAAGGCAATATCGGATTTCCCGATAAACCCTGCGGCCTGTATTTTTTTTGCAGATACCCTTTCTCTTGCCCCGTTTTTCAATTATAATAAAATAAGAAGGTTGGATCAAAACCATAATATGCGGCCGCCTCAGATGCGGCCTTAAAGGGAGAGCAGATATGAAAAAAGTAGCCGAATGTATTGAAAAGTACTATACCGACATGGGTCTCAACTGTGCCGAGACGACCTTTATGGCGGCATGCGAGGCATGGGAGCTGGACGGGCGCCCCGAGATCCTGCGCCTTCTTGGCGGCTTCGGCGGCGGCATGGCCGTCCGCGGCGTCTGCGGGGCTGTAACGGGCGGCGTCGCTGCCCTCGGCTATCGCTATGTAGAGGTGACGGGGCATCAGTCCCCCCTGCTTATGGCCAAGGTCAGGGCCTTTGTATCCGAGGTCGAAAAGAGGCTGGGCACCCTTCAGTGCTCCGAGCTCAATCCCCGCTTCAGGACGCCCCAGGGCGGCTGCATCGAGACCATAAGGGTCATATGCCGGATCCTCGACGAGACCGACGCCATGCCTCAGACGGTCGCCGCCCACCAGCCCCGCGCCATCACCCCCGAAAAGCTCCAGTCTGCCATCGGTCAGCCCGAATGGGTCTTTATCGACATGCGCCCGGCTTCCGACTTTGCCTGCTCCCATATTCCCGGCGCGCTTAGCTGCCCGGCCGGAGAGGTCGCCGACATCGAAGGATGGCTTAAAGAAAACGGCGTCACGCCCGAAAAGAAGGTCGTCGTCTGCGACTCCGACTTCAAGAGCGCGCCCGAGCTTATCCACCGCCTGCACGAAATGGGCTATCCCTGCCTCTGGTATTTCAACATGAGCCGCTGGCAGGCATAAAGGTATAAAAATACATGTCTCAAAAAGCGTCCCCTCGCGGG
>CAKUAK010000074.1 GCA_934636325.1 uncultured Eubacteriales bacterium
TTTTGCGTGGGTAAAAATAGACCGCCCGAAGGGATCATATCTCCTTCGGGCGGGGCGGTTATTTAAGCTCGTCAAGATCTTCGGGCAGCTCGAACATGATCTTATCGCTGCCGTCATCGTTCTGAACGACGATGCAGGGGACGCCGACGCGGTTTTTCTCGCGGATCTCGTCAAACTCATGGCGGTTATCGCGGTATTTGAGGAAACGCTTGAGGGGAAGCATACCGCTTGTGATGTCTATATAGGCGTATTCAATGCCTGCCTGGGAAAGAGCCTCTTTCACCGGGGGGCAGCCGGGTCAATGAGAGCTGGAAAACATAATGATCTTTTTCATAAGATCAGCTCCTTTTATTGAATTTTCTGATTAAAGGATACCACATTTATAGGAAAATTTCAATAGGCAAGCCGCGGGAATTCCGGCGGATCAGGATGAGTGACCGTGAGATGATGCCTTCCCCTCAAGGGGAAGGCATATCGGTGCTCTACTCACGGAAGCCCATCCTGCGCGGCAAAGCTGTCAAATAAAAAAGCCTCCCCACGGGGTTGCCCGTGGGGAGGTGGTATATTTATTCTTTATTCACCGGCGAGCTCTTCGGCGTCGGCCAGCCATGTCTTATACTGCCCGGCCTCTATGACAGAGTCGATGGTCGAATTGATGCTGTCAAGGATGCCTTCGGGATCGCCCTTCTGCACCCATACGCAGCTGCCGTCGATGGCGGGGAAGTCCTTATCAAGGATGGCAAGGCCGTCGTTGGACTCGACATAGCCCTCGGCGACGCTGCCGTCGACCAGAACTGCGTCACACTTGCCGTTTATCAGGTTGTTGAACATATCGGGTACCGACTGGAGAACGAGAAGTTCACAGCCTGTGAGATTTTCCTCGGCAAGGCCGACCTGGATGGCGCCCGACTGGACGGCGACCTTTGCGCCCTCGAAATCATCAAAGGATGTATATTTATCGGCGTCCTCGGCCTTGCTAACGACCCTCTGGTAATCATCGCTGTGATATGCGGTGGAGGCGTCGGCCTGAGCCAGACGCTCTTCATTGGAGGCCATGGCGGCGATGACGAAGTCGATGGTGCCGTTCTGGAGCTCGTTGAGCAGAACATCAAAGGCGATATCCTTTATGACCAGCTCTTTGCCCATGTCCTCGGCGATCTTCTTTGCCAGATCTATATCGGAACCGACGATGGTGTCGACGCCGTTTATCATGGTGTGGAACTCGTAGGGGGCATAGTCGGCCGATGTGCCGAAGATGATCTCTCCCTTGTCCGACGTATTATTGTTGTCTGTCTGCTGCTGCTGTTCGGTCTGGCCGGAGCTGCTGTTGTCCTTCTGGTCGGTCGTGCCCTGGCTGCCGCAGGCGGCCAGAGAGAAGATGGAGAGCCCGGCGAGGATGCCGGCGGCGAGAGATTTGAGTTTGAAGTATTTCATAATAATTCGTCCTTTCGTATAATCATTCGGAAGTTGATGACATGATTATACACGGGAGCGAATTAAAATGCAACATATATTTATTCGTTATTCTGCATAAATATTATCGGCTCATGTAGTACGAAACGATAAGGTCCGCCACAAGGCCATAGCTCTGTATCCCGTCGGGCTGGCCGGTCGACCTTATGAAGGCATCATTGATCGATGTTCCCACCCTGTGCATAGCCGTGTTTTCGTGGCGCCTGACATGCTCGCTCTGATGTGCAAGGTCGATTCGGACCTCGGGGCAGACCTGATCCCAGAGGTCCTGCCATTTGCCGCGGTCGGCGCTGTAAAGGGCGTTGTTGAGGTAGATATATCCGTTAAAGAGGCCGGAATAGCGCAGGTCATCGTCATCCGACTGGATAAGGCAGAGAAAGGCGGCAAAGTTGGCCTCCTTTTCGGGGGCGACGCCGAAGGAGTGGGCGACCTCGTGGGCCGTCGTAAAGGGCACGGAGGTGTTGGTCAGGTCAAGACTGACGACGCTCTCGCCGGTGGGCGGGAAGTAATAGCCGCTTAGATTCAGGCGGCTGAGGGCCCAGGACAGCAGGTACCCCCGCTTGGGAACGATCCCTGATGCGTATCGGCCGTAAAGCCGCGACATGCTGCCGTCATGATAGCTTTCGAGGATCTTTTTGCCCAATTCCTTATACGGAGCGGGGGAGAACAGACCGTCATCATCGCGGTCGACCTTCTGCGCATAATTATTCAGCTCTTCGGTCAGCTGCACGGCGGCATCATAGAGCTGTGACGTCGTATATCCCGGCGTGTCGAACCCCAGGCGGGAGGCGAGGGTCGGCGCCGAATACTGGCAGAGGTAGACGACCGAAAAGAGTGTATATATTATCCCGGCGGCCAGCGCCGCGCGGCAGAGCCATGCCGGTATGCCCCACAGCCCGCGTCTGCGCAGCAGATGTATGAGGATGAAGAGGGCATAGAGCAGGCCGCCTATCCAGACCAGCTCGGCCATGGCCAGCGGCAGTATCGAGAATATGCGGCACAGACCCCGGCCGAGCAGCAGCCCGAAGGCACGCATCGGCCCGGCGCTCTCGCCCAGCGACCGGGAGAGCCTGAACCACAGCCATGCGAAAAGGCACAGCCCTGCCCCGGCGGCGGCCATCAGCTTTTCACGCCTGAGAAGCTTCATCGGTGTTTTCCTCCGGCGCTTCGAGGGACATGGCCCGGGCGTACTTGCTTATCTCGCAGACGGCAAGGGCGTATTTTTCCATGAGGGCCCGGCAGATGGCGTCCATTTCGAGGGTGTCGCCCCGGCGCAGCTCGAGCTCGAGCTCGCCCAGGGGGGCGGAGAGTTCTCCCTTTCGGTATTCGCCTATGTCATAGGAAAGGGTGAACTCGAGGGTCTCCGAGCGGTAGTCGGCCTCGGTGCGGGTGAAATCGCATTGGCACACCGGGTCGAAGGCGGCGTCTTTAAGGGCCTCGGCGGCCTCGAAGGGCATGTCGGGCAGGCGGGAGAGCTTATAAGCCCCCTCGTTCACATCCTCGGCCGGGACCTCGAACTCCTGCCTGACGTCGGCCAGCCCCTGACGCCCGGCTTTTATCTTGAGGCAGCAGACGCCGTCTCCGTTCTCGCGCCGCAGGCGCAGGGCAGCACCGGCGCGGGCCAGCGCGCCGTCCCGGTCGGCGTAATATATGCTTTCCATATCGGTGCGCCGCGCGTCGCCCAGGAAGGGGGCGAGCAGCGGGTCGCCGAAGACCTGACCCGCCGTGTGGGCCGACACCGGCGACAGCTTGATCTCTGTTTCCATTTATGTTTTACCGCCTTTCGCAGCATAGATGACCATATTTTAAATTACAATATCACATAAAATGACAAAATACAATAAAACCCCCGGCGCGCGGCAGAAGCCGTGTAATGGGAAGGCGTAGGTTGTTTCTTCTCACACAGCCTGCGCCGACAGGCGCTATTAAATTTGTTTTTGCTGTGACATGTGCACAGCAAAAACTCGTTGACCCGCGGGACGCATCGCAATGCGGCCGCGAAACCGGCCCGCAGGCCGGAACCAAACTGTCGAAGAAGCCCACCCCAATGGTGTGGGCTTCTGACAGAAACGGCGCTTCTGCGCCGCGCCGGAAGTCCGGCGTAT
>CAKUAK010000075.1 GCA_934636325.1 uncultured Eubacteriales bacterium
CAATCCCTCCGGCAAAAGAAGGGCACTTTTGCCACCTCCCTTTACACAAGGGAGGCTTTTTCTCTGCCTCATCCTGCCTGTCCTCATTTAGATAGAGCCCTGCTTTTCAGTGATATCTCTTTTTTCACGACCGAATCAATGTACTCGCAAACACTGTAAAAGTTTCCGCTGACCTCATTATTCGGTATTCGTATCACCTTGAGCCCGTACCCTTCAAGAAAAGCTGTTCTTTCGGCATCCTTGACCATATTCTCATCTTCATAATGCTGACTTCCGTCAAGCTCTATCACGATCCCGGCTTCCGCACAGTAAAAGTCGGCTATGTAATGTCCAAGGATCTTCTGTCTCGTGAACCTGTTCGGATAACTTCTAAGATAATCATACCACAAATGACGTTCTTCTTTCGTCATTTCTTTTCGAAGCTGCCTTGCCCTTGAAACAAGTCCGGCATTGTGTTTAGGCTCGATCTTCTCATTCATTTTCCGACCCATTCACTTTTCTTTATCATTCGCCGCCCTTTAAGGCTCCCTTGCCCCTGCTGCGCCGCAGGCTCGTGTGCCTGAAGCATACCCGGGAATGTACGTTCATCCGGGTAAAGTACAGGTGAAAAGCTGTATCCAGAGGCTCCCTTGTGTAAAGGGAGGCTTTATCTCTGCCGCATTGGGGCTTTTCCCGATTCCCTGACAGCCTTTACACCTCGATGATATTGGCGTCCTCAAAGACCTCGGGGGGATTGCAGCAGGTTATGAGTGTCTGTCCGCCGACGGCAGCCGATGCGACAAAGGCCCTGCGCCCGGCGTCGAGCTCGCTTAAAACATCGTCGAGCAGCAGCACCGGGTATTCCCCCGAATCTATCCTGAAGAGCTCGCGCTCGCCGAACTTGAGGGACAGCGCCGCCGTCCTGGCCTGACCCTGGGAGGCAAAGGCCCGGGCCGCGCTGCCGTTTATCAGAATGTCGATATCGTCCTTATGCGCCCCCGAAAGGAGGCTGCGGCTCTGCTCTTCGGCCTCGGCATGGCTCTCCATATGCTCGGAGAGCTGCCGCCTGAGGGTCGCCGTATCGGCCTCGGGGTCGGTGACCGAAGAGACCGTTTTGTATTTGAGTTCGAGCCGCTCCATGCCCCGGGAAATGCTGCGGTGCAGCTCCCCCGCCTCCCGCGAAAGCTCGGAGAGGAAGGCGGCGCGGTAATGTATCAGCTCGGCCGAATAATATATCATGCGCTCGTTGATCTCGGGCAGGACGGCGGCCGTCCCGCCCTCTTTCAGGACATACTGCTTTAGCTCCATCAGCTTGCCGTATTCGCCCAGTATGGCGGCGTACCGCGGCCGCAGCTGGCACAAGGCCTGATCGATGAACCGGCGTCGCTTTTCCGGCCCGCCCTTGACCAGGAAGAGATCCTCGGGGCAGAAGAGGACGCAGCGGAAATAGTCGCTCAGGTCGAACTGGCGCTTCTGCGAAACGCCGTTGACCGTGTATGACGCCCGGCCCTTGAGGGGCAGGCCGATCTTTATCTCGAACACCCTCGACCGGGCCTCGACCCGGCCGGTGATCCTTGCCTGCTGCTCATAGAAGTTTATGATGTCCCCCCGCCTTCGGCTGCGCCACGACTGGGCGCCCGACAGCAGCATGACGGCCTCTAAGAGATTGGTCTTGCCCCGGGCGTTCTCGCCCCAGATGATATTTGCGCCGTCTTTAAAGGAAAAGGATGAATCCTTGTAGCTCCGGAAGCCCTCTATCCGGATATCGGATATCAGCATTTGCCCTCGACCGTTATCTCAAGGCCGGAGACCGATACCTTCATGCCGGGGTATATCTTCCTGCCCCGCTGGGTGCAGACCTCGCCTTCGACCGTGACCTCCCCCTCCTGGATAAGGGTCTTGGCCTCTCCGCCGCTGGAGACGGCGTCGGCCAGCTTGAGAAGGCTGTCCAGCTTTATGAAGGGGGTAGTTATCTCGATATTTTTAAGGCTCATATTAAAGATCCTCGGCCTTCAGGCGGACGGGCAGCACCAGATAAAGGAAGCTGTCGCCCTCCAGAGGCTTGAAGAGGGCCGGCGAAAGGCTGCTCTTGAGCTCGAGTATTACCTCCTCGCCCGGGCAGGCGCGAAGGGCGTCGAGCAGATAGCGGTTGTTGAAGCCGATCTCTATGGTCTGGGGGCAGAAGGGTATTTCCACCTCGTCGAAGGACTTGCCCAGCGCCGTGAAGCAGGACAGCTTGAGTGTCTCCTGCTCGAAGAGGCAGCGGATGGGGTTTTTGAGGCGCTCGGAGATGATAAGGGATACTCGCTCGACGGCCGCCATGACCTCGTCCTTGTTGATCTTCATCGATATCGGCATGTCGCCGGGAATGGCGGTGCGGTAGTTGATGAAGTCGCCGTCCAGCAGGCGGGTGGTCAGCTTGATCTCGTTGAACTCGAGCATGCTGTGCTTGGCTTGCGGATAGATCCAGACCGGCTGGTCGTCGTCGGGCAGGATATGGATAAGCTCTTTGAGTGTTGTCCCGGGGATGACAAAAGAGAATTTTGTGTTGTCAGGATTATACAGGTCGTCCTTTCGGATGGCCAGCCGGTAGCCGTCGACCGATACCACAGTCAGAAGGTTGTCGGCCACCTCGAAGAGGGCGCCCATATGGACCGGCTTGTTTTCGTTGGTCGAAATGGCGAACATCGTGTCGGTTATCATCTGGCGCAGCGAGCTGCATGGCAGATATACGCCGTCGTTGTGGCCGATGTAGGGCACCTCGGGGAAGCCTGACCCCGGCTCGGCCTTGAGGTTGAACTCCGAGCGCCCGCAGCGGATGATAACATTCAAGTCTTTGTCGGTCTCCATGTATATCTCGTCGCCCTGGACCTTGCGGATGATGTCGGAGAATATCTTTGCCGGGAGGATCATGTCTTCCGGTTTGTCATTATCCACTTCGATTATTTTCTCGATGCTCATCTGTAAGTCAAATGCACAGAGAGTCATTCTTTTTCTATTAACAGAAAGCCGTATTCCCTCTAACGCAGGGATCGGACTTTTGGATGCGACAGCATGGTTGCATACCGATAATGCGTCGGTGAGTGCTGCTCGGTCGCAGGTCAGTTTCATGTGTGTACCCCCTTGTCTGGTGGATGATTTATTCTATATCATAAATTTTTAGTAGTATTATTAGAGCCTGTGGAATTGTGGAAATCTCCTGTGAGTCGGCTTGTGGAGAGGGTTTTCCCATCCACAGCCCTTTGTGGGATCTTCGAGGATTTTCACAGCCCGATTTTTTCACAGCTGTTTCCACAGGGAATTTTACAGCTTTTGCGCGGTTTTTCCACATTTATCTGTGGAAGGCTGTGAATTAATTTTTAGCGCGAGCGGATGTTTTTCATCAGATCCTGGATGGTATTTGCAAGGTTCTGGTCGGTCTTTATCTTGGCGGCGATCTTGTCTCTGCCGTAAAGGGCGGTGGTGTGATCCCTGCCGATGAACCGCCCGATGGCCGGAAGCGAAAGGTCGGTCATCTCGGTTATAAGATAGATCATTATCTGGCGCGCCATGACGATATCCTTGGATTTCGAGGTGCCGATGATCTTGTCCTTGGGGATGCCGGTAAAGGCCGAGACCTCTTCGAGGATGAGCTGGGGCGTCGGGTTGAGGCCGGGGCTCTCTTTGAAGATATCCTTTATGGCCCGCTGTGCCAGTTCCATGTCGATCGGTATCTCGAGCATCGAGTGGAGGGCCGCCAGCTTCTTGACCGCCCCCTCCAGCTGCCTGACGTTGTTGGTTATGCTCGAGGCGATATATTCGGTTATATCGGGGGGCAGGGACACATTGAGCTTGGCCCCCTTGGCGTTGACAAGGGCCATCCTGGTCTCGAGATCGGGGGGCTGTATGTCGGTTATAAGGCCCCATTCGAACCTTGTGGTCAGGCGTTCCTGAAGGGTCGACATCTCCTTCGGCGGCCGGTCGGAGGTCAGGACGATCTGCTTTCCGGCCTCGTAAAGGGTGTTGAAGGTGTGGAAGAACTCCTCCTGCATGCGGTCCTTGCCGGCGATAAACTGGATATCGTCGACCAGAAGCATGTCGGCCCCGCGGTATTTGTCGCGGAACTCGGGGGTCGTGCCGTCCTGGATGGCGGCGACCAGCTCGTTTATGAAATCGTCGCCCTTTATGTAGATGACCCTCTTTTCATAGCGGTGGGTCGTCACCATCTGCATTATGGCGTAAAGCAGGTGGGTCTTGCCCAGACCCGACTGGCCGTAGATGAACAGCGGGTTATATATCGCCGTCGCGCCGGGCGAGCCCTCGGGCAGGCATCCGGCGTTGGCCACGGCGACGGCCGCCGCGTGGGCCAGCTTATTGGAGTTTCCGACGATAAAGGTATCGAAGGTATAGCCGGAATATCCGGCGGGCAGCTGGCTCTGGCTCTGTTCGTATTTATAATACTGGGCGGGGTCGGAGAGGAACTCGGCCCGCATGCGCCGGCCGGACAGCTCTGATATTATATCGGAGACCTCGCCTGAAAAGCGCTGCTCGAGGGTATCGCGGATCAGGGGCGACGGCACCTTTACGATAAGCCTGTCGCCGTCGATGGCCAGCGCCTCGGCGTCCTCAAAGAATGTGGTGACGACCAGGTCGCCCTTTTCGTCGGTAAGTTTTTTTACAGCCCCGTCAAACAGGGCGGCCGGTGTATACATTGCTGCTCCTTTTGTGTGCCCCACGCGGTGTACCCGCGTGGGG
>CAKUAK010000076.1 GCA_934636325.1 uncultured Eubacteriales bacterium
ATTCTTCGTTGAAGTCGGCGTTGAACTTGGCAAGCAGAGCCTCCTTGCCCGGCAGACTGACCCCTGCGGGCAGCATGAGGTCCTTATCCTCGTCGCGGACGGCGAGACCGTAGGTCAGCTTCTTATCCTGAAAAGCGAGATTTTCGAAGAGGGAATTATACTCGGCTTCCTTCCAGGTCAGGGCCGATACATCGAAGAAGAGCTGATCCCCGGTGGAGACGGCCTGATGGGTATCAGGGGCGTTGCCGCCGCCGTTATTCAGGGTGTGCAGACGCTCCTGCGCCTTGGGAGACATGGGCATATTGCCCGACAGCATTTCCTGAAGCAGCTTCTGCTCCTGCTTATAGGCCTGAAGCCACATCAGGCAGGAGGGCAGGCGCTCGTCCGTGCACTCTTTTATATCACCGGTCTGCACGGCGTCCGACCCGCCCATCTGCCGCTGGGCATACCAGCGGGCCATGTAAATATCCATGGGAGTGTGCATGAAAAGCCAGCCGCAGAGTTCGGCCGCCCTGTTGAAATCATCCGCCTTATAGGGCTTTTCCATGGCAAAGACCCAGGGGGTCAGCAAGAGCTTTTCGGCATCGATAGAGGCGAGAGCGTCAAGCGAGCTTTTTTCCATCGCTCTTTCGCATCCGTCGAGTATCACAGCGGCTTCTTGCCTTGTCATGGCCTGTGCCGCCGCAAGAAACTTCTGATCGATCTGGCCGTAATGCTCGGGATCCATCATTCCGTGTTTGGAGACACTTTCGTTATGCCTTTCGACGTCCTTCAGGCGTTTCCACTCTTTTTCGCAGGGGTCGATTATGCCGGAGCGGTCATCCAGCGCCCCCAGCTTCTGCAGCTCGGCATCGATGGCTTTCATCTTTTGCAGATCTTCTTTTAAATACTCACGGAAGGTATAGCTTGTCGAACGAGAGTCGCCGCAGACAAACTTGAGCTTATCGAAAAAGTTGTCCCTGACCGATTCAAGATTACGACGGTTATTGTTGATATCAGACTGACGTTTGAGGCGGTCCTGCTTTTTCTGAGATCGTTTGAAGCTGAGGTTTTCCATAAATTGAAATCCATAGTAGAGCACCACAACTGCCAAAATGATTATTACAACAATTTTAAGGAGTTGGTCATTCATATTTTCCGCGGCAGACCCCTTTCTGCCGCTCCCTCTCTTTCTTTTTTGTGATCTTTATTAAACGGCGCGCCGCGCCGTGGGATACTTATTTGGGCTGGGGGATAAGGGCCAGCTGCTGCTCCAGGGCGTCGAGATAGCCCAGCGCCTCCTGAAGCTCCTGACGCAGGGGATGCTCTGTCTCCTTCGGCAGCCACAGCCGTTCAAGACGCCTGCATCGTCCTCGGGTCTGCTGGAGCTCGAGCATCAGGATATCCCGGTCGATGGCACAGACCTCGGCCTCGTGGAGGTCGACTGCTTCGAGATAACGCTTGAGCAGGGCCTGTACACGGTCATCGAGGGGGAAGAGCTCGCGGTCCTTCCAGCACCAGAAGGCCATCCGGGTCGACCTGACGCGGGGCTCGGTGGTCCAGAGGGCTTCATAGAGCCGGAGATCGTCTGAGACCTCGAAGTCGAGCTTGGGCGCTTTCCATTCGGCCACCTGCATCTCAAAAGGCTTCTGGGTGCGCTCGTGATAGATAAAGGCGCGGCCGGTCGAGAATGAGGCCATGCGTTCCATCTGCACCGGAGAGGCCGAGATTGCCGAGCCGATCTGCTCGCGGTCGTCCTGGGCGGTCAGGCGGTGGACCAGCTTGAGGCCCGTGTTCTTGGTGACCTCTCCGGCCAGAGCCGTCGGAAGCTGATCGGCGATTATGATGGCTTCGCGCAGGGCCCTGACCTCGGCCAGCATCTTTACGATATACGCTGTGGCCGATATCTTGGGATCGACGCTGTCGGCACCGACCTGCTGGGTCGAGGGGGCGATGATATTGTGGGCCTCTTCGATAAAGGTGACATGGCGTACCGGCATGGGCGCTCCGTTTTCGTCCCGCCCCCCGGCGGGGTCGGCCCGCAGGGATTCCAGCAGATAGTGGCAGACTAGCAACACAAAGAAGTTCTTGGCCTGCTCGCCGAGGACCTCCAGCTCTACCACCGCCGATACACGCAGCCACTCGTCTGGCTTCAGGGTAGAGGCGTGGACATTGAAGAGCTCTCCGGCGTCGCGTTCCATAAGGCCGCCGAGGCGCACCTGAAGAAAGGCCCGGACATTGCCCTTCAGCTCGCCGTCATAGCTCGAAGCGTCGATCTCGCGGCTCAGGTTGTCATATACGTCCTGTAGGCTGGGATAGGCAAGACGGCCGCTGCCGTCGTTTTCGTCCTCGATGTCCCAGCCCCGGTCGGTGTAGGCGCTCTGGATGGCGCTGCTCAGGAACTTATATGTGGGGCCTTCCAGCGTGAATGAGCCCTCAAAGACCTCCAACAGGGCGTTGATATGCTCGCTCAGCCGCACGCCCTTGGGGAACTCCAGCGGGTTCATCCGCAGGGGGAAGCGGCTTTGCAGATGGGGCGAGAAGAGATAGGCATCCCGGAACTCGGGGCGGCCCAGCAGGGCACGGTATTCCTTTTTGGCCGGTTCGAGGGCCAGAAAGGGGATACCCTTATGGCGCAGCTCGGTGGCCAGATGGAGCATGGTATTGGTCTTGCCCGCGCCCGGCATGCCGGTAAAAAATGCATGGCGGGGAAGATCCTTTACCCGGAAGTTCACGGGATAGCCGTTCATGTCCCGGCCCAGATAGATGCCGTCGGCCTCCTGCCGCGGGGCGGTCTCCTTGGGTATCTCTATGGTCTCGCCGTCATAAAGTGCCGGCAGACGGAAGAAGGGGACCGCGTCCTCGAAGCTGTAGGTGGTCGACCAGCTTTTCAGCGCCGCCTGGGCAGGGAAGAAGCAATAGGCCTCGGCCTGTGCGCCCATGCGGCTCGTGGGGTGGAAAAGGCCGTCGGCGTCGGGCTTGATGGCGGCGGTGGCAAAGTCGCCCTTGCTGATCGCCTCAGCACCGGCGGCATTGAGCAGGGCCTTGGCCTGAAAGGCGCTGTCGGCAAAGCTGTAGAGATTCACCCGGAAGTGGGGGGCCGTTTCGATGCTCTCGATCCATTCCTCGTATGCGCGGCAGATCTCCTGGGCATAGCTGTCGGCCCGCAGGCTTTCCGAATCGCGCATCAGCTTGATGTCATTCTGGCCGCGAAGATCACGCATCACGGGAGCAAGGGCGCTGCGTGTCTCGGCCACGGCCGAGACCGGATAGAGGTCGACGCGGAAGGCGCAGGCCGCCGGGGGATCATAGGCCTGACCCACCGTTTCCATCATGCGGAAGAGGTCATAGAGCCGGGCGTTTTCGTTCATCTCCCAGGCGGGAACATCATGGACCGCCTGGCTCTGCCCGGTCATGGGGTTAAAGACCGACGCCAGACGCTCGCGCTTGGTCAGGGTAGCGCCGGCAGGGAAGTCTGCCTCCGGGGGCGCCGCCGGATGAAAATGAAAGAAATCGTTCAGCGGGGACTTGTGCAGCAGCGGCTCCATCTGCAGCAGCGCCGCATCCTTGCCCTGAAGCATGAGATATACTCCCATGCGGTGTCCGGCAGTCTCCGCCGGGCGGTATGTATACAGTAGATGGAAGCTGGCCGAGCATTCCGTGCATATGCCATGCCATTGACGCAGAAAGCTCTCGTGCCGCTTGAGCACGCCGTCGACACCGGTGTCGGCCAGCGATTGATATTTGGTCAGGGTAAGATCGGGGATCTCCTCCAACCGAAATGAGATAACGCTCATATTTGTTCCTCACTCTTCCGCGGCGATTTAGACCGGTTTGTTCTTTATCCGGTTCAGCTGCTCTGCAAGCAGCTTCTTCTGTTCATCCATCTTTTGTTTTGTTTCGTTTTGCAGCTGCTGCAGACTTTGGCTCTCTTTCGAAATGCTGTCGCCGACCGAAGCCGCGTCGACGTCGGTGGCGGCCTCCATCTTCATTTTTTTGAACTCGGCCTCTTCGGCGTTGAGATCCGAGATCGCATCCGACATATCGTCCATGTCATCATCAAGCTCCTGCTCGATCCGCTGCTGCTCCTGGGTCACATCCTGGTCATACTGCTGCTGAAGCTCGGTGATCTTGGCCTTGATCTCGTTGATGAGGGCGGCCTTTTTATCCTCTGACACATTGATGCCGCGGATCTTTTCGATTCTCGATTCAAGGGCGTTTTTTTCCGATTCGAACTTTGTGCCCAGCTCCTTCAGTTTCTTGCTTTCGCCGAGATGCTTATCCATTATGTCCTCGTAATTCGTGCCATTCATTTTTTCACTGAGGGTGAGCCGCTTTACCATGTGGGCCATATTGTTTTCCTCCTGCCGTATTTCAAATCTTTCAGACCTTTGGCTGCTGACGTATGCTTTCCTGCTGGAGCCGTGCGTCGGCCTGTATATCGTTCATCCGTCTGATGGTGTCGGCCTGTTCTTCACGAAGACGCTGACGTTCCTTTTCGGTCATCTCGGTGACTGAGCGGAGATCGATGTTGGAGGCCTCCATCTTGGCCTCGCGCAGATTCGCGGCCAGCTCTTCAAGCTCGCGGTCGCGTTCTTCGGCCTCAGCGCGGTCCTCTTCGCTTTCGCGGGCCAGCTCGGCCTGCTTTTGCGTCACATCCTGGTCATACTGCTCGCGCAGCTGCTCGATCGCGCCTTCTATCTCGGCGATCAGATCGGCCTTCCGTTCATCGGTCAGCACAAGACCGCGGATCTTTTTAAGTCTTTCTTCAAGGACGTTTTTGTCCCGCAGGAAGCGCTCGCCAAGCTCGTGGAGCTCTTTCATATCCTTTTCGCGGATCTCCGCGCGCTGTTCGAGCTCGGGGCGTGTTTTTCCCAATTCGTTCATGCTTCATTCCTCTCTTTTTCATCGCACGGGGCGATGCTTTTATCCGAAAAAATCCCATAACTTCAGTATACAGAGAACTGAAAAAATTGTCAATTTATACGAATGAAAGAATGAAAGAATGAAAGAATGAAATAAATTACTGATAATAGTATAAAGATTCCATAAAGAAGGTAACAATTTATGCTGTTTGTGACCTCTTGACAGAAATGTATGGAACCGCAGCGGTGAGGGCAGGGGCTATTCATCGCCGAACTCGGCCCGAAGCTTCTCAAGGGCACGCTTTTCGATACGTGATACATAGCTTCGTGATATGCCGTGGGCGGCGGCGATCTCACGTTGGGTCATGGGTTCGCGGCCATAGAGGCCGTAGCGCGCGATGATGATCTCCCTTTCACGCGGTTCGAGATGGGAAAAGAGGTATTTATAAAGCCTGGTGCGGCTTTCGTCGTATTCGATATCGTCGAGCATGGTGTCGTCACAGCTGATGACGTCCATGAGGGAGAGTGCGTTGCCGTCCTTGTCGCTGTCTATCGGTTCGGACAGCGACACCTCTCCGGCCCGTTTCCGCACCGAGCGAAAATACATAAGAATCTCATTTTCTATACACCTCGCGGCGTAGGTGGCAAGGCGTACTCCCTTTTTGCCGTTGAAAGAGCATACCGCCTTTATAAGCCCGACCGTCCCGATGGAAATGAGATCGTCATGCTCTTCGTTGGAGGCGTAGTATTTTTTTACGATATGGGCCACCAGACGCAGATTATGCTCAATAAGTATATTTCGGGCCTCCGTGTCGCCCTCGGCGGCCAGGGCCAGATATTTGTCCTCCTCTTCGTGGGTGAGGGGACGCGGGAACACTCCAGATTGCGATGAAACCTTGAGTATCATCAGCGTACCGGCAGATAGTATCCCGAACAGCCATGCAAGAAACAAGAATATCCCTCCGTTCGTTTTGTCTACACTTCTTACCATATTTGGATAGATGTGGTTTTGTGCAAGTACACTTTAATGCCGGAGGGCTATAAAAAATCTCTCCCCGGGATGGGGAGAGATACACGGAAGCGATCCTTGTGCTTTTATTCTACGTCGTATTTTTCGTCCGCCAGCTTAAGATCATACTTTTTGATCAGATCCAGCAAAGCGGCCATCATGGGTGTGGCGTGATGTGTGTCGAGGGCAGCCTGACTTGCCCATTTCTCCGTGAGGAGCAGGCCGTTCTTCGGCAGGGCGGGAAGGTAGAAATCAAAAGCCGTCCTCCTCGGCTATTTTCTGAAGATCGCCGGAATCGGAGAGGGTCTTTACCATTTCAAGAAGATCCTTCTGCTCGCCGGAAAAGTGAATGAGTTCGATGACAGCCATTGTTGGCCCTCCTGAGGGAAGCCCGGCCGACCGTGTCGGGCTTATAATATCCGGCAGGGTAAGGGTAGAAAAATATGATCTGTATGGCAACCGCAATATCTTTGTCGAGCTCGGTGAAGGAGAGCTTTTTGCCGAGGCTTTTGCCTTTTCCGACGTAGAAAGGTTATCGGTGACCGTCAGGGCGGCCGAGGACAGCACAATCCTCCTCATTCCGCGTGAAATGCTTCTCGAGGATCACACGCTGCTTAAAAACACGGTACGGCTTATGGGCTGCAAGATGTTTCTTTTTGACCAGAGGATCGAGGTCATTTCCAGAAGACAGACCCGCGAGAAGCTGCTTTTATACCTCCAGCAGCAGAGCGAGCATTTTGGAAGCGATTCCTTTGTCATTCCATTCGACCGGCAGGGGCTGGCCGATCATCTTGGGGTCGACAGAAACGGTCTGTCGGTCGAGATAAACAAGCTGGTGCGTCAGGGTGTCATCATGGCCGAAGATCCGTGGTTCCGCCTGCTGCGCTGAAAATTATCTTATATCAAGAACGGCCGTCCGCCCGCCGCATCCTGCCATGGATATAAGGGATATCGGGGAAACGGCGGCAAAATATCCGGTATCGTCCCAGCGACTGCGGTATTTGACAGAAAGGAACTCGTCCACAAGATCTCTTAATTCGAGCAGCAGCGCGGCCTCGTGCTTACACCCGGAAAAACATGGGCATCCGCAGGAAAGCCCGGTCACGGTATTATCTTTAAGGGTGAAGCGCAGCTCATAGGGCTTTGTGCCGGAAACTATCGCCCGGCCGCATCCGCGATCAACGCTTATGTAAAGGACGCGGTTCTGCTCGTAATAATCCACGCCGCGGGCAAAGGCGGCGGGGTCGATGCCCCAGGTCGAAATATTCTTCAGGTCGACGCCGGTGTCGTTAAAGTTTATATAGTGCTGGTCCTCGGCCGTTTCCGGCATGACCCATGAGCGGAAGCTCTCGTAGGGAAGGGCATGGCGGTCGAAGGTCAGCATATAGTTCCCGATGCTTTCGAAGCGGCCCCTAACGCTCGGATCGGCCACCGATATGACACGCTTATAGCGCGCAGGGTCGATGCTGAAATCGTATGTCACGGCGACGACTGTGCCGCGTTTGCCCTCCAGCTTGCCGTCGACAAAGACGAAGTCGCCCTGATGGAGCCTGAAACGGTCGTTGTAATAGTCGAGGTCGCGGTCGACCGAAGGGAAGCGCACCTTTACGACGCTGGGGCGAATGACCTTGCGGGTGCGGAGTTTGATCGTGCCGCTTTTGATGGTATATTTTCCGGTTTTCATTTGGCTGATCCTCCTGTTTTCTTTATGGCTATAATATATCATCGTAGATGTCCCATAAAACGGACTTCTGATCGCAAAAGAGTTTATGATTTTTTGTCTACAAAAAATCTTTGCGGGGTGTTAGAATATAGAGGAAATAACAGCGTCGCCCGGCGCTGGATCATCCGACACGGAGGAAGCCCATGAAGCTGGACACAAAGAAAACCATATTCACCGGCCTGGCGTTTCTGTCGATCTGCGCCTTCTGGCAGATGTACGACAACGTCGTGCCCCTCATACTGACAAAGACCTTTAATCTGAACGAAACGATATCGGGCGCCGTCATGGCGATGGACAACCTTCTGGGACTTTTCCTGCTGCCCTTTTTCGGCGCGCTGTCCGACCGGACAAATACAAGGATAGGCCGCAGGATGCCCTTTATCCTCGGCGGAACGGCCGCGGCCGTCATCCTGATGAATATACTTCCGCGGCTGGACAACAGCTACTATGCCCACCCCTCGGGGCTTAAGGTGGCGGGATTCATCGGCGTTCTGGCGCTTCTGCTTATCGCAATGGGAACATACAGGAGCCCGGCCGTGGCGCTTATGCCCGATCTGACGCCCAAACCCCTTCGAAGCCGTGCCAACGCCATAATCAACCTTATGGGCGCGCTGGGCGGCATAACGTATCTGCTCATCGCGTCGCTGCTCTATTCATCAAACAGGGTAGGCGGGCAGGCCCATGTCGATTACTCTGTTATGTTCGCCATTGTATCGGCCATAATGGCGGTGTCGGTCATCGTTTTGTTCGTCAAAATACGCGAGCCCAAGCCGGAGAAGGCCGAGCATGACGAGGGAGAGGCGCCTGAAAAGCACGGCGTTTCGGCTATCCCGAAGGATGTCAAGCGCAGTCTCGGGTTTCTGCTTTTGTCGGTCTGCTTCTGGTATGCCGGCTATAACGCCATAACGACATGGTTCACGACCTATGCCTCGTCGGTATGGGGAATGGCGCTGGGCGATTCATCGCGCTGCCTTATGGTGGCCACGGCCGGTGCGGTGGTGTCATATATCCCGGTGGGCGCGCTGTCAGCAAAGATAGGAAGAAAAAAGACGATACTTATAGGCGTAGCGCTGCTTTTCGCAGGTTTTGCCGGTGGCTTTGTCATGACCGAGCTATCGGAGGGCTTCAGCCCCATGCTCTATATACTCTTCGCAATGGTCGGCCTTGCCTGGGCGGCCATAAACGTAAACTCGCTGCCGATGGTCGTCGAGATGTGCAGCGACGGTGATATCGGGCGCTTTACCGGGTATTATTACACCTTTTCGATGGCGGCCCAGACGATAACCCCGATATGCGCGGGCTGGCTCATGAACCATATAAGCTATTCGACACTTTTCCCTTATGCCGCGGGATTTACCCTTCTGGCCTTTGCCACGATGTCGAGGGTGCGCCATGGCGACAGCCGCCCGCAGGCAAAAAAGGGACTCGATGCCTTTGATGTTGATGACTAAGGAGGAAAACATGAAAAGATCGCTCAAACTGATACTCGGCGCGGCCACCTGTGCCGCGGTATATACGGCGGCACAGCTGCCCGAAAAGAGAAGGCCCGGCCTTGCCCGGCTCGAGGGCTGGCGGTATGCCCACCGCGGCCTGCATGATCTGGGACGCGGCATACCCGAAAATACCCTTCCGGCCTTTAAGTCCGCCTTCAATAGCGGCTTCGGTGCCGAACTCGACGTCCATCTTACCAAGGATGGGCAGCTGGTCGTAATTCACGACAGCGTGCTCAAAAGGCTCTGCGGCGTCGATTCGGTCGTCGAGGATATGTCATATGACGCCATAAAGGGTCTCGGTATCCTGGGAACAGGCTGCCATGCCCCGCTTTTTGAAGAGGTGCTCGATTTTTGCGGAGGCGTCGCGCCCCTTATAATCGAGCTCAAGGCATATAAGGGCAACCACGATCGCCTCTGCGAATCGGTCGCTGCCATGCTCGACAGCTATAAGGGCGACTACTGCATCGAGTCCTTTGATCCCCGCGTCGTTAAATGGTATCATGATAACCGCCCCCAGGTCATAAGGGGCCAGCTCTCGGCCAATTTCATGAAGCGCGGCGAAGGCGCGGGGCTCAACCTCGTCGAGCGCTTCGCTCTTAGCAATCTTCAAACCAACTTCCTGACCCGCCCCGACTTCATCGCCTATAAATACGCCGACAGCAACAGCCTCCCGGTGGCGCTTTCCTGTGGCCTTTTCGGCGGCAAGGAGGTCAACTGGACGATAGATAAAAAGTGCGATCTTGAAGAGGCCGAGAAGAGGGGAGCCATCGCAATATTCGAGCGCTTTATCCCATGAGTCTTCTATCACTGATGCTGAATAAGCGGTATCTCTCCCAAAGGCTAAAAGTAAAACAAAATGTTAAATCGTCCAGATGCATATTGATTTTTCTTTACTCGCAGGTATAATAGGTGGCAAAGAAAAGGCTGCGCGGCAGCCGGGGAGGCAAAAGGATATGAATAAGGATCAGCAGAAGCCCGAGAATAAAAAGAGGTCAAAAGCTGCGACGGCGGTCATGATGGCGGCCGGCATATCGGCGGGTATAGCCGTCAGCTTCTTTTTTATCATTGGAAAGGGCATAAAGAACTGTATCAAGA
>CAKUAK010000077.1 GCA_934636325.1 uncultured Eubacteriales bacterium
AGGGAAGAGAGCATCGGCATGTCGCTCTCTTTGAAAGCGCCACGCAGGGTGACGGCAGGGGATAAGACCGTCATGTCGCGCATGCCTTCAAGCGCGCCGCCCATCAGCTTGGCGGCCATCGGCGCCCACGCGCCGTTCTCTATCATTCCGACCGTGCGGCCGCGGAAGCCCTTTGCGGCCAGATGGTTGAGGAAATCGGCCATGAAGGGGGTCAGGCCGCCGTCATAGGTGGCCGAGGCCAGGACCATCCTGTCGCAGCGGAAGGCCAGCGAGAGGGCCTCTGACATATCGCACCGGGCAAGGTCGGCCACAAAGACCTCCTGACCCTTTTCACGCAGCAGCCCGGCCAGCTTTTCGGCGGCCGCCGCCGTGTTGCCGTGAAGGCTGCCGTAGGCCACCAGAACGGCGCGGCTCTCGGGGCGATAGCTGCTCCATGTGTCGTAAAGAGCGAGGGCGTGGGTCAGATCGTCTCCGCGCAGCACCGGGCCGTGAAGGGGGCAGACGACGTCGATATCCAGCGTCCCCGCCTTTTTGAGCAGGGCCTGGACCTGCGCGCCGTATTTGCCGACGATGTTGGTGTAATAGCGGCGGGCCTCGTCGTCCCAGGGATCGGCGGGGTCGGCCGAGCCGAAGCGGCCGAAGCCGTCGGCGCTGAAAAGTATCCTGTCGCAGGCGTCGTATGTCACCATGACCTCGGGCCAATGGACCATCGGGGCCATGACGAAGGTGAGGGTGTGGCGGCCGAGGCAGAGCTTATCGCCCTCTTTGACGGCGACGGCGCGTGAGAGATCGACCCCCTCATAGAAAAGGGGCAGCATCTGGATGGCCTTGGCCGAGCAGACCGGCTGTATCTCCGGATAGATATCCATGACCGCCGTGATGCAGGCGGCGTGGTCGGGCTCGACATGGTTGATGATAAGATAATCGGGCCTGCGGCCGTCAAGGGTGTTGCGCAGATTGGCGATGAACCTGTCCTTGCGGCGGGCGTCGACGGTATCGACGACGGCGACCTTCTCGTCAAAGATTATATATGAATTGTATGTGACCCCGTCGGGCACGCGGTACTGCCCCTCGAAGAGGTCGATGTCTTCGTCGTATGTGCCGATATATGCGACGTCCTGTGTAATCATGCTTTGCGCCCCTTTTCGTTAAAATATAATTTAATTATACAGAAAAGGCCGCGGCTGTGCAATCGGTTCAGGCATAAAAATAATGATTTCCGATTGTCATGACATATGGGCGGTTTGCGCCGATCCAGCTGCTTTGGGCGATGGCCGGGTCATAGAAATATATGCTGCCCCGCGAGAGGTCGACACCCTCGAGGCACAGCTTGGCCGCCGTCACCGATATGGCCGCCGGGTCGGCATAGACCGTGCCATTGAGCACCGGCTCGAACTGGACACCGTATTTGCGGTCGAATATGACCCCCCAGATGGTGTCGGGGTAATCGCGGCTCGCCACCCGGTTGAGTATGACGTTGCCGACGGCGATCTGGCCCGAGAGGGGCTCGCCCCGGCTCTCGGCCGAGATTATCCGCGACAGCCAGTAAAGCTCGTCGGGGTCGTAATACTCGTCCCCCGATGTGATGAAGCCGACGCCCGAGGTGATGTATACCCTCCTCGACGCGCCGTCCCATGCCGCCGTGCCGTTCAGGCAGAGTGCCGCCGCCCGGGTGGGGATGAGCATCCGCCCGCCGCGTATCGGCAGGCCGCCGGGGACATATACCGCGCGGCTGTTGGCCGTCAGATACTGCGCCCCGGCCTGTGCCGTGATCTTCAGGCCGCGGCAGCTCATCACGGCCGTCCGGGTCACGGCGTTCCAGCTCAGCTCGGCGCCGAGGCGGTCGGCCAGCGCCTTGAGGGATATATATGACCTCCCGCCAGAGAGCAGGGTCGGCAGGCTTCCCGGCGTCGGGCTGCCGTCGAGGTATACGGTCACGTCCCCGGCGGCCTTTATGTATGGTGGACACAGCATGGCAAGCAGCATCAGCGCCGCCAGTGTCCGGGCAATATGTTTCATAAAGCCCCTCCTTTCTGCCATACCAGTATAAGATGACAAAAAGATTACAATCAACCTATAAAATTTTCCTGTGAGGTTTATTGTGTTATTGTGCGAAAGTGCGCGGCATGGTATAATCTGGTCGGCTTGTAAATATAAGCCTGGCGACTATCCTTTGCAGCTTCATCGAAAATAAATAGGATATAAT
>CAKUAK010000078.1 GCA_934636325.1 uncultured Eubacteriales bacterium
ACGCCTTATAAAGATAAAAGCCAACGGCGGCAATGATAATGACAGCCAGCGTCGCCAGCAGCTTCTTTTTTCTTCTCATATTGCCTCCAGAACATAATACATTCATCTGTTAATTTTACACTAACAGACTTTTCTTGATATTTCAATCGGCATTATATCCAATTAACGTATTGTGATTTTAGAAACAATATACAATTCCCGCCGGGCAAATGCCCGGCGGGAATCAACAGCTATTTTATCCGGTTATCGGCCTATCTTTAGTTATAAAAGGCGGTCAGAAGGCGTATTATGCTGCCCTCGTCCTCGCGGCCGATCATCTCCATTGCCGAATGCATCGACAGCAGAGGCACGCCCATATCGACGGCATTGACCGGCAGCATGGCCGAGATGACCGAGCCGATCGTGCCGCCCCCCTTTATGTCGGAATGGTTGGAGAACTTCTGATAGGGTATGTCATATTTTGCGCACAGCTGCTCGACAATGCCGGTCATAACGCTGTCGGTGGCGTAGGACTGAGAGCAGGCCTGCTTAATGCAGAGGCCCCGGGTGGGGGCGCAGCTGTTGTTCCTGTCATACCGCTCGCCGTACATGGGGTTGAAGGCGTGGGCGGCGTCCAGCGAGAAAATAAGGCTGCGGCTCATGCCCATCATGTATTCTTCTTCGTCATAACCGAGACCGCGGTAGATGCGCTTGAAGATATACTCGGTGATATTGGAGTTGGCGCCCGACTTGGAGCGGTTGCCGATCTCCTCGTGGTCGTAGGCGATGGCGGCGTTGATGCCCTTTTCATTATCCGACGCCGTTATAGCAGCGATAAGGGCATATACCGACGTCAGGTTATCAAGGCGCGGCGCGGCCAGCAGCTCGCCCGTATTGCCCCAGGGGACGCAGGGCGAACAGTTGTATACATAAAGCTCATAGTCAAGGATGTCGTTGGGCTCTACCCCCATCTCCCTGCCCATGAAATCGCGGAAGAAATCCTCCGGCTCTGTGCCGTCGGCGATGCCAAGTATGGGATACATCTTTGTGGCATGGCGAGCCTCCACCTTGGTCTTATCGGAGATATGGGGCGCGAGGTCGGCAATCATTGCGACCGGGCGCTTGAGATCGACAAAGCGGACGTCGGGATGCAGCGGGTCATCCGAGCGGCAGACCACCCTGCCGGCGATCGACAGGGGCCTGTCGTGCCAGGAGTCGAGCTGGGCTCCGCCGTAGACCTCGACGTCGATGCAGAGATAACGGTCGATCTTAAGGCTGGCGTTGGGCTTGACGCGGAAGCAGGGCGAATCGCTGTGGGACGCGCCGATATGGCAGCCATGCTCGGGGCAGAAATCCCGTCCGATCTCGAAGGCGCATAGATAGGAATCATTGGAAACGACATAATAGCGTCCGCCGCGCTCGAGGCTCCATCTCTCGCCGACATCGAGCCTTTTGAATCCGGCGTCCTCAAGGATCTTTTTGGCCGAAAGTACGGCGTGGAAGGTTGTGGGCGAGCCTTCGATAAAGGCGCGGAAGCCCTCGTCATTATATACCATAGCTTTGATCTCTCCTTCAAATCATATTGTAGTAACGATATCATTATGGGCCATTTCGGCTTTGAATTCAAGCCTTATATCAAAGACCGGGGTCTGTTCTGACCCCGGTCTTCCACTTTATTTTTCGAGGAATATACCAAAGGTGCTCGGCCCGCAATGGCACGAGACCGCCGAACCGGCAGGCTGCACTACGATCTGCTTGAAGCCGCCCTTTGCCTGAAGATAGGCTATCGTATCATCAAGCAGCTCCTCGTCTACAATGGTATGGCTGACATAGGCCGTCTCGCGTCCCGAAGCCGAACCGAGGACATCGTCGATGAGCTCATGCAGGCATTTTTCATACTTTCCGCGGTATTTCTTGCCAACCGTCATGGCTCCGTCACGGATGACTATCTGGGGACGCAGCCTTAAAATATTGGCGCCCATATGGGCCAGCGCAGAGCAGCGCCCGCCCTTTCGCAGATAATCGAGATGCTCGACGATGAACGCACCGGCTATCTTGCCGCGGAAATCATCGAGGGCATCGAGCAGCTCGACTACCCCGCAGCCTTTATCCCGGAGGCGCGCCGCCTCCGCGGCGATCATGGCGCTGCCTCCGGCTATCGTAAGCGAATCGAAAACATGAAGGTTCTTCACCGACTGTACCGCAGCCTCGGCATTGTCTCGGCAGCAGGACATCTTCGAGCTCTTGGCGATATGTACGATATCGACGTCATCGCCTTCAAACTGCTTGAAAAACTCTGTATAATCCCAGGGGCTGGCCGCCGACGTCTGGGGCAGCTTTCCGCTTTTGTCGTGGTACTCAAAAAGATCGAACATCGTGACATCGGGATAATCGGGCAGGTCACCCTCCCCCATGCGCACATACGACGGTATGACTTTTATATCAAGGGCCTCGGCTGTCTGCGGCTGCATATCAAAGGTGCTGTCGGCCGTTATTATTATCCTGCTCATTATCCTTCTCCTTCCGCTCTGCGGTACATTTCGGTCATATCACATATGGTCTCGCGATGATTTTTACACATTATTGACTTATTCCTCTTGCGTGTATTATAATAACCGTGTCCGTTATAATCAATGGACTTCGGACAGGTGCAGAGTGTATAAATCATCATTCTTGGCCTAATCGCGTGTATTTATGGACATATGCAATAATATCTGTATACTATCTCACAGGGAGACTATCTGAATGGAGAACACGGGAAAACGAACCGATCGAAGGGTCATCAAGACCAAAAGGGCCATACGGAATGCCTTTGCACAGCTGGTCTCGATCAAGGGCATCAACGACATCACCATAAAGGATATCGCCGATACGGCCGATATCAACCGCAAGACCTTCTATAACTATTATTCCGGTGTCCATCAGATAGTCGACGAGATCGAGGACGAGATAACGACCGCCTTCAACGCCGTACTTCAGGATATCGACTTTACCGACGTCCTTCGCGACCCGCAGATCGTCTTTGCACGCCTGACGGCCGAGATAAGCCGCGATCTTGAGTTCTATTCCCATCTCTTCAAAAGCGGCAACAACACCGGCCTTTCGGGCAAGATAATATCGGCGCTGAAGGATAACCTCAAGGATACCTTCGGCAGGCAGATCGCCGTCGACCCGATCCAGCTGGATCTTATCGCCGATTATTCGGTATCGGGCCTGGTGGCCGTCTATCGCAAGTGGTTCGCCTCGGGCCACGAGATACCGATATTGACCCTGTCGTCGTGGGTCAGCCGCCTGACCTTCGGCGGTATAAACGGCTTTCTTGAATCGGAGGGCCGCGCCCCGGCGGAATAAACCGCGGAACGTCTCTGAATAAAAATCGAATAATGGAAAAATCTTCCCATGTTGTAAACCGGATATCGGGCTGCACACGGCAGCGCTCCAACAGGTCGGAAACTTTCGTTTTCCCACCATGCTCCAATAGCAAAAAGGGAAGGCCCCCAGCGCCGCAATGTCAACTCTTTCTTTTTCAGCAATCGGATGGCCCATCGGCAGCACGACCTTATATTCATCCTGTTTCAAAAGGATCGTATCGAATTTCGATAGCGTGGGAAGCCTCAGAAATCCACAGTCCACCCTTCCTTCGTCGATCCAGCCTTCGACCTCATCATAGTCGCCGAGCAGCATTTCATACTCTATTCCGGGATAGTCATTTTGCAATGCGGCAAAAATATTCGGCAGCCAATTGATCGCCACACTGGAAAAGGTGCCTATACGCACGACTCCGGTCTCAATGCCGTTCATCCGGCAGCTCTGGCTCTCCAACTCCTGATGACCGTTCAGCACATTGCGAAGGAAGGGAAGAATCTGCTCTCCGGCAGAGGTCAGAAGCACACCGCCAGCTGTTTAATGCGGCGGACACCGCCATCGTCGGGTATTTCGGCAGCGAAAGTGCCCTTACGGCAGTTGGAACAAATACCGAAATGATCGCCCTGATAGTTACCGTCTCTTCCGGCTTGTCAATCGGCGCAAATATACTGATCGCGCATAGCATTGGACGAAATCAAACAAAAGGGCTGCCTGACATGCTCCGGACAGCCATGCTTTTGGCTGCGCTTTTCGGCACTATCGGGCTGCTCATTGGTCAGATCACAGCGGCGCCCCTTCTGCGCCTGATCCAAACTCCGGCAAGTATTTTTGGTGCAGCGGTGCTTTATCTCCGCATATATATGCCGGGTTACCCATTTTTACTGCTTTACGACTTCGGCGCCTCGGCTTTACGCGCGCGCGGTGACAGCCGGTATCCTATTCTTGCTCTGCTGATCTCGTGGATCGCAAATATAGGATTAAATCTGATCTTTGTGATCGTATTTCGTATGGGTGTTGCCGGCGTCGCCATCGCCACCGATATTTCCACTATGCTTTCGGCATTTGTGGTGCTGCGCCGTCTGGCAAACGATAAAATCTTTCGGCTTACATTACGCAGACCAAGATTATCTCCACGCATCGTGGGCAACATTCTGAAAACCGGAATCCCGTCCACTGTACAGGGGGCAGTATTCTGCTTTGCAAACATTTTTGTTCGGGCATCGGTAAACAGCTCCGGCGAAACGGCAATCGCAGGAAGCACCATTGCCATGAACTTTGAATATTTCACATATTATATCATTACGGCATTTGGGCAGACGGCGACGACCTTCGTCGGCCAGAACCATGCCGCCGGGTCAATCGAACGATGCAAGCGCATTCTATGGCAATGCCTGGTTCTATCGACCGTGTGCAGCGCGATACCGATTTTTGCGATCGTCCTGTTCCGCGCGCCTTTATCCGGCATGCTCATGAAGGAAGCCGCCATCGTCAAAAGCGCCGCTGTAAGAATCCTTTGCATCCTGCTTTTTGAACCGATATGCAATTTCTATGAAATACCGGCAGGAGCACTGCGCGGCAGCGGACATGCCCTGCTGCCGGCTGCCTGCACCATGATCGGGACCTGTGTATTCCGCATAGTCTGGATC
>CAKUAK010000079.1 GCA_934636325.1 uncultured Eubacteriales bacterium
GGATGGAGCAAACGACCCTGATTTCTCCTACGCCGCCACATCGGCGGGCGGAAAGGAATAACGGCAATACCGGCGGTATCGTTTTATTCCATGTTTTCAAAGGCCACGTCAACGGCGGCCGCCACAAGGTCGCCCATCGACATATCATCCAGCCCGGCGATTATATTCTCGCAGTGATTGACCGGGATGAGCACCCTTACGGCGCGGCTCTGCCCGACGGCGACCGCCATCTTGGGCGTCACCTCGCCGAAAAGCGAATCGGCGATGGCTATGCCCACAGGTCCGATTATTATATCGGCGCCGCGGCAGCCGACGATAACGGCATTTTCGCCGGTCGCCCCGTGGTCGGCACCTGCCTTGAGCATAGCCGAGGTCGCCTGCGAGTTTGTGCCGACCGCCGTTATCTCGACATCCGCTTCTCTGGATTTTATAAGTCCGACGACCTGACGGCCTATGCCGCCGCCCTGACCGTCGATGACAAGTATCTTTTTATCTGCCAAATACATCCACCGTCTCTTTCATATTTGCAATAACATCGACCCCAAAGGGACAGCGTCTTGTGCATGCGCCGCAGCCTATACATTCGGAGGCATGATGCTCCAGCGCGAGATAATGCTCGCGCACCGTCTCAGGCACGCCCTCCTTGCAGGCCTTGGCCAGATTGAGGAACTTCGTGACATCAGCCACGCTTATACCCTTGGGGCAGGGCGCACAGTGGCCACAGTACATGCAGTGTCCGTGCCAGCTTATCCTCGGGAAGGATGCCAGAGCAGAGGCATAATCGCGCTCTTCCTCGCTTGCCTTTTCATAATCAAGGCTCTTCTGAAGCTCTTCGGCCGTGCGCGCGCCGGTCATGACCGAGGCGACGCCGGGGCGGGTCAGGGCATAATGGATGCACTGGTTGACCGTAAGGGCAGCTCCGGCCGGTGATTCCTCGGTCAGGAGATCGCCCCCGCCAAAGGCCTTCATGACGTCGATTCCGACGCCAAGACGCTGACATGTCTCATAGAGCCTCTGGCGATCGGGGTCCATGTTTTCCAGCTGACCCGCATAGGCTTCATCGGCCCACAGCTTCTCGATATCCTCGTCTCCCGGCTGAAGATCATAGCAGGGGTTGACGCTGAACATTATGACCTCTATAAGGCCGCTCTCGACCATCTTGAGGGCTATCTTGGGGTTATGGCTGCTGACGCCGATGTGGAGCACGCGGCGGCGTTTTTTCTGTTCGAGCAGATAGTCCATAACGCCGTTCGAGAGTATCTCCTCCCATACAGCGTCGGAATCTATATAATGTATCATGCCGACATCTATGTAATCGGTGTCGATCTCTTCAAGCATATCCTCGAAACCATTTTTGACCTCTTCAAGGTTCCTTGTCGCCTTATACTGGCCGTCCTGCCAGACGGCGCAGAGATGGGACTGGAGTATATATGTACCGCGGATATTCTTGATGAATCTCCCTATATTGCGGCGAAAGCCCGGCTCGGGGCTATACATGTCGATAAAATTGACCCCCGCCTTCGTGGCTATCGAGAAAAGCTCTTTTGCGTGCTCTTCACTCTTGCCGACAAAGCCCTCACATCCGAGACCTATCTCGCTGACCATAAGGCCGGTATTTCCCAAACGTCTGTATTTCATCCCTATGACCTCCGTTTTTGTTATTATAATAAAGCATGGAGTGCGCTCCATGTCAATATGTCAAAGCCTGATATCGATCGGTCTGTCGATGACAATGCTGCCCGGTGTCACGATGCAGTCATACGCCATGATCTTCACACCGGCCTCCCTCGCCCTTACAAGGGCGTCGCCAAAGGCCGGATGGGTATCGCGGTTGGGGCTGAATACCCCCGGACCCTTCATCTGTATGACGAAAAACACGGCGGCGCCGTATCCCTCGCCGGCGGCACGCGCAAGGCCGTTAAGATGCTTTATCCCCCGTTCGGTCGGCGCATCGGGAAAAAGGGCCCTGCCGTCCCTTTCAAGCGTGACCCCCTTGACCTCGACAAACATATCCCTGCCGCCGGCCTTTATGCGGAAGTCGAACCTCGAATCGCCGAAGGTCTGCTCCGGCTTTATCTCTTCAAGCCCGGGCACGTTCTTCTCCGCCCATTCGGCAAACAGGCGATTGGGCACCTGCGAGTCGATATTGACGAGCATATCTCCCCTGTCGACCGTTATGAGATCAAAGGCCGTCCTGCGCGCGGTGTTCCGCGCCCGCTGCACCCATACGCGGCAGCCGGGCACAAGGAGCTCGGCGCATCTTCCGGTGTTTTTGACATGGCATACCTGGGCCACGCCGTCTATCTCTATATTGGCAATGAATCTGTTGGGGCGAGAAATAAAGTGCCCCTCGCATATGTTATCATATATCATATGCCGCCCTCAAGCATATCCACAGCGTCAGAGAGGGTTTTTCCGATGCTTCCGCGGATAACAAGGTCGGCACCGCGCTCGCCCTGTATCTCTGTTTTATTAATGATGACAAGATGATCTCCCCTAAAATACCGGACGAGCCCCGCCGCCGGATATACCGAGAGGGACGTCCCGCCGATGATGAGCATATCACACCGGCTTATGGCGGCGATGCTGTCGTCGAGCACCTTTGGATCGAGGGCCTCTTCATAAAGGACGACGTCGGGCTTTATCATCCCTCCACAGGCGCACCGCGGTACGAGGGGCATACCGGCCAGCTCTTCCCCGCTGTAAAACCTGCCGCATTTCATGCAGTAGTTTCTCCGCACGCTTCCGTGGAGCTCAAGCACACGGTGACTTCCGGCGTCCTGGTGCAGACCGTCTATATTCTGGGTCACAACGGCGCTCAGCCTTTCCATGGCCTCCAGCCTCGCCAGCGCCTTATGCGCGCCCGATGGCTTTATACCGGTCAATAGCAGCTTTTCGCGGTAAAACCTGAAAAACTCCTCGGGCTGCGCGTCGAAAAAGCTTCGGCTCAATATGACCTCCGGCGGATATTTCCACTTCTGGTTATAAAGCCCGTCGACGCTGCGGAAATCGGGTATCCCACTTTCGGTGCTGACCCCCGCTCCGCCGAAAAAGACTATATCCCGGCTTTCCGACATCATTTGTGCAAACTGCTTTACTTTTTCGTCCACTTTTGCTCATCCTTTCGGTTGACATAAGTATTCGGCAGATGTTAAATATAATTATACTACAATTTTAGGAGGATCACCATGAGCATAACATGCCGTAAAGGCAATATTAATGACCTTCCGGTTCTTCTTGAAATAGAGAGCCGCTCGACTCCCTCTCTTCTTTATCTCGACGCCGTAAAGGACGAGTTTTTCGACAACAGCCGCGGAGAGCTCATAGTTGCCGAGGAAGATGGACAGCCCATCGGATTTGCCCGCTTCTCGCTTCAGTGCGACGGCTCCGGATGGCTGGAGATACTCCGCGTCGATCCGGCACATCAGAAAAAGGGCTGCGGCGCCGTCATCTGGAAACGCTTCATAGAGCTCTGCGAAATATATAAGGTTCCCTATGTACGCATGTATACCGGTCTCAGCAATTATGCTTCCCGCGTGCTCGGCGAGCGCAACGGCCTGCATGTCGCCTATCAGACCCGCGAAGGCACCCTCATGCTCGAGAATGCGCCAGACGTCACGGCCCCCGATGGCTTCAGCCTCTCCGACTGCCATCACTGCGCCGAGGCAGCCATCTCGCCTTATGTTGAAGGCTATCATGGATATTTCTGTATGAACCGCACCTTCTACGGCCTGACCCAGCCGCTTTACAAGCAGCTGGTATCCGACGGCTATGTGTGGGAAAAGGACGGCAGCTGCGCCGTTATCGGCGCGCGCTTCATGAAACAGAGCGCCCTTCACATAGGACTTATGGGCGGCGATCTTGACGCCTGCATCTCTCTTGCCATAACAAAGCTCAAGGAGAGCGGCCTGCCCAAGCTGGTCTGCATGATACCGTCGGAGCGCAAGGATCTGAGGGCCGCATTGGAGAAATACGGCTTTGTATTCCCGGAATCCCAGATAATCATGCTTGAAAGAGCTTTCGAGAGATAACAGACCACCCGGCCTTGACAACGGCGCGGCATTTAAAATGCCGCGCCTCTTTTTATTTTTTGCTCTTCTTTTTCTTCCGCTCGTGTCTTTCCGGCCGGGCCTCCGCAGGCACAGGCGGCTCTTCGGCCGTCCTCTCTTCTTTCCCGCATGGGGCAGATCGGCCCTTTTTCCTTCGTTCGAGATCATCTGTGACCAGACGGTACGCCGAGGCCGTAAGCGGCACGCTTATCAGCATGCCGAATATGCCGCCGACCCCGCCTCCAACGGTTATGGCCGCCAGGACCAGCATACTCGGCAGGCCTATCGAGGACCCAACGACCCTTGGATAGATCACATTTCCCTCGAACTGTTGAAGAAGTATCAGGAATACAACGAATATGACCGCCTTGATCCACGATTCCGAGGCTATCATAAGAACGCCGACGACAGCACCGATATACGCTCCGGCCACCGGTATGAGGGCCGTAAAGCCCACAAGGGTTCCGATCATCGCGGCATAGGGCAACCTAAGGATAAGCATGCCTATGGCGCACAGGCTGCCGAGTATGACGGCCTCTATGCACTGGCCGACGATGAACCTGTGGAAGCATTGGTCAAGGACACCCGTGACATACCTGAGCTTTTGCGCGGCGCTTTTCGGAAGATAGGCATCGACCAGTCTTGATGCAGCCGCGCATACCCTCTCTTTATCAAGCAGGATATAGGCCGAAAATACAAGCGCCACGACCGCCGTTACGACAAATGAAACGACACTTCCGACAACGGTGGCCGCCGCCGAGAGCGCGCCGCCAACACCGTGGAGCAGCTTTTCGGCAATGGTTTTAAGATCTATGCTCTCGATATAGGCTATGGCCTTTTCGACGCTGCCGCTGTCGATATCGACATATTGTCCAAGGGCATCGGCCGTCTTTTCCATCATATCCGGCAGACGCTGCCCCAGCAGCTGGAGGCATGCCCAAAGCTCTGGCAGCACCATATTGAAGAGCAGCACGATCATCAGAACAAGGCTTATATACGACAACGCGGCCGCGATGGCCCGTCTGCCCTTTTTCACCCCGCGCAGCAGCTTATTCTCATAAAAGCTCATGAGAATATTGACGACATATGCCGCGGCACAGCCGATGACCAGCGGCCACGCCGCGCTCATCAGCCCGGCTGCCAGCCCCTCTATATTCTGCCAGTATCTTATCGCAAGATAAACGGCAAAGCAGGTCAGGCCGACCGCGCCGTATTTTTTCAGATGACCCTTCATATTTCCTCCGATCAGGCATTGATCCAAATGACGTTACAGCCATTTTACGCTGTTTGCCGCAAAAAGTAAACAAGCCGGTATCCAAAAGGATACCGGCCTGCGGATATCATGACACCGATATTCTCGGGTCGATCAGGCTGTAAAGGATATCGACACAGAGATTTATTATCGAAACACAGACGGCAAAAACGATAACGCATGCGATCATCATCGACATATCGCGGCTGTCGATAGCCTGCATCAAAAGACGTCCGATGCCCGGCCATGCAAATACGTTCTCTATTATGATGGTACTGCTCAGAAGCTCGCCCAGCTGTGTTCCGACGACCGTGACGGTCGGGATAAGGGCGTTTTTGAGGGCATGGCGCATGATTATCTTTCGCTCGGCGACACCCTTGGCACGGGCCGTCCTTATGTAATCCTGACGCACGACCTCGAGCATCGAGGAGCGGGTGACGCGGGCTATCGACGCCATATTGATAAAGGCAAGGGTGGCGGCGGGCAAAACGATATATATCGGCCCGGACGATCCGGCCGTCGGGAACCATCCCAGCTTCAGGGCAAAGGTTATCATCAGAATCAGCCCAAGCCAGAAGTTGGGCATCGAAACGCCGATGAGCGAGATTATCATCGAAAGGCCGTCAAACAGCGTGTTCTGCTTTACGGCGGCGATCACGCCGAGGGGCAGCGCCAGTATGACCGAGAAAAAGAGGGCGACAAAGCACAGCTCAAGGGATTTGGGAAGATGTACCTTCATCTTTGTTATGATACGGCTGGCCTTGCCCGAATCATCCCTGAACAGCCCCCTCATCATCCGAAAATACCGCACAAGGATCGGATCGTTGAGGCCCAGATCCTCTCTCATCTGCGCTTTCTGCTCTTCGGTCTCGGCCTTGCGCAGCGGCGTCAGCTCGGGATTTCCCGGGGCGACGGTCATCAGGAAATACACCATGAAGGTGACGCCGAACAGCACCGGGATTATTGTCAGTACCCTTTTCGCAATAAATTTCAACATTTACACAGCACTCCAAACATCTATGTGCAAAAAGATTTTGTGTTTTCTCATAATACACCTTTTGATTATAGCACTGTTTTTGACCCAATTCAACAAAAATATCTGTGTTGTTTCAGACAACTCCGGCATCACATAATTTTAACGCTCTTGCCCTATTTCCGCCGATATGGTAACATTACCGTATAATGAATCATTTACGGAGGTCCTTACATATGATACAGGATATCGGCGAGGGCGTTTTTTCAAACGCCTTTTCTCTTGAACCGCCCAGCGAGGGCGACACCCTTTTCTGCTTCCGCGGCGACGAGCTGCTGGTTTGCGGCGACGAAAGCGCGCCCAGCCTTCCGGTATACGGCCAACTGACCCCGCCCTGCCACCACATCTTTTCCATCGACGGAAGAGGCTGTTATATTTCCGAGGAAATACTCGACGAAAAAGACGGCTTCCGCTATGTAAAAGCCCCGGCCCTCGTCCGCAGCCATCCCGACAAAAAGACCGCCTTTTCGACAGTAACGGCATGGCAGCTCTCCAAATGGGAGCAAAGCCGCCGCTTCTGCGGACGATGCGGCACGATGACCCACCGCAGCACCTTCGAGCGCGCCATGGTCTGCCCCAAATGCGGCCTGACCGAATATCCTAAGATCTGCCCGGCCATAATAACGACCGTATCACATAACGGCAAGCTGCTCATGGCCAAAAACGTCAACGGCACACGTTACTCGCTCATCGCCGGTTTTGTCGAGATCGGCGAGACCTTTGAAGAGACGGTCAAGCGCGAGGTCATGGAGGAGGTCGGCCTCAAGGTGACCGACATAAAGTATTTCAAGAGCCAGCCCTGGGGCTTCTCGGATTCCCAGATGATCGGCTTTACATGCCGTCTTGACGGCGATCAGGATGTCCCCACCCTTCAGGAATCCGAGATATCGGCCGCGGCGTGGTTCGCCCCCGACGAGATCCAGCCGATGTCCAACAATATCAGCATCGCCTCCGAGCTGATACAGAACTTTATTGATACCAACAAAAAATAATGAGAACTCCGCGGCGGACGCGCCTTCGCCCCCGCCCGCCGTTTTCCTCATTTCATTCGTTAAAAAATAGCCTGCGCCGCCCTGTATAAAAGGGTCGCGCAGGCTATTTTGAGTTTATGCCCCATCATCTTTCCCCGTGGCTTTGCATGTGCCTCTTTCCATAGACCGCGGCCGCTGTGCACCAGATAAATATAGAGCTGTTGGTGCTGCTCTGGCTCATGATCGACATCCATGTGGCCGCGGGCACGTGCATGGCCTGTGCAATATCGGGGATGACAACGAGCAGAATATTCAATGTGACCGGATGAAAAACGAGCATCCATCTGGGATAACGCGTCTTACCGGAAAGAAGCATCACGAAATGTATCACTATCATCAATACCATCGGAATATACATGGGGAGGATGGCGGCGAGCATGTCGTTCTGATAGGCAGTGACCGCCGCCTCTGCCCCGATGCGGGGTCCCAGATATGCGGTCAGCCATGCCAGGGTGGCCGACCAGGTATGTATCGCCAGGGCGACCGCAACGGTGAATATCCCGCACAGATACTGGACGAGCTTTGTTTTTCCGTATTTCGAGTCGATATCCGCATTCAGCGCTTTTACCGTAATGTAATAGAGAAACCCTCCGATAGCTCCCAGACCGACGATCAGTACCGGCCTCCACAGCCCATAAGAGCCCGACAGATAATAGGCCCTGTTGAACATACCCGTGTCGGAGGGCTGAATGGGTATGCATCCCAGTAGCCAATCGCCGGCAGCCATGAATATACCCCCGATCGCGCCAAGAATACACCATCGGATATGCTTTTCTTCTGTCCGCATTTCTTTCGCCTCCCTCTGCACCGCATGATACACCTTCATCCGATCATAATTGTACTTGAAAGCCATACATAAACCCATTGTTTTTCGGTGCAGAAAGTAACGGGTATCCGGCTTTCGCCGGATACCCGTCATCACATTGCCCTTGCCGAGCGGCTTATGTCGACCTACGCCTGACCAAAGCCGAGGAGGTCTTTGTCGCGCCGTCCAGACGTTAATATAATCTGTAAAGGATAGCCGCTATCTCGGCCCTCGTTATGCCAGCCGAGGGCGCAACGCGATTTTCGCCGCCGTATCCGTTGACAACACCCAGGGCCGACAGGAGCGATATATTATCGACCGACCAGGCCGGGGCATCCGACATATCGGAATATGACGCCTCGCCATAGCTGTAGCCCCTGCTGAGCGTGCGTCCCATGACCGTCATGACGCGGGCACGGTTGGCGGCCTCGGCGGGATAGAACCAGACCCTGCCGCTGCTGTCGCTTCCGCCCTGCATTATGCCGAGGCTGTAAAGCGCCTTTATATGGGGCAGCGCCCAATCGTGTATCTTGTCAATATCGGCATAGGGCAGCTCTACATTCTTATATTTATCGGTGTCGATGCCCATATATCTCGAAATGATCGTGGCAACCATCTCGTTTGTGGCGCTGGCCTGGGGTCTGAAGGTCTCGTCGGCTGTAAAGACCCCCTTGCGCCAGAGATAGTTTACATACTTTTCTCCCCAATGTCCCGCCATGTCTCCGAAGGGGCCGTCGTATGCGCCCTCCGATTCGGTGCTGAAGCGGGCAAGGTTGCCAAAGCTGTCGGAGACCTCTATCGTCACGCGGTGCAGCATACCGTCCTGCGGCATGACGACATTGAGTGTACCAGAGGCCGTATCAAAGGTGATATTTTTAGTCTCGGCTCCATCCAGCATGACCTTTATATTGGACAGGCCGATGGGATATCTGCCGTTGTCTGTGATCCTCACGTTCAGGTCGCCGTCAAAGGTCAGCATATCAATGGCGGACGGTTGTGTGTCGAGCTGCGCCGTGCCGTAATGTCCGACTATCTGGTCGACATATACACGCCCGGCTTCACCGGATGCATGGAAACCGGCTATCGACAACGCGCCGGAAGGAATGTCGATCGTTGTAAAGTCCCAGCTGCCCGAAACATTTATCCGGCTTGAAACGATGCCGGAAGAGGTATTAAAGTCGATATACCATTCTCCGTCGCCCTTTGCGGCCAACGTCAGCTGCTTCATGCCCGACTTGATGCTCATGGCCTTCTGCGCCGTGTATGTGACGGTATCACTGCCGCCGCTGAAGGACATCAGAAGGCTGCCCTTGCCGTATCTGGCGTTATCGCCGGTAAGGCTGACCGAAGCCGACGCCGATACGCCCTCGGGGGCTGTGATATTATAAGAGCTGTTGGATTCGTAGCCGGATATGACCTCGGGGGCCTTGCCCACCGTGACCGACACCGTGCGCTTTACCGAGCCGAAGGAGACCTCTATCGTACCCGATGCACCCTGTATATCGGCGGCGGTGAACTTACCGTCGGGCTCTATCGTTCCTATATTGCCGGTGGCGCTGAAGGTGAACTGCTCATCCTTTGATGCAATTTTTCTGAGGCCGTCGGTGACGGTGACGTCGAGGTCGATCGTCCCGCCGGGCTCAAGGCTGAGCAAGGTCAGCTCGGCTGTGCTGCCCTTTTTGCTGACCGTCATCGTTTCGGGGGTGTCGACCGAAATAATATCGGCGTTTACGCTGTTAAGACCGTATATATCGGCGCCGACAGTGACCGTCCCGCCGCGTTCGGGGACGGTAAGCACATTTCCGTCTATCTCTCCGCCGCCCGAGACAACATAAAAGCCATCGTCATACCGGCTGCCGGGGTAATAGCTGCTGTTATAGGAATAGGCCGAGAGCTCTATGCTTCCGCCGGCCAGTACAAGGGCGTCCTTGGGATAGACAGAGACATACCGTTCGCCCTCGCTTCTGTCTCCGGTATTGACAAATACTATAAAGTTGGCGCACTTTCTTGGCGAGCCGTCGGAGGGATCGGAGACGACAGGCACCGATGCCTGACCGGGATATCTTGCCGAAGCCACCGACGAACCGCCGCCATCGAGATTCACGACATTTTTGCAGCCCATCTCATAGAGCTTCATTGCCGCTTCGCGCAGCGTCATTCCGTCAGCCGTTCCATTGCTTCGGCCGTCACAGACAAGTATTGCGATACTGCCGTCATTCCTGATGCCAAGCATCGTGCGCGGGCCCTTGACCGAATTGGAGGCGTTTGAGGTCAGCACGCTCTTTTCTATCATCGCATCTCCGGCACCGCAGGCATAATAGACACCGTCCCAGCCCTCGCTCCTTGTGCCGGTATACACCATGACAAGGTCGCCCGGCTGAAGGGCCGTTATATCGATCCCGGCTGACACGGCGGCCTGATGCGTGAGGACAAATGTATCGTCATCAAGCTTTGATTCGCCCGAGGATGTCCCGGCCTCGACAACGGTAAGGGCGATCGAACCGCCGATCGTCATATAGGCGGCGCTGTCGGCCTTTTTGAGGATAGCTACCGGCCCGGCCGCGGTCAGATGGGTCGACGTGCCATAGTCAGAGGAATACAGATATATCCCCTTTGAATCCCTGACCTTATTGAAGGCGGCAATTGGGAAACGCTGGCCGCCGTTGACAGAAAAGGTTATATCCAGCTTTGGCGAACCGCATATGGCCCGTCCGTCCTGCATGAAGCCGACGGCATTCCACGAGCCGTCGGAGGAGCACAGCCTTCCCTCACGGACGACTATGCCGGTCGGCACACCGGTCGACATGCTGAAAAAGTCTGCATTGAAGGCAGCCATAACGGTATACCCCTGCCTGCGGCAGTAATCGACCACATCATTGATGTCTGACTTGCCATAGAGCTTATCGCCGTAAGCGACGATCGGCATGGTCGTCCCGCCGGGGGTATAATCGTATATATATGCGCGGCTTCCGGCACCCATCGATGTCTTTGTCGTTTCGGTCGTAAAGGTCAGCCCGCCTGATATCTCGTCTCTGCGGATATAGGAATAATCCTTTGCCAGCACAGGCATACATACCGAGCCTGCGATACACAGGGCCGACACAACCGATATGGCCCTTCTTATAGTATTTCTCATTCTTTCTCCTTTCACTCTCTCCACCGCCGTGATCGTATATACCGCATTGCAATCGCAGCAGCGCTATGATATACTGTTTTACAGACTGGCCTTTTTTGGCCGGCACATGAGTTATCATGAAAATATACACAGGACGGGATTCAAATTATGGCAAATTCGAAATCTTCTCAAACAACGAGCGGAGGCTTTTTTAAGCGCTACTTCATTGATGCGATGGGCTCGATGGCTCTTGGGCTTTTCGCCTCTCTCATCATTGGGCTGATCATATCTCAGCTCTCCAAGCTGCCGGGACTCGGCTTTCTCTCGGCCGTAACAGACGTGCTTGCCGCTTCCTCGCCGGTCATCGGCTCGGCCATCGGCGTCGCCATTGCCTACGGTCTCAAGTGTGACAGTCTGGTCGTCTTCTCCTGCGCCGCCTGCGGTGCCGTAGGTTACTCTGCCGGCGGACCTGTCGGCGCATATGTCGGCGCCGTCATCGGATCTGAGATCGGCGGCCTGGTCTCAAAAAAGACACCTTTCGACATAATCGTCACACCGATGGTGACCATAATCGCCGGCGGTCTTGCCGCCTCGTGGGTTGGGCCTTACATAAATGCCGGCATGACATGGCTTGGCAACATAGTCAACTCTGCAACCGATATGGCTCCTCTGCCCATGGGTATAGTCGTCGGCATGATTGTCGGAGTCGTCCTTACACTGCCGATAAGCTCGGCCGCCCTGTGCATCATGCTCGGTCTTTCCGGCCTGGCCGGGGGCGCGGCAACGGCGGGATGCTGTGCTCAGATGGTAGGCTTCGCCGTTATAAGCTATTGTGACAACGGCTTTTCCGGCCTCGTCTCACAGGGCATCGGCACATCCATGCTTCAGGTCCCCAACATTATGCGTAATCCCCGCATATGGATCGCCCCGACGATAGCCAGCGGGATATGCGGCGCGGTCAGCTCGGTCGCCTTCCGCATGACCAACATCCCCGCCGGGGCCGGAATGGGAACAAGCGGCCTTGTCGGCCAAATCTGTATGTACTCTGATATGGCCCCCCGCTTCGGCAGCCTGCCGGTTATCGCCGCCATGCTGCTCGTCCACGTTCTGCTGCCCATCGTCATATGCCTGCCCATCGACCGGCTGCTGCGCAGGATCGGATGGGTCAAAAATGGCGATATGACCATACGCTCTTAGCATACTTTATATATACTGTCTTTATCCGGCGTCGGTTCCACATCAGACGCCGGACTTTTTTTCTTAAAGAAATCTTAAACCGCTATGCGGTTTTATTTACAGTTTTTATCTGATACAATCATCTGCGGAAGGAGATGCCTATCAAAATGAAAAACAGGAAAACGAAAGACACTCAAAAATATATCATCCTTGTCGCAGCGGCCATTGCACTGGCCCTTATCGCAACCCTCGGACGCATATACTTCCGCGATGATGAAGCCGCGGATTTTATGGCCGACGGCGTCCTGCGGGTCTGCCTCGATCCCGGCCACGGCGGTGACGACCCCGGCGCAAAAAGCGCCGACGGCCTTAGGTCCGAAAAGGACGACTGCCTTTCGCTGGCCCTCAAGATCCGCGCCGCGCTGGCCGATAGGTACCCCGAGACCGACGTCGTCATGACCCGAGAGGACGACACCTACCTCACCCTTGAGGAACGCTGTGACGTCGCCAACCGATGCGGCGCCGACCTTTTTGTGTCCATCCACCGCAACAGCGCCGACGGCAGCGCATCGGGTGTCGAGATCTGGGCCGACAGCAAAAAGCCGAAAACCGACAGGCACCTTGCCGAAAAGATACTTAAAGCTTTAGACGGTGTCGGCGTGGCATCTGACCGCGGGGTCAAGTACGGCACGGCCTCCAATCCCGACGGCAACTATTACGTCAACGCCAACACCAACATGCCCTCTTGCCTTATCGAGATGGGCTTTATCACCAGCCAGGCCGACAACGATCTGCTCGATCAAAATATCGACGCCTATGCCGCGGCCATTGCCGAGGCGGTCGGTGAAATGCTCAATGCCGGAAAATAAAAAAGCCTGCTCCGCGTCAGACTTTTCTTAAATGATCCACCCGGCAGCACCCCGGGCGG
>CAKUAK010000080.1 GCA_934636325.1 uncultured Eubacteriales bacterium
AGGCCGAGGCCGAAAAGGCGGCCGAGAGGGTCAACGCCAACTGGGAGAAGCTGTGCGAGGAAAACTTCGCCCCATCGAGCCAAAAGACGCTGCTCAACAGCGGCACGGCCATGGTCTTTCAGGCGCGGACATATCCCGATCCGGTCTCGGGAGATGACGCCCGCCTGACCTCGATAGAGGTCAAGTCGGTCGAGCTCAAGGAAGAGGACAAGGATCTGGGCTATCAGACCGTGACGGTCACGCTGACCGTGAACGGCGAGAGCGAATATTCCTTTGACGTCGAGTTCTCGATCGACAAGGACGGCCTTATCGACAAAGCCCCCGAGATCGCGCCCGAGGTCATCGACGGCCTGCTGGCGCTGGGGAAATAGGATCATAATTGAATAACGATATCGCAGCGCCTTCCTTGCGGAAGGCGCTGCGCTCATATTTTCCCGCCGCGGGCCATATCGACCTATGGACGGTTGCGCTGCCGCCGGGAGATATAGTATAATATTTTAATAGGCCGCGTGCCGAGTTTTTATCGCAAGGAAGAGCTGTTATGGAAATATCCCCCGCCGAGCTGGCCGGACGTCCGGCCGGAAGCTATATCATATATGACATAAGGGACGAGTCGGACCGCGAGCGCGGCTCGATGCCCGGCGCGGCCGTCATATCGGTCAACGACCTGCTGACCCAGCCGCCCTGCGGCAGGGAAAAGCCTATCGTCATCTGCTGCTCTCAGGGGGTCGTCAGCCTTGATATCGCCCGCGAGCTGCGGAGCCGCGGCTATGACGCCTACAGCCTCGAGGGCGGCTATCCCGCATGGCTGGCCGACATGCTGTCCCGCCGGGATCAGGACGAGGTGCGGGAGCGGGCCGAGCACAGCATACGCAAGAAGTTCCGCGAGCCCCTCATGCACCAGTTCGTCAAGGCACTCAAGGAATACAAGCTGGTCAACGAGGGCGACAGGGTGGCCGTCTGTATCTCGGGCGGCAAGGATTCCATGCTGATGGCCAAGCTGTTCCAGGAGCTCAAGCGTTACAGCCCGGTCAACTTCGAGGTCAAATATCTTGTCATGGACCCCGGCTATAACGCCCGCAACAGGAAGATAATCGAAGAGAACGCCCGCATCCTCGGCATACCGATAACCATATTCGAAAGCGACATCTTCGCCTCGGTCTTTAATGTCGAAAAGAACCCCTGTTATCTCTGCGCCCGCATGCGGCGCGGCCATCTTTACAGCTTCGCAAAGGAGCTGGGCTGCAACAAGATCGCCCTCGGCCATCACTTCGACGACGTCATCGAGACCATACTCATGGGCATGCTCCACGGCGCGCAGATACAGACCATGATGCCCAAGCTGCACAGCACCAACTTTCCGGGGATGGAGCTGATACGCCCCCTCTATTTCATCCGCGAGGACGATATCAAGGCATGGCGCGACTATAACGGCCTCCAGTTCCTCCAGTGCGCCTGCCACTTTACCGAGACCTGCACCTCCTGCCGGGTCGACGGCCAGAGCCACTCGGCCCGCCTCGAAACCAAAAAGCTGATCCGCGAGCTCAAAAAGACCAACCCCGCCGTCGAGAAGTGCATCTTCCGCAGCGTCGAGAATGTCAATCTCGACACCGTCCTGGCCTATAAAAAGGGGGGCGTGCGCCACAGCTTCCTCGATGAATATGACCTTTGAGCCATATTAAAATTTATATGGCTCATACCCCTTGACAGATGGTATATGCCGGTCTATCATAAGAGCAACAAAAGACACAAGCGATTTTTCAGGAAAGGAGAACGCTGACATGACAAAGCTTAGCTATTCGGCCATGATGATGATGCAGATGTGCATGCGTGAGCGCATGTGCATGCTTTGTGCTGTTCCGACGAAGTATTCTCCTTCACGGGCCGAAAGATAGAGCGCCCCTGATAAACGGTTTGATAAGCCGGGAGACCTCGTCGGGTCTCCCGGCTATTTTTGTTTTCGGAGGAAATTATGAAAAGATTATTCGCCGCCCTTGTCCGGGCCGGAATGTATAACGGGCGAATGTGACGCCCCGCGCATCCCGACAGATCAAGATAAAAAACAACAAAAACAACGGACAGAAAGGCCGGTATATAAACATGAAAAAGCTCACATCACTTATTTTAGTCGCAATCCTTTCCCTCTGTGCCCTGACCGCCTGCGGCAGCAAGGACGAGGGAGTCACCATCGCCGTCCCAAACGACACGACCAACGAAGCCCGCGCGCTGCTGCTGCTTGAAGAGCAGGGCTATATAAAGCTCAAGGACGGCGCCGGCATCACTGCTACGATCAACGATATCGCCGAGAATCCCCACAACATCTCTTTTAAGGAGATCGAAGCGGCCCAGATCCCCAACACCCTCAAGGATGTCGATTATGCCATCATCAACTCCAACTATGCCATCTCGGCCGACATCAACCCGGTCAGGGATTCCCTTCTGACAGAGGGCTCGGCCTCGGCCTACGGCAATATCCTGGCCGTCAAGGAGGGCACAGAGAACACCGATAAGATAAAGGCCCTTAAGGCCGCCCTCGAAAGCAAGAAGGTCGCCGACTTTATCAACGAGACCTATGACGGCGCCGTTATTTCGGTGGTCGAGAACCCCGGCGACGGCTTCGACAGCACGGTCGACTATGACGCCCTTGCCGGAACGACGATAACCATCGCCGCATCGCCCACGCCCCACGCAGAGATCCTCGACGTCGCCAAGGGCATCCTGGCCGAGAAGGATATCACCCTTGACATCAAGGAGTTTACCGATTATGTCCAGCCCAACAATGTCGTAGACAGCGGCGAGATCGACGCCAACTACTTCCAGCACCTGCCCTATCTTGAGGACTTCAATAAAGAGAACGGTACCCACATCGTCTCGGTCGGCGTCATCCACGTCGAGCCGATGGGACTTTACGGCGGCAAGCAGACGACGCTGGACGCCATCGAGAAATAACATCGCCTGACTCCGCGCCGCCCGGGAGATCCCGGACGGCGCTGTCATGCATGCGGAGGTATAAAATGATCGAGCTGCAAAAACTTACAAAGACCTTTACCGGCGCGGGAGGCACGGTAGAGGCCCTGCGCGATATCGACCTTACGATACCCGACGGCGAGATATACGGCATCATCGGCATGAGCGGCGCGGGAAAGAGCACACTTGTCCGCTGCATCAACATGCTGGAGCGCCCGACCTCTGGAAAGGTCGTCATCGATGGCCGGGATATGGCCGCCCTCCCGCCCGAGGAGCTGCGCCGGGCCAGGCGGGATATAACTATGATATTCCAGGGCTTCAACCTGCTGATGCAGCGCACATGTCAGCGCAATGTCAGCTTTCCCCTCGAGCTGGCCGGCATGAACAGATCCGAGGCCATGGCCCGGGCGGCCGAGCTTATGGAGACGGTCGGGTTGGGCAATAAGCTCGACGCCTATCCGTCCCAGCTGTCGGGCGGCCAGAAGCAGCGGGTCGCCATTGCAAGAGCCCTTGCCACCTCGCCCAAAATACTGCTCTGCGACGAGGCGACTTCGGCCCTCGACCCCCAGAGCACACAGGCGATACTGTCGCTCATCCGCGAGATCCACGACCGTCTCGGCCTGACCGTCGTTATGATAACCCACCAGATGAGCGTCGTAGAGCAGATATGCACCCGTGTCGCCATCCTCGATAACGGCACGGTGGCCGAGGAAGGGCCGGTAAGCGATATCTTCTCGGCCCCCAGGTCGGCGGCCGCCAAGCGCCTCGTGTATCCCGACGGCTATGAGCAGAGCGCCGTCACCTTCGAGGGCGGGGCGCTGCTGCGGGTCGTGTTCAACGGCGCAAAGGCGACCATGAATCCCCTCATCGCCCGTATGGCCATCGACAGGGGGGTCACGGCCAGCATAATCGCCGCCTCGACAAGGAGCATCGGCGTCAAGACCTATGGCAACATGCTGCTCGGCATCCCCGGCGGGCAGGAGGCCCTCGCCTCGGCCCTCGATTACCTGCGCGCCGTGCCCGATATACTCGCAGAGGAGGTAGAACCCAATGCTTAGCTTCTTCCGGTCGGAGGCCTTTACCTCGGCCCTTGAAATATTCCGCACCCAGTTCCCCCTTGCCCTATGGGAAACGATATATGTCACCCTGCTTTCGACCTTTTTCGCCATACTGCTGGGCCTGCCCCTCGGCGTGCTGCTGGTGGCCGGGGAGGACGGACGGATCATCCGCGTTCCCCGCTGGCTGCTCCACGGCATAAACTGGGTGATAAACCTTCTGCGCTCGGTGCCCTTCCTTATACTCATGATCGTCGTTTTCCCGCTGACCCGACTTATCGTCGGCACGGTCGTCGGCACCCCGGCGTCGATAGTCCCGCTGGTCATCGCCGCTTTTCCCTTTATAGCCCGCCTGGCGGAGGGCAGCCTGCGCGAGCTCGACCCCAATATCATAGAGGCCGCCCAGAGCATGGGCGCGACGCCGATGCAGATAATCATGAAGGTCATGCTGCCCGAAAGCGTGCCCTCGCTGCTCAATAACGCCACCATTGCCGTCACCACCGTCCTCGGCTATTCGGCCATGTCAGGCATGATCGGCGGCGGCGGCCTCGGCAAGATCGCCATCAACTACGGCTATTACCGCTATCAGTATCTTATAATGATAATGGCCGTCATCTTCCTGATCCTTTTGGTCCAGCTCTTCCAGAGCGTCGGCACCCATCTGGCCGCCAAAAGCGATAAAAGGCTGAAGTAGCAGATCCCCCGCAAAATCATTGATTTTGCGGGGGCCCGTGAATTAAATAGATTTTCCCGGCACATGTCACGGCAAAAACATCAAATAAAAAAGACTGTGATATCACAGTCTTTTTTTATTAGCGGCAAGCCCACGGGATATCATTGCGCGGGGCTTCTGTTGCCGGGAAATATCC
>CAKUAK010000081.1 GCA_934636325.1 uncultured Eubacteriales bacterium
AACTGTCGAAGGGAATCCAGCGAAGCGATTCCCTGACAGAATATTTCGGGGCCCCCGCTCGGCCGCGCCGAGTGGGGGAACCAAAAAACCATCCACAGGCTGTGGATGGTGTGGTAGAATATAGCCATAAATATCAAAGGAGAGAGCTTTATGGATATCAAAAAGCGTCTTGAGGAAACGGCCAAGGGTCAGATCGACCTTCATATCGGCGGCGCGGCAGGCAAAGGCAGCCTGACCCGCTTCGGCGGCGCGCCCGACCTGCCCGAGGGCTTCGAGTGGCCCCGTTACGGCTATGGCGATGAAACGCCCCTGCCGCTGGCCTTTCTGGCCCAGTTCGACTGCCGCATGCTGGCAAAGCATGATAAAGACGGCCTTCTGCCCCACGAGGGGGTGATCTCCTTCTTCTATGAGTACCGCTCTCAGCGCTGGGGCTATGACCCCAAGGACGAGGGCAGCGCCCGGGTCTATTGGTTCAAGGATATCTCCGGGCTGAAGCCGTCCGCCTTTCCCGCCGACCTGCCTGAGGACTGCCGCTTCCCCGCCCTGTCGATCGGTATGAGCGCCGGGCGCTCGGTCATGTCTCCGGACGATGCCGAGATGGCATGGCAGACCGACATCGACTATGATGACTTCGAAACGATCCGCCGCCGCATGGGCTGCGGCGAGCCGGAGAACTCGAGCAAGCTGCTGGGCTGGGCCGACCCGATCCAGGGCAGCATGGCGGCCGAGTGCCAGCTGGTCACCCGGGGCTATGACATGGGCGGTGACATCGATGCTCCCGAGCGGGAGCTGATCTATGCCGAGGAACATTCCATCGACGATTGGACCCTGCTCTTCCAGCTCGACACCGTCGAAGATGGCCATTTCTACCTCATGTTCGGCGACTGCGGCCGCATATATTTCTATATCCGCAAAGAGGATCTGGCCGCCCGGCGGTTCGACCGGGCGTGGCTCGTCCTCCAGTGCTATTAGGCCTTCTTTTTGGGCTTGGGGATGCGGCGGGCGTTGTCGACCACCTCGTTTACCGGGTAGACCGTGACAAAGGCCGAGGGATCGGTGCGGTTGATGTATGACAGCAGGGCGCGGTATTCGTTCTTGTCAACGATGGTAAGGATCTCGCGGCGTTTTACGCCGTCGTACGCGCCGATGACATCATAAAGAGTGGCGCCGCGGTTGAGGTCGTCAAGGATAAAGCGTTTGATCTCCTCCTCCTTCTGCGAGAGGATGCAGACCTTCTTTTTGCCGCCCATGCTGAAGATAAAGTGGTCGAGGACGATGCCGCTGAGGTATGTCCCCAGAAGGCTGAGAATAACGGTGCGCAGATCATAGCAGAAAAGGGTCAGCAGCGATACGCACATACCGGCCAGCGCGACGGCCGGGCCCAGCTCCATGCGCAGATATTTGTTGAGTATCTTGCCGACGATATCAAGGCCGCCCGAAGAGGCGTTGGCGTTGAAGAGCAGGGTCTGGCCGATGGCGCAGACAAACAGGAAGCAGACAACGTCAAGGATGGGGTCGCCCATGATCGATGTGTTGTTCGGAAGGGCTTTTTCAAGGCCGGCCATTATGGCCGGGAGAAGGATCGAGGTGTATACCGTCTTTGCCCCGAACTCGCGGCCGATGGTCAGAAAACCGATTATCAACAGCACGACATTGAGTATGAAGGTCAGAAGGGATATGCGTATGCTTGTTATGCGGTTGAGGACCAGCGCCAGGCCGGTCACGCTGCCGAGCGGTATGTCGGCCGGTATCAGGAAAAAGAAAACGGCCCCGGCGATGATGGCCGTACCAAGCGTCATTACAAGAAGATCCCTGGGACTTCCGAGCTTTTTCATGATAAACACCTCGCAGAAATATTTATTCATGCCCCGCCCTTTCCGGTGGGGCATAAATAATATATCAGGCCTCGGGACGCCCTGCAATAGCCCCGAAAAGAAATATACAAACCCCTGTAAAGGGTTCGTTAAATGAGAAAATGTCGGAACGTCACGGGGCGTTAATGCGGGTATAGTACGAGTGAAAAGTCACATACTAAGGCTCCCTTGTGTAAAGGGAGCTGTCAGACGGAAGGTCGTCTGACTGAGGGATTGATCCGTTCAGGCTGCCTGTATACGCCATCGGGCTTATACAAACAATCCCTCCGGCAAAAGAAGAGCACTTTTGCCACCTCCCTTTACACAAGGGAGGCTTTTTTCTACTTCCCATTGCCTGTGCAGCGCCGCAGGCTCGCGTGCCTTCATCGGGTAACACCTCATCCGTCACGTCGACCTTCCGCCGTGCCACCTTCCCCTCAAGGGGAAGGCATCCCCCGATGCTCTATGCCCGGATACACATACTGCGCCGCAGGCTATCAAATATGTTTTTCCGCGACATGCGCGCGACAAAAACTCCATAACCCGCGTGACGCATCGCAATGCGGCCGCGACACCGCGCCGCAGCGCGGAGCCTGAATTGTCGAAGGGAATCCAGCGAATGTAATGAGCGATTCCCTGACAGATCATTTCGGGGCCCCCCACGGACTTGTCCGTGGG
>CAKUAK010000082.1 GCA_934636325.1 uncultured Eubacteriales bacterium
GGCATGCATACTGCGGGTCTATGGGCCACTTCGTCCCGGGGACAACTCCCCGTCCCCCGGGCACTGGTCACATGCATGCCTACTCTGCCTTTAATATTGTTTTTATATTATACCACCGGGCGGCCTATCTGGCAAGCTCCTCCAGGCGGTATATATCGGTGCGCCGGGCGCTCATAAGGGGCAGCTGGGCGCGGATATCCTCTATCTGCGAAAGGTCGAGATCGAGCAGCATCTTCCCCTCTCCACCGTCGAGCCTGCCGAGGACGGTGCCCCAGGGCGAGACGGCCATCGAGTTTCCGTAGGCCACATAGACGCCCTTTTCATCCCTGGCGGGGGAAACGCCGACGGTGAAGAGCTGGCTGTCGACGGCGCGCTGGCGGAAGGCCAGCTCCCAATGTGCGGGGCCGGTGGTCATGTTGAAGGCGGCGGGGACGAATATGACCTTCGCTCCGCGCAGGGCCATGAGGCGGCTGAGCTCGGGGAAGCGTATGTCGAAGCAGATACAGAGGCCCATCACCCCGAACTCGGTCTGGAAGGTCGTGACATCGTCGCCGGGTGTAAAGGTCTCCGATTCGAAGAAACGCTGCCCGCCGCGGACGTCGATATCGAAAAGATGCATCTTGCGGTGGCGGGCGATCTGGCGTCCCGAACGGTCATAGACAAAGGATGTGTTATATATCTTCCCGTCCTCCCTCTCGGGCATCGAGCCGCCGACGACATATATGCCGTGCTTTGCGGCAAATCCGGCAAGCGCCGTGCGTGTCGGGCCGAAGCCCTCTTCGGCGTAATCGGCAAAATACTTATTGGAATACGGGCATGTGAACATCTCGGGCAGGACGGCTATATCCGCGCCCTTTTCGGCGGCCCATGCGATGGCCTCTCCGGCGCGGGACAGGTTTTCGTTCTTATCAAAGGACACAGGCAGCTGGAGCAATGCTGTTTTCATTAAAATCACCTCTTATTTATAATTGTATCAGACGGCGAAAAAAGCTGTCAACTGCGATAGACTTTTTCCCATGGCTGTGGTATGCTGTGTATATCTCATAATTACGACCCTTCGGGATGACAGCCGCAGGGTCAAAACCAACAAAGGAGTGAGATCACAATGGATAGACTGGAACAGAAAATATGTGATATCATCGACAGCAAAAAGGACGAGATCATCGCCTTCGGCCGTGATATCTGGACACATGCCGAGCTGGGCTACCGCGAGTTCCGTACGGCCGGCAAGTTCACCGACGTCCTCAAGAGCCTCGGCATCGAGACGGTAGAGGGCCTTGCCGTCACCGGCGCGAAGGGCTACCTCAAGGGCAAGGACTACAAGGGCACGACGGTCGCTCTCATGGGCGAGTATGACGCCCTGCCCATCGCCAACCATCCCGACGCCAACCCCGAGACCGGCGCTTCCCACTGCTGCGGCCATAACGCGCAGATCACCGGCGTCATGGGCGCCGCCCTGGCCCTCAGCGATCCCGAGATCCGCGACGCCATGGACGGCAACATCGTCTTCTTCGGCGTTCCCGCCGAGGAGTTCGTTGAGGTCGAGCTCAAGAGCAAGATGATCGAGGAAGGCAAGATCGGCTACGGCGGCGGCAAGTGCGAGCTTATACGCATCGGCGCAATGGACGACATCGACATCACGGTCGGCCACCACACCAACCCGGGCGTCGACCTCTGCCTCTCCAACGGCACCAACAACGGTTTTGTCAACAAGATGATAACCTTCACGGGCCGTGCGGCCCACGCCGCCGGCGCGCCCCAGAACGGCATCGATGCATATAATGCCGCCGCACTGGCCAAGAATGCTGTCGACATCCAGCGTGAATCCTTCCGCGACAAGGATACGGTCCGCATCCACGGCTTTACCGTTCAGGGCGGCAGCGCCACCAATGTCATTGCCGACAATATCGTTCTTGAATATTATGTCAGGGCCAACAACATCCCCGCCGTCATCGACGCCTCTAAAAAATTCGATCGCGCCATGCGTGCCGGCGCCGTTGCGACAGGTGCCGGCCTGACCATCAAGACCTTCGCCGGATATCTGCCCCTCATCCCCGTCAAGGAGACGGCTTCGGTCGTCGAGGCCCTCAAGGATGCCAACGAGTCGACCGGCAACAAGTATAACGTCGACATCCCCGAAGAGCTCAGGCACTCGACCGGCTCTACCGATTACGGCGATGTCGCCAACATCATGCCGACCATCCAGTTCGGCACAGGCGGATACAAGGGTGTCCTGCATAACCCCGACGTCATGCCGACCGACGAATATCTGGCCTATGTCATGACGGCAAAGGTATTCGCCCTCGCCGGCTACAAGCTGCTCAAGAACGGCGGCGAGTATGCCAAGGCCATGATCGACAGCTATGAGGCCGTCATGACCCGCGACGAGTACATCAAGTATATGGACAGCATGATGAGCGAAGAGCACATCGACATGCAGCCCCTGCCCCTGCTCGACGAGCAGAAGTAATCAAAGCGCCCGTTCCGCGAGATGCCGGAACGGGCGTTATTTTTATCTTATCCTCGGGTCGACCTTGAAGGTCATGACCGTCCCACGCAGGCCGCCGTCATACCACCGCGGTCCGCGGCGCAGCTTGACCTCGTTAAAGCCGGGGGCGTCGAAGGTCTGACGCCAGAAGCTGTGGGAGGGGACGTTTTTGGGGTGCATCATTAGCTGCCACCACCCGCCGAAGGAGCGGACCAGCAGCCGCGCCGCCGTCGTCCCCACCCTGCCGCGGCGGAACCCGGGCATGATATAGAACTCGGCTATCGAGCGGCTGGGGTGCCACAGGTGGACATAGTGGTTCCGGTTGACCAGCGCCAGCCCGGCCCTTTGACCGTCGGCCAGGATAAAGAAGGGATGGCGCTCGGGCTCTTCCCAATAGGAATCAAAGGGCTGATAGGGGTATATGCCCCGCTCGTCGGGCTCGGTCGGCTCGAAGGCCGAGAACTCGGCGATATAGCCCTGCATCATATCGAACATCGCCGCCTTGTCGGAAAGGGCGGCCTCTTCAAGCTCTATCCTCATGCCGTCATCCTAAAAGAGATAGTCGGTGAACATGACCTCTTCGCCCTTCTCGTAATATACGCGGGGGACGCGGCGGGCTATGCCCGAGAGCAGCGAGTTGACATTGACCCCGCACAGCTTTGCCGCCTCGGTGAAGGTGAAGTCGCCCTCGCCGCTGCCGAATACCGTCACGGTGTCGCCCTCGCGCACCTCGGGGATATCGGTTATGTCGACCATGCACATATCCATGCAGAGCACGCCGACATAGGGGGCCTTTTTGCCCCTTATGGTGACATGGCCGACGCCGTTTGAAAGTACGCGGGGCACGCCGTCGGAATATCCGTAGGGCAGCGTGGCGATGACCCTGTCGTGGTCGCATTTGTCGGTCAGGCCATAGCTTATGCCGTCGCCCGCCGGGACCTTATGGACGAATATGACCTGCGAGCGCAGGGTCATTATCGGCAGGGCGTCGGGGCCGTAGCCATAGAATATCGCGCCGGGGCGCACCATATTGAGGCTCCTCGGGCCGTATTTTCCGAGGGCTATGCCGTCGCTTATATGGCGGAAGCCCAGCTCTATGCCCCCGGCCTCCAGCCGGGCGCACATATCGTTGAAGCGTTCGAGCTGCTTCATGTCGTCCTCCTTCGAGCCCTGGGCGAAGTGAGAGAATATGCCCTCTATATGGATATTCTCCATCTGCGAGATCTCTTTGATCTCACGCACGGTCTGCTCGGTCAGGTCGAAGCCCAGGCGGTGCAGGCCGGTATCCAGCTTGATATGTATGGATATCGGCTGTCCGACGGCGTTGAGGGCCTCGGCCTGCCGGAGCGAAAAGACGGTCAGCGCGACGTCGTATTCGGCGGCGTAGTGCATAAGGTTCTCGGGGGTATAGCCGAGGACAAGTATGCTGCCCCGGTGGAAGGTGCGGCGCAGCTCCATGGCCTCGCCGATATTGGCGACGCCGAAATAGCGTATGCCGCTCGTAAAGAGCTTGCGCATCAGCACGGCCGCACCGTGGCCGTAGGCATTGGCCTTTATGACCGCCATGGGGGTGCTGTCGCCCGCAAGGCTCTTGACAAGCTGTATATTATGCTCGAAGCGGTCGAGATCGATCTCGCACCGCGTAAGGCTGAATCTATCCATCCTGTGTCACCTCGTGATATGGGTATGTGACGGCCGCTGGCGCGGCCTCTGTCAAATCATTATACAGCATGACGCCCCGGTATAACAAGAGCGTTTGTATAACGGAAATCGGGCCGTAAGAGCTAATATTTGTGCTTATGGCTTGAAAAACGGCTATCCCTGTGATAAATTGAATATGCGGCCCAGGCCGCGCGATATTATTAAAAACAATACATCGGAGGAGATAAAATGGATAAGGTAATCATTGAAACATCCGCACGTCACGTCCATCTGACCCGCGAGCATGTCGACATCCTGTTCGGCAAGGGCCATCAGCTGACACATAAAAAGGATCTGTCCCAGCCCGGCCAGTTCGCCTGCGAGGAGAGGGTCAGGGTCGAGGGCGCAAAGAGCGCTTTCCCCGCCGTTTCGGTCCTCGGACCCGAGCGCAAGGCCTCTCAGGTAGAGCTTTCGCTGACCGACGCCCGTTCGATCGGCGTAAAGGCACCCGTCCGCGAGAGCGGCGACATCGCCGGCTCCGGTTCATGTAAGCTGGTCGGACCCTGCGGCGAGGTCGAGCTGACAGAGGGCGTCATCGCCGCCCAGCGTCATCTCCATGTCACACCCGAGGACGCCGAGAAGCTGGGCGTCAAGGACAAGCAGATCATCTCTGTCGAGACAAACTACGGCGGACGCGCCCTGACCTTCGGCGACGTTGTCGTAAGGGTCTCCGAGAAGTTTGCCACAAGGATGCACATCGACACCGACGAGGCCAACGCCGCCGGCATCTCAGGCGAGTGCGAGGGCACTATCATCCTTTCATTATCGTATCAATATATGACATTAAAGCCCCTCCCCGCGGAGGGGCTTTAATGTCATAAGGGCCTCTTGTCAATGCGGAATCATCACAAAGAATCGGGGGTGAGTTCACTATGTATTGTCCCGACTATCGGAAAAGCTGTGCCGGCGTGAAGGAGCAGCCATGCCCCGACAGGCCGGAGATCTTCGATTACTGCTCTGTTCGGATAGAGGGGATCGCCCGTCCATATGCCTATCTGACCGGCGGTCTGCCTGTCAAGGTGGGAGACATGGTCGAGGTCCCCTTTGGGAGGTATGATGCCCTGCGTCATGGACAGGTGCTGTCTGCCGAATCCTGCACCCGCATGACGGCGCCATGGCCGCCCGAGCAGACCAAGACCGTTCTTCGCATCATTCCCGGCACACAGGATATGAATAGCACCGGAACCGCGGAAATCTCCGCCGCGCCCCGCACAGAGATCAAAAGAGCCGGGATACCCACGAGTCCCTGCGCCTCCGCCGAACCTCTGAAAAGCCGGAATGATCCGCCGAAAAAGCAAAAAAAGCCCTTCGACTTCACGAATATCATTTCGGCGGTTCTGGTGATAGGTGTGATAGGTGGAGTGTCGCTTACCACCATGCATCATAATCGGCAGCGCGCACAGGCATACGAAGCCTATAAACAGGAGCGTATGGAATACAGATACACAGATGAGTATCGGCTTGCGCAGATCAAGGCCGAGGCCGAAAAATACGCGGCCGACCGTGCTGCCGCCCAAAGAAGAAAAGATGAAGAGCTTAACGAGCTATACGGCGGCAAGGTGCCCGAGGATGGAATGCCGGTAAAATACCTCAAGTACACCTCGATGGGCGAGCCGAACAGGACCGAACCGTGCATGTCATATTATTCCGTAGACCCGGATCAGCGGTATATGACCCTTTACTGGTACAACAGCCAGCGGCAGACCATTGCCTCCTGCCGCTCCCATCGCCCGGAGGACGAGACCGAAGATGTCATTTACGGCTTCATAAGCTATGACCCGCCGCTCGGCGAGCCGATAAAAAAGCCCTCGCCTCCGGTCATTACATCGGTAATACCGTCGGAAAAGTATGATCGCACACCGTCGGATAGCGGCGGCCGCCGCTGGAACCTCCGGGACTATTACGACGATCCCGATGATCTCTTTGAGGCTAATGATGATTATTATGAAGACGAGGATGAGGCATGGGACGAATGGTATGACGGATGACCGGCAGCACGATGTCAAAACCTGCTGTCTTTTCCGGATCATCTTCAAAAAATAAAAAGTATAGCCGCCGCGGCTTCCGCATCACATGATGCGGAAAGGCCGCGGCGGTTTTATTATGGGGCATTTAAGACCCCTGGTCCGATTTTACTTTGATTTTACGCAGTTCATACTCCGCCATTTACATAGGCCCGATATATTTAACGGGAACGCAGAAAAGAGGGTGAATTATGGAAAGTCGACTGAACGGCATAACAAAGAGCTTTGACAAAAAGCAGGTCATACATCCGACCACCCTGACCATCGAAAACGGCAGCTTCACGACACTGCTGGGCCCCTCGGGCTGCGGCAAGACGACACTTCTGCGCATGATCGCCGGTCTCGAGACCCCCGACGAGGGCGAGATATGGCTCGACGATACATGTGTATTTTCAAAAGAAAAGCATATAAACCTGCCGCCCGAAAAGCGCGGCCTCGGCTTTGTATTTCAGGATTTCGCCCTCTGGCCCCATATGACGGTATTCGAGAACGTGGCCTTCGGCCTGCGGGCGAGGAAGGATACCGGTGACCTGACCCAGAGGGTGCGCGAGGCCCTGCGCACCGTGCATCTTGAGGACTTTGAAAAGCGCTATCCCCACCAGCTCTCGGGCGGACAGCAGCAGCGCGTCGCCTTTGCCCGAGCCATTGCCGTCAAGCCGGGATGCATACTCTTCGACGAGCCTCTGTCGGCCCTCGACGCCCTGCTTCGCGAGGAGATGCGCCATGAGCTCAAGGAGCTGACCTCGGCCCTGGGCATCACATCGGTCTTTGTCACCCACGACCAGACCGAGGCCATGAGCATGAGCGACCGCATCGCCGTTCTCAATGCCGGACATGCCGAGCAGTACGACGCCCCCGAGATCATCTATCACCATCCGGCCACCGAGTTCGTCGCCCGCTTTGTCGGAAGGTCCAACTGGCTCAGCCAAAAGCAGATGTTCCGCCCGGAGGACGCGTCCCCGACGCCGAAGGAGGGCGCGCTGCATTATAAGCTTCCGGTCCAGGGCGTGCAGTATCTGGGAAATACATATGAGATCACGGTGACCTATCAGGATAAGGTATGGACGATCCTGAGCGGGCAGAAGGCCGCACCCGGCCAGACCCTGTCCGTTTACATAGATCCCGATCAAATAATCACTTTCTGAAAGAAAGAGGGTCAATCAACATGAAAAAAAGTATGATATGCCTGCTTCTGGCGCTGTGCCTCTGCCTCGGCCTGGCGGCCTGCGGCGGAACACCGGCACAGGACAACAGCAATAACGGCGGCACGACAGAGCCCGACGGCCAGAATACGGACGACAACAGCACAGAGCCCCGGCTCTCGGGCAAGGTCACCGTTTATATGCCCAGCCCCGCCGGACTGGCCGACGATCTGGCCGCCGCCTTTACCGAAAAGACCGGCGTCGAGGTCGAGCAGTTCCAGGGCACGACCGGCGAGATCCTCGCCCGTCTTGAGGCCGAGCAGGCCAACCCCGTGGCCGACGTCGTCATCCTGGCCTCCTGGTCGGACGGCCTCGGCATGAAGGCCGACGGTCAGCTTGAAAGCTATACCCCCGCAAATGCCGATAAGGTCAACGAGGGCTGGATCGGCGATGACAATATGCTCTTCGGTTCGAGCGCATCGGCCGTCGGCGTCATCTATAACACCACCGTCATCCCCGAGCTCAGCGCCGACTGGTCCGAGCTGGCCGACGCCCAGTACAAGGATATGATCGCCATCCCCGATCCCGAAAAGTCGGGCGCCTGCAAGGACTTCCTGGCCGGTATGGTCACCGGCATGGATAACGGCGAAGCCATCATGCAGAGCTGGGCCGACAACGGCCTGACCGTCCCCGGCGCAAACAAGGCCGCGCTGGAGGCCGTCACCACAGGCGAAAAGGGCATCCTTATCGCCGGCGTCGACTATAACGCCTATTCCTCGATGGCAAAGGGCGAGCCCCTTAACATCTACTATCCCGCCTCGGGCACGGTGGTCAATCCCCGCCCGGCAATGATCCTTAAGACGGCCCCCAACATGGACAACGCCAAGGCCTTTGTCGACTTCCTCTTCAGCGACGAAGCCCAGAAGATGGTGGCCGACGCCTATCTGCTGCCCGGCCGCAGCGATATCCAGTGCGAAAACCGCACCAACCTTTCCGACATCACCCTGACCCCCACCGACTGGGACAAGATGATGGAGGTCGCCTCCGACACAGCCGCAAAGCTCAACAGTCTCTGCCAGTAAAGGAGCGGAGGGCATATGAGACATCTCAAAAAGGATCTTGCGCCGGCGCTGCTGCTGGTGCTTCTGACCGGACTGATCCTCTGCCCTCTGATAACAGTTTTCGCCAAGGCGGTCATCGTTGATGGCCGCCTTGACCTGTATCAGGCGCGGCAGACCATTGCCGGCCCGGAAAATATCCGGACGGTGGCCAACTCGATGCTGCTCGGGGTCTGCGTCGTTTTATGCTCGACCGTCATCGCCCTGCCGACGGCCTATCTGCTGGCCCGCACCCAGCTTTCGAAGCACAGCTGGCTGGACATCATCTTTATGATACCCTTTATGACCCCGCCGTATATCGCGTCGATGGGCTGGATACTCTTCATGCAGAAAAAGGGCCTGTTCCAGCAGCTCTTCCCGGCCACCGGCTCGTGGTCAGAGGGCTTCTTCTGCTTCGGCGGGCTGGTGCTGGTCATGAGCCTGCATGTATTCCCCTTCCTTATGACCATGCTCAAAAACGCCATGCTCAACATCCCGGCCAGCCTTGAGGAGAGCGGCGCCGTTTTCGGGGCTGGCTTCATGCTGCGCATGCGCAGGATATTCGCGCCGCTGCTGACCGGCAACTATGCCATCGGTGCGCTGCTGGTCTTTGTCAAGACACTTTCGGAATACGGCACGCCCTATACGCTGGGGCGGCGCATCGGCTTTTATGTCTTCACGACCGACATCCACCGCTATTCCACCACGGCGCCGATCGACTTCGGCCGCTCGGCCGGCCTTTCGTCGATACTGGTCGGCATATGCATGGTCATGTGGCTCATGCAGAATTACATCACCAACAAAAAGAGCTATCGCCTGGTAGGCGGCAAGGGCAGCCGCCCGGCCCGGACAAAGCTGTCGGCGGCCGGCCAGGCCGGCGCATGGCTGTGGGTGGCGCTGGTCGTTCTGGTCGCCATCGGCGTGCCGTATTTCTCGATCATATCGACCTCGCTCATCAAGCTGCGCGGCTATGGTCTGGCGGCGGGCAACTTCACCCTCGACCACTATAAAGAGCTGCTGATGACCCCCAAGGCCATAGCCTCTATCTGGAAGAGCCTCTTTCTTGCCGTATCGTCGGCCACCATCTGCTCGGTCATAGGCACGGCTGTCGTCGTCGCCGTGCGCAGGTCAAAGGGCTTCTTCAAAATGGCCCTCGAGGGTATCAGCCTTCTGCCCGAGATGCTGCCCAGCATCGTCCTTGTCATCGGCATCATGCTGTTCTGGAACACGATCTACAAGGTCATCCCCCTCTATAACACCATCGGCATCATGGTGCTGGCCTATGTCGTGCTTTATCTGCCCTATACCGTGCAGTATGTCACCTCGGCCTTCACCCAGATCAACGACAGCCTGCCGGAGGCCGGGCGCACCTTCGGCGGGTCGCCGGGATATGTATTCCGCCGGATCACACTGCCGATGATCTCCCGCGGCATTTTCGCCGGATGGATGATGATCTTCATCATCGCCTTCCGCGAGCTGGTCACCGCCAGCCTTATCGCTCCGCCCAACACCCTTGTCGTCTCTACATATATCAACCGCGAGTTCGAACAGGGCAGCGTATCCCTCGGCATGGCTATGGCCGTCCTGTGCGTCCTCATCACCACAACGGCGCTGCTGGTCTTTAACCGTCTGGTCGGAAAGCGGAAGGGGGCATAATAAATATGGAGCTCATCATTGCGGGCGGCGTCGGCGAGCACGGCCGGAACTGCTTTTATGTGCGCGGCGATGGGATATGCTTTCTGGTCGACTGCGGCAAGATGGCCGACACTCCCGACGATCCCTATCCACACCTGACCCCGGAGCAGATCGGGCGGCTCGACGCCGCCTTTCTGACCCACTCCCATGCCGACCATACCGGCGCGCTGCCCTGGCTTTGCGGCCATGGCTTTCACGGCCGGGTCATAGCGTCGGAAGAGACCCTGCGCCAGCTTCCCTTCGAGGTCAAAAAAATCATGGCTCTGGAAAACCTCTGCCCCGCCGGTTCGGGCCGTTTGGGCGACCTATCGATCCAATGGGGGCGCACCGGCCATTGCGCCGGCAGCGTGTGGTATCATTTTGCCGAAGGCGGCAGATCGGTATTCTTTTCGGGTGATTACACAGAGGACACGCAGGTCTATGCCTGCGACCCCATCCGGGGACGCAGCGCAGGCCTTGCCGTCCTCGACTGCGCCTACGGCATGGACGAGACCCCATATGACGCCGCCTGCGGGCGGCTGGTAAGCGAGAGTCAAAGGCTGCTGGCGCAATACGGTCTGCTGCTCTTCCCCGTTCCCAAATACGGCCGCGGGCTGGAGCTCCTGAAGCTCTTTTCCGACCGCCTGAAGGAGACCGCCTTTTATGGCGACGATCTATTTCTCAGCAATCTTTCGGCCCAGAGCGCCGGTGGCTTCTGGTATCGTCCGGTAAAGATAAACGCCGCTGTCCTACCCTACGGCGGGCAGACCCGCGGCATCGTATTCGTCAGCGATCCCCAGCTGCGCGCCCGGGGGGCGCGGGATATTGCCGGGAAGGTGCTGTCCCTCGGCGGCAGGGCTGTCATGACCGGCACGCTGGAAAAGGACTCTTACAGCCAAAAGCTCTTCCGTGACGGCCAAATGGAGCTGCTGCGCTATCCGGTCCATCTGGATCACGCCCAATTTGAGAGCCTTAAGGAAAAGAACGATTTCGCACGGACGGTCGCCTATCATTCCAAGGACTTCACCGACGACCGGGTCATCACTTTTTGACATACCCCCGGGAT
>CAKUAK010000083.1 GCA_934636325.1 uncultured Eubacteriales bacterium
TGCCGTGACTGTTTCAGTCACGGCATTTTATTTTGTCGAAGGATTCGAACCTCCGACGATACCGCGCCGGAAGTCCGGCGTCCCGATTTGCCCGGACACGCGCCGGGCAAATCTATTTAATACAGAGGGGCCCCCACGGACTTTGTCCGTGGGGAAACACGGCGCGGTCTATCGAATATCAGTACAGTATAGTATACATTAAATCATATCACATCAATGGGGCGGCGTAAAGAAAAAGGGTGCGAAAAATGGCCGGGCGGGCGGTTGAAAAAGCCGCCGCGCCATGTTACCATGGCTAACAGAGAGATATCGCCCGGCCTCGCGCCGGAGAAGGAGAGCAAGTCATGATAAAAAGAGGAGAGGGCGCGTGCCTGGTCTGCGGCAAGCCCATAGTTTATTTCGGATCGGCCAGGGAGATGGAGTGCGTATTCTGCCATCGGCGTTTCAAAAGCCGCGCCGCCTGCGAGGCCGGCCACTATGTCTGTGACCAATGTCATGAAAAACAGGGCATAGAGGTCATCATGGAGGTCTGCCGCACGACCGGTAAGCGTGATCCGGTGGCCATCATGCAGGAGATCATGCAGAGCCCGTATATATACATGCATGGGCCGGAGCACCACGTCATGGTCGGCGCGGCGCTTATCGCCGCCTATCACAACAGCGGCGGGGATGTCGAGCTTGAACCGGCCCTTGAAAAGATGCGCGAGAGGGGCGGCGAATGTCCCGGCGGCACATGCGGCATGTGGGGCTGCTGCGGCGCGGCGGTCAGCTGCGGCATGTTCATAAGCATAATCCTCGGGGCGACACCCCTTTCCGGAAAGGAATGGGGCATGGCCAACCGCATGACCTCGCGGGCGCTGGCCGCCATAGGTCAGCTGGGCGGGCCGAGGTGCTGCAAGCGCGATTCCTTTACCGCCGCGAAGGAGGCTGTCACCTTTGTCAAAGAAGAGCTTGGGGTGGAGATGGAGCTTAACGAGCCGGTGAAATGCGATTTCTCGCCCGAGAACCGCCAGTGCATCCGGGCGGCATGCCCCTATTATAAGGGATAATTATTTCAGCTGCTGAAATAATCGGCGCGGCGTATTGCGCAAAAAGACAGTTTATGGTATAATGATACGACTGACTATTATTCTATGAGGTGAAGGATGTCCAAGTTTTCCAACCTGTTCGCGGCGCAGGACATGACCCAGGGCGAGCCCTGGAAGAAGATATCGGCCTTTGCCGTGCCGCTGCTGATAGGCAATATCGCCCAGCAGATGTATAACACGGCCGATTCGGTCATCGTCGGCAAGTATGTCGGTGACAACGCCCTGGCCGCCGTCGGCGGCAGCGGCCCGCTTATCAATCTGCTTATCGTCCTCTTTGTCGGCATAGCCACCGGCGCGGGCATCATGGTCGCCCAGTACTACGGCGCACGCCGCAGCGAGGATCTGGCCAATTCGGTCGGAACATGCATGCTGCTGACCCTTGTCTCTTCGATAGCCATGATGATCGCGGGAACGCTGCTGGCCGAGCCCATGCTCCATCTGCTCAACACGCCGGAGGAAATACATGATATGTGTCTTGCGTACATGCGGATATACTTCCTCGGCATTGCCGGCATGGCCTATTATAACATACTGGCCGGGGTGCTGCGCGGTCTGGGCGATTCGATAAGCGCTCTCAAATACCTTATCGTCGCAGCGCTGGTCAACATCGTTCTCGACCTGCTGCTGGTCGCCGTTGTCGGCATGGGTGTCGACGGCGCGGCGCTGGCTACGATAGCGTCGCAGTTCTTCTCGGCGGCCCTCAGCGCCCGCAAGCTCTTCTCGATGCGGGATGTAATGCATCTTAAAAAAGAGCATTTCAGGTTCAATAAGCATTATGCCGTACAGCTGGTCCGCCTCGGCATGCCCTCCGGCCTGGCCCAGGCCGTCATGTCGGCCTCCAGCATGGTGGTGCAGTCGCTGACCAACTCCTTCGGCGCGGTATTCGTCGCCTGCAATACCATCGTCATGAGGGTCGACGGCTTTGTCATGATGCCCAACTTCAGCTTCGGCAACGCCATGACGACCTACACCGGCCAGAATATCGGCGCCCGCAGGCTCGACAGGGTAGAGCAGGGCATAAAGGCCGGCCTCAAGCTGGCCGTCGGCACGGCGGTCGTGCTGGTCGCCGCTATACTCCTCTTCGGCCGCCAGCTGATGGGTCTCTTTACCGATACGCCCGAGCTGATCGACATGAGCATGAGGATGATGACCATAATCGCCCCGGGCTATATCGCCTTTGCCGTCACCCAGTGTCTTTCGGGCACCATGCGCGGCGCGGGAGACACGACCACACCGATGTGGATATCTTTCTTCACGACCATTGTCATCCGTGTCCCGCTGGCCTATATCTTCGCCTATCTGACCCGCAGCACCGGGTATCCCCACGGCCGACCCGAGAGCCTTTTCGCCTCGCTGCTGGTGGCGTGGCTCATGGGCGCCCTTATAAATACCGTCGCCTTCAAGCGCGGCAAGTGGCGCAGAAAGACCGGCCTGGCCGACGAGGATTGATATTTTGAAGCATAATAAATGCCCCCCGGAGCTTTGCGCTCCGAGGGGCATTTCAAATTATAAGGGGGATAGGAATATGGCTGATTTAATAGCCGCGCCATTACGGCGCTTCTGCGCCGCGCCGGAAGTCCGGCGTTTTGCCGCAGGAAGGCTTTGCCGACCGCAGGCTATTAAATATTCGGGGTCCCCACGGGCAAGCCCGTGGGGAGGATAGGAATATGGCTGATTTAATAGCCGCGCCATTACGGCGCTTCTGCGCCGCGCCGCGAGTGCGGCGTCCCGCTAAAAATTATTCGATAGCGATGCGGGAAGGGGTCTCGGGCAGCTGCTCCTGCATCTTGGGCACGCTGACCGTCAGGACGCCGCTTTCGAACTTGCCCTTGATATCCTCGGGGCGGACGTCGCCGACATAGAAGCTACGCTGGCACGAACCGGCATAGCGCTCGCGGCGGATGTACTTTTCATCCTCGCTCTGTTCGTCCTTATCAAGGCCCTTTGCGGCCGCGACGGTAAGATAGCCATCCTTGAGGTCGACCGTGATCTCGTCCTTCTTGAAGCCGGGCAGGTCGATCGAGACTTCATAATGGTCCTTGCATTCCTTTACGTCGGTCTTCATGAGGTTCTTTGCATGGCGGCCGTAAAGGTTCTTTTCGGTATCCATGATGCTGCGGGCAAAGTCATTGCCGAAGAAGTCATCGAAAATATTGTCTGTGAAGATGCTGGGTAACATATTTATTCCTCCATTCAAAATGGCTGATATTTTTTATGAGGTACCTTCCGGTCGGGACCCTCTGTTTTCGCCCTCCCTTTCGGTACGTCTATAATATACACCCGGATATTAGCACTGTCAATAGGTGAGTGCTAAAATTCATAGTTTGATAACATTTAATGGGAAAAGCTGCTGTTCAAAGGGCTTTCGGCTGCTGCCGACCCCTTTGAACAGATGAGCGGTGGTATTTTTGAGCTGTCCGGAAAAGAGGCCGCTGCCCGGGCGAACCAAACAAAACTCGGGAGATGTATTAGCACTCTCGATATTTAAGTGCTGAAATATCGGTGGAGAGGGTATTCTTCGGGGCGGAACCGATGCCGCACGGTAAGGGGCAAAAAAGGGCCGCCGGTGCAGCATTGCCTCACCGGCGGCCTATAATTATTTGCTTTAGCTCTTCTTTTTGCGAAGGTCCTCAATGATTTTCCATATGGCAGCCGAAAGAGCCGCTATAAAAAACATGGTAATTAAAATCATCAGGGTGGGTGTAAAGGGTTCGGCAAGTTCAACCAATTCCTCAGAATACCGGGGAGTTATGGTAATGGAGGTCAATGTTGACAAAATCAGACCGCCCGTAGCCACCAGCCGGTGGCGTGTCACGCCGCTGAGTACAGCCAAAAGGCCGGTTATTAAGGCGGCCAGAACAAAGCCCATAATGGTGTCGTTTCGCACATAAGCTAAAATAGCCATAAAGGCATAGGGAACAAAGTAAAGAACGACAAGGAGGGCCCTTTCAAGGGCGTCATATATTCTGTTATTAAGGCGCATAATGTTCCCCTCCTGTAAAACAAATATTGCATATTCGTAACTGGTGTGATTTAATTATACTAAAAAAACCAAAAAAATCAAGCCTTATATTTACAAAAATTTGAAATGCGGTATAATATATGTGTAAGTGTATAAGAAGCAAGCCGAGAGAATCATAAGGAGGAAAATTATGATTAGAAGAAAAGGACTAAAAAGGTTTGCCGCAATACTCATGGTGGCTATGATGATTGGAGGATCGACTACAACAATTGCACTTGCGGCGGAGAATAACGTCGCAAACACAGAGTTTAATCTGTTTACGATGACACACGAGGAGAGAGTTGCTTGGGTAGAAGCCAATTGCCCTACTTATACCTTTGATGCTACAGATTCAGCCATTGCCCGCAACAATTGGCTGTCCACCGGGACAAAAACAGTGACCTTTGGCCCGACTACTCCGAATGGCGAGCTTTTGTATTCAAGAGGAAACATGAAAACAAAGGTCGACTTTTTATGTGACGCCAATTACACCATGGTATTGGATTGGTCTACAGCTAAGTTCGAGGTGACGCCACAGGTCACATCGGCTGTTGTTGAAACCGATGTTACAGTATATAGGATTAGTGACAATAATGTTAAGATTACCTATGAGGCATGGGTTGCTATCGAGGAAGGATCTTATCATGTAATGCAGATTTATAACCTGCACGGCAACGGCGCTTACAGCTATACTCCCAGCTTTAATGGCCCATATTAATAGAAAAACCAATTGGCAAGGGGCGGTACAACCGCGCCTTGTTTTTGTTTTGCCATGCTGTTGGCAAGATTGAGTTACTTTTATGTCATTCCTATAGGTGAGGGCGGAAAAATGTTGCCAAGTTGGGGGATTAGTGATAAAATTAACTCGGAATGGTTTGTAAACTATAAATTTGATCATAGGAGATGGATGCAATGGCAAAAATGATGGATGCACTTGTAAAGCCCGAAAGAGGTCCCGGCCTGGTCCTGACACAGGTTCCTGTTCCCGAACCCGGTCCCGGCGAGGTCCTTATCAAGATCCGCAAGACGGCTATCTGCGGAACAGACGTACATATCTACGAGTGGAACGGCTGGGCACAGGAGAACCTGAACCCGCCGCTTACGATCGGCCATGAATATATCGGCGAGATCGCCGAGCTCGGCCAGGGCGTAACCAACCTCAAGGTCGGCCAGCGGGTTTCCGGCGAGGGCCACATCGTCTGCGGCCAGTGCTATAACTGCCGCACCGGCAACGGCCAGTGGTGCCAGAAGACAAAGGGCGTCGGCGTCAACCGCGACGGCGCTTTCGCAGAGTATCTCTGCATCCCCGCGACCAATGTCGTTACCATCGAGGACGATCTGCCCGATGATATCGTTTCCTTCTTCGATGCCTTCGGCAACGCTACACACACCGCCCTCATGTGGGATCTGACCGCAAAGAATGTTCTGGTAACAGGCGCGGGCCCGATCGGCATCATGGCCGCCGCCATCGCCAAGTTCTCGGGCGCCCGCTCGGTCACCATCACCGATGTCAACGAGTACCGCCTCGATCTGGCAAGGAAGATGGGGGTCACAAGGGCCGTAAACGTCGCCAAAGAGGATCTTAACGAGGTCATGAAGGATCTCGGCATCGACGAGGGCTGGGACATCGGCCTTGAGATGTCGGGCGCTGCCCCTGCCTTTAAGCAGCTGCTGAGCGTCATGATGTGCGGCGGCAAGGTATCCCTGCTGGGCCTTATGGGCAAGCCGATGGAGACCGACTGGAACACCATCATCATGAAGGGCCTCAGGCTTCAGGGCATCTACGGCAGAAAGATGTTCGAGACATGGTATCAGATGAAGGCTATGGTCCAGGGCGGCCTGAACCTCGAGCCGATCATCACACACAGGTATCATTACACCGAGTTCGAGAAGGGCTTCGAGGCCATGATCTCCGGCAACTCCGGCAAGGTCGTTCTCGACTGGACAACAAAGAAATAAGTATAGCTGTCGGGGGGCGGTACGCCGCCCCCCCCGATCAAAAGAAAAGAGGTTAATTCATGAACGCTAAGGAAGCTCTGAGCTTTTATGTCTCGGAAGTCGAGGGCATAAAGGAAGCCGGCACATATAAGGACGAAAGGATCATCACGACCCCCCAGAAGGGCCGCATCGACACAACAAAGGCACACAACGTCGTCAACATGTGCGCCAACCACTATCTCGGTCTGGCCGACGATCCCCGCCTGATCGAGGCCGCAAAGGAAAGCTATGACAAGTGGGGCGTCGGCCTTTCCTCGGTCCGCTTTATCTGCGGCACACAGCAGATCCACAAGGATCTTGAAAAGAAGATCTCCGAGTTCCTCGAGACAGAGGACACCATCCTCTATTCCTCCTGCTTCGACGCCAACGGCGGTCTCTTCGAGACCCTGCTCGGTCCCGAGGACGCCATCATCTCGGATGAGCTCAACCATGCCTCGATCATCGACGGCATCCGTCTCTGCAAGGCCAAGAGACTGCGCTATAAGAACAACGACATGACCGACCTCCGCGCCAAGCTGGAGGAGGCCAAGGACTGCCGCATCAAGCTGATCGCCACCGACGGCGTCTTCTCGATGGACGGCTATATCGCCAACCTGCAGGGCATCTGCGATCTGGCTGATGAATACGGCGCTCTCGTTATGGTCGACGACAGCCACGCAACAGGCTTCATCGGCGCACACGGCAAGGGCACACAGGAGCACTGCGGCGTCATGGGCAGGGTCGATATCATCACGTCGACACTGGGCAAGGCCTGCGGCGGCGCTTCCGGCGGCTTCACCAGCGGCCGCAAGGAGATCATCGACCTCCTGCGTCAGCGTTCGCGCCCCTATCTGTTCTCCAACACACTGTCTCCGGCCATCTGCGCCGCCTCGCTGAAGGTCTTTGAGATCCTCAGCGCTTCGACAGAGCTCCAGGATAAGGTCCATGCCAACGTCGAGTACTTCCGCAAGGAGCTTGACAAGCTGGGCTTCGACGTCCTGAAGGGCGATTCGGCCATCGTTCCCATCATGCTGTACGATCCCAAGGTCGCCGGCGAGTTTGCCAACCGCATGCTCGAAAAGGGCGTTTATGTCGTCAGCTTCTGCTATCCTGTCGTCCCGAAGGGCAAGGACAGGATCCGTACACAGGTCTCGGCCGGCCATACAAAGGAAGATCTTGACTTCGCCGTCAAGTGCTTCGCCGAGGTCAAGAAGGAAATGGGCCTCTAACAGCCTCCTCCATTCCGAAAAAAGCAATTTTAAAGCCGTTGGAGCTGATGCTCCAACGGCTTTT
>CAKUAK010000084.1 GCA_934636325.1 uncultured Eubacteriales bacterium
ATTATCTCGTCCCCTCCCGCAAGCATCCCGGCAAGTTCTATGCCCTGCCCCAGGCCCCCCAGCAGTTCAAGCAGCTGCTGATGACCTCCGGCTTCGACCGCTATTTCCAGATCGCCCCCTGCTTCCGCGACGAGGACGCCCGCGGCGACCGCAGCCCCGGCGAGTTCTATCAGCTCGACATGGAGATGGCCTTTGCCTCCCAGGAGGATGTATTCGCCGTATGCGAGGACGTCCTGCCCCCCATCTTTGCAAAGTTCGGCAAGTATGATATAGCCTCGAAGCCCCCCTTCCGCCGCATCGCCTATAACGACGCCCTTGCCATCTACGGCAGCGACAAGCCCGACCTGCGCATCGACCTGACCTGCACCGATATCTCGGGGCTCTTTACCGAATCGGAGTTCGAGCCGCTTCGCGGCCAGACGGTCCGCGCCGTCCCGGTCACCTCCTGCACCCTGACCCGCAAGCAGATCGACAAGCTGCTGGAGGCCTGCGAGGTCCAGAGCGGCGTCAAGAGCTATTGGTTCAAGGTCGACGAAAAGGGCGAGATCTCGGGCGGCGTCGCCAAGTTCGTCCAGGGCATAAAGGCAGAGCTGACCGAAAAGCTGGCCCTGGCCCCCAACACCCTTGTCATCCTCTGCGCCGGAAAACAGGCCGTCAAGGCCTCGGGCGTAGCCATAAAGACCTTCGGCGCGGCCTGCGAGGGTCATATGGATAAAGAGAGATACGAGTTCTGCTGGATCGTCGACTTCCCGATGTTCGAGACCGACGACGAGACCGGCCTTCTCGAGTTCTGCCACAACCCCTTCTCGATGCCCAAGGGCGGCATGGAGACCCTGCTTGCCGCCGAGCGCGGCGAGGTCGACCCCCTGACCATCACGGCCGACCAGTACGACCTGGTCTGCAACGGCGTTGAGCTCAGCTCGGGCGCGGTCAGGAACCACGACCCCGAGATCATGATAAAGGCCTTCGAGCTGGTACGCCTGGGCGAAGAGGACGTCAAGCGCAGCTTCCCGGCCATGTATAACGCCTTCTGCTACGGCGCGCCTCCCCATGCCGGCATCGCCCCGGGTGTCGACCGCATGGTCATGCTGCTTGCCGGAGAGGATTCGATCCGCGAGATCATCCCCTTCCCCATGAACAAGAACGCCCAGGACGTCATGATGGACGCCCCCTCGGCCGTGACCCAGAAGCAGCTCGACGAGCTCCACATAAAGATCACCGCCTTCGAGGAAGAATAAAGGGATGGACGATTCACCCCTCACCCCGCGCCAGCGGGACGTCGGATACAAGCAGGCCCTTGCCGGTATACTCGATATCGGCGAGGCTCTGCTGACCAACGGTGCCGAGGTCATGCGCGTCGAGGACACCATATCCCGCCTCTGCTGCGCCTACGGCTTTTCCCGGACCGACGTTTTCACCATAACCTCGAGCATAGTCATAACGGCCGTCTCCCGCGAGGGCGGCACATATACCCAGACCCGGCGCATACGCTCCCGCGGGACCGACCTCGACAAGGTGGCCCGGGCCAACGATCTCTCCCGCCGCCTGTGCGCCTGCCCCGTCCCGCCCGAAAAGCTGCGGGACGAGGTCTGCCAGCTCCACCACGGGCCGGTATACCCGCCAAAGCTGATGTTCTTCACATACGGCGTCATCTCGGCCATATTCTCGGTGTTCTTCGGCGGCACGTTCCCCGACGCCTGCGCCGCCTTTATCTCCGGCCTTGTGCTCTATGCCGCCCTCTGGGCCGGCGGCAGCCTGCGGATGAACGGCATACTGCTCAACACGGTGTGCAGCGCCGTGACCGCCCTTGCCGTCACCCTTCTCTGGAAGGCCGGGCTGGGCGACAGCCCCGATAAGATAATCATCGGCAATATAATGCTGCTCATCCCCGGTCTGGCCCTGACCTCTTCGCTGCGGGATATGATAAACGGCGACACGATATCGGGCCTCCTCGGCTTCTGCGAGGCCATCATAAAGGCGGCGGCCATAGCCATCGGCTCGGCCTTCGTCCTGAGAGGATTGGGGGTATAGCCGATGGTGATACAAACGATAATGGCATGTCTCGGGTCGGTCGGCTTCGGCATGGTATTCAATGTCCGTGGGCGCAAGCTCGGGCTGATCGCCATCGGCGGCGGCCTCGGCTGGGCGGTATACCTCTGGGTCATGCATATGACCGGCAATGTCTTTACGTCGGTGCTTCTGTCGACGGCGGTCGTCACCGCCCTTTCAGAGGTGCTGGCAAGGATCATAAAGACCCCCATCATCCTTCTGATGGTTCCCATGCTCATCCCCCTCATCCCCGGCGGCGCGCTTTATTACACCATGAGCTATTTTGTCCACGACGACTATCCGGCCTTTGTCGCAAGCCTCCAGTCGCTTCTGACCCAGGCGGGGGCCATCGCCGTCGGCATGATAATCATGACCTCGATCATGACCAACTTCTTTGCCATATATTACAGGCGGAAAAGAAACAGAAATAAGTGATATAAAAAGCGCCGTGCATAAATCATGGCGCTTTTTAATGTATCCAAGTTGCACAAACTGCTTTGGTTAAATGTGTCATTGACGGCAACAGCCAATATCTGGTATATTGGTCTCAGACTCAAGGCCGTCATGTATGTTTCCGACCCTTTCGAAAGGAGAAATATCATGTCTGACAAAAGGATAAGGATACTGGCCATCCTTCTGACCGTCCTGCTGGCCGCCGCCCTTCTGATCCGATCGGTCTCGGCGCTTCGCGGCGGCGGCGACCCCTCCGGCATCGCCCCGACCCCCACGCGGCTTTACGACGCGATGGTGCTGACATATCTTCTGATAAATCTCTGTGCCGTGACATATACCGTCAGGACACATCACCTTCTCCCGCCAGCAAAGGCCGGGCTTTATTTTCTGTCCCAGGCCGCCGTCATGGCCTTCTGCACACTGCCCTTCGGCTTCATGCTGGCCGGAAGCGGCGGAGTTATGTCGACCGCGCCCGTGCTGGCCGCCCTTTCGATCGGGCGAAGCCTGCTTATGATACTGGCCATAGGCGTGGCCGTCTCGGCATTTATAAAGAGCAAGAAATGGAGCGTATAAAATGGAGCGTATAGATATGAGCGAGGATAATAAAGAGGAAAAGTTCAGCTATTGGAAGCGTCCCTGGGGCAAATGGTGCCTGCTGCTGGCCTCGGTGCTGCTGGTCATCGCCCTGGTCATGGACATATCCGATTACCGCGATATACTCTCGGCCGGGGTACTTTCGCCCGACGCCCAGACCAGCTATATCGCCGAGCAGCGGTTCGGCTTCGCCCTGCGCGGCCTCAATATCTCCATGTTTTTCGGCATATTCGTCGTCGGGCAGATCTCCCGCTCGGAGTGCATGGCCCGCCGCAACGAGGGCATACTGCTGCTGCTCCTGCTGGTCGGCTGGATGGCCGTCGGCATGGGCTGGGGGCTGTTCACCCGCCCCGGCGGCCAGGGCTTCTTCAGCATCGCCATCGGCGCCGCCCTGCTGGCCCTCTCGGCCTATGACATCGCAAAGTTTTACAGGATGAAGTAGCGAAGCTGTCAGGGAATCGCTTCCCCACGGGCTGGCCCGTGGGGGCCCCGAAATATGCTGTCAGGCGTCCGCGAACGCTGGGACGCCTTCGACAGTCAAGTTCCGCGCTGCGGCGCGGTTTCGCGACCGCATTGCGATGCGTCACGCGGGTCAACGAGTTTTTGCTGCGCACATGTCACAGCAAAAACAGATTTAATAGCCTGCGGCGCAGCATAAAAATATGGCTCTTTACTTTTCCGGCTAAAGCTTCGCTTTGGCCGGGACTTTTAAATTTCATAGTTACTTGTCCGCATCGCCGTATGCGGATATAATTATCTAAAAAGAAAGGCAGGCGTCATCTATGTATCAGAGAAAGCTGGAAAAGGACATCCGCTGTCCGCTGGAATACGGCATGGAGCTCTTCGGCGGGAAGTGGAACTCGCGCATAATATGCGTGCTGGCCTCCCAGGGTACTCTGCGGTACAGCAGCCTGCGCCGCGAGATGGGCAACATCACCGACGCCGTGCTGGCCTCGGCCCTGAAGGGCCTCATATCCAACGTCCTTGTCGAGCGCCGGTCCTATGACGAGATACCCCCGCGGGTCGAATACTCGCTGACCGAGCGCGGACGGTCGGTCGTCCCCATTCTCCAGAGCATCTGCCGCTGGGCCGGGGCATTCTATAAGGACGACGGCGGCGAGCCGATGATACAGTGCCGCAAATGCGACCACCGGGGGTAGTTTATTTCCCCGCGGGCTGGCCCGCGGGGACCCCATTAAAATCTAATAGCCTGCGGCGGTTCAAATCCTGCCTCAAATAATATAACAAAAAAGACACGCTTCGGCGTGTCTTTTTCATTAATGGTTGCGGAGGCAGGATTTGAACCTACGACCTTCGGGTTATGAGCCCGACGAGCTACCGGACTGCTCCACTCCGCGATATCTTATTGCTCAATTATAATACCATATAAAGCCGCCCTTGTCAAGTGGCCTGACAAAACAATCGTCCGACAGCAAAACCCACAATCCGACGTATTGCAATCTGCCGGATTTTTGGTATAATTAAATAAGCGGCCACCCGGCCGCGGCAAACCAAAAGCAAAATAAGAATATAATCAAGGAGTTGAGTCCAATGCTCGCAATCAAAGGCGGCAAGCTGCTTACAGTAACAAACGGCATTATCGAAAACGGTACCATCCTCGTTGAGGACGGCAAGATCAAGGCTGTCGGCCAGAATATCGATATTCCCGCGGACGCCGAGGTCATATGCGCCGAGGGCAAGTGGGTCACACCCGGCCTTATCGACGTACATACCCATATTTCTACCTTTGCAGAGCCCCAGCCCCGTCCTGTCATCCACGACGGCAACGAGGTCTCTTCGCCCAACACATGCCAGATCAGGGGCATCGACGGCCTCAATCCCAAGGATATGGCCATCAGGGTCGCCCGTGAAGCCGGCTTCACCACATGTTATACAGGCCCGGGCTCGGCCAACGTCATCGGCGGCACAGGCCTGGCCTTCAAGCTGCGCGACGGCGAGACGGTATTCGACCTGGTCATCCCCGGCACAGAGATGATGAAGATGGCCTTCGGCGAGAACCCGAAGAATGTCTATGGCTCGCGCCAGCAGCTGCCCAACACACGTATGGGCGTCGCATCGGTCCTGCGTGAGGCCCTCTTCAACGCAAAGGTATATTCCGACGCCAAGCTCAAGGCCGAAAAGGAAGGCAAAGAGCCCCCCAAGCCCGATTTCCGTCTCGAGGCCCTTGTCCCCGTCGTCCGCGGCGAGATGAAGTGCCGTATCCACGCACACCGCAACGACGATATCGTCACAGCCATCCGCATCGCCAAGGAGTTCAACCTTGACTTCGTCATCGAGCACTGCACAGAGGGCTATATGATAAAGGACTTCCTCGCCAAGGAGCATGTCACCGCCGTTGTCGGCCCGCTGGATATGGGTCCCGCCAAGATGGAGATCTGGAACACCACCTTCGACAACCCCGGCATCCTTGAAAAGGCCGGCGTCAACTTCTGCCTGACACAGGATACATCCTCTCAGACAAACAAGCTGCCGATCAACGTCGGTATCGCCATTGCCCACGGCCTGAGCCACGAATACGCCCTTAAGGCCATCACCATGAACCCCGCCAAGGTCCTCGGACTGGAAGACAGGATCGGTTCTCTTGAGGCCGGCAAGGACGCCGACATCGCCATCTTTAACGGCGATCCCTTCTGCAACTACACCCTCTGCGAGACGACCATCATCGACGGCGTAGTTTACCAGCACTAAAGTATCTCCCCATAAAAACTTCGTTTTGATGGGGGCCCCGAAATACGCTGTCAGGCGTCCGCTGACGCTCTGCCCCGCAAAATCCCTGATTTTGCGGGGATTACCCCATGTATGAGGTTAACCGCGTAGTAACCCCCCGGGCAAAGTACGAGCAAAAAGAAACAGCCTGAGGCTCCCTTGTGTAAAGGGAGCTGTTGAGGCGAAGCCGAGACTGAGGGATTGATTAGTTCAGGCTACTTGTGTACGTCAACAAGATTGCTGGCAATCCCTCCGGTGTGCATGCCCTGCCTTCCCCCTCCGCGAGGAAGGCATTATTGGTGTTCACCTTCCTGATGCCACCCTCACGCGGCTTCTGCCGCGCGCCGGCAGTCCGGCGCAGCGATTTGCCCGGACATGCGCCGGGCAAATCTATTTATTAAAGGGGTCCCCGCAAAATTATAGATTTTGTGGGGCGTTTTAGATACGGAGAACAAATATGGAAATACGCACAGCCGCGCCGGGAGACCTTGACGGCACGCTGGCCGTCGAACAGACGGCCTTCCCCCCTGCCGAAGCCGCCGGGCGTGCTTCGGTCGAGGGCAGGATAGCCCACTTCCCCGGCCATTTTCTTCTTGCCGTCGATGACGGCCGCATCGCCGCATTCATAAACGGCTTTGTCACCGACAGCCGCGACCTCGACGACGAGATGTCCGACCACCCCGCGCTCCACAACGAAAAGGGCG
>CAKUAK010000085.1 GCA_934636325.1 uncultured Eubacteriales bacterium
CCGGCCTGCGGGCCGGTTTCGCCATTATGCTGCGGCAAAATCGGCGGGTCAGGGTGTTTTTGCCGCGCGCATGTCACGCCAAAAACATCCAATAGAAAAAAGTCTGTGATTCACAGACTGTTTTGTCAGGACGCTGTCGTTATCTGTTTTTATATACCCATGCCATCAAAGAATCCCTGCTGTTTTCACATGCGCCGGTCAGAACAGCGTAAAGCAGACGTTCCAGCATATCGCCGACCTCTCTGCCCTTCAGTCCGGCTTTTATCAGATCGCCGCCATCGACGGCAAGCTCCGCGATCGAAAGGCAGCGTCCCTCGCGCTCTATTTCCCGCAGCCTTTCAAGCAGCCACGCCGCGTCTTTTCCGCGCTGTCCGTACCTCGGGCTCTGCGCCGAGTTATCGGCTATCTTTATAATAAGAAGGCGCTTTACCCTCTCGGCGCCGTATCTTACGATAAGGTTTGCAAGGCAGGCCATATCCGGCGTCACCGTCATGTCATGCATGTGGACAAGCCATGTCACCTCTTCAAGGGTATGTCTGTCACACTTCAGCCTTGTCAGGGCATCCCGCGTGATCTCGGCGCTCAGCATGGCATGGCCGTAAAAATGGCCCTCTCCCTTATGATCCACCGTGAATGACGCCGGTTTGCCGGTATCGTGGAAAAGAAGCGCCAGCCGCAGGCACATATCATCGGTCCCGACCGACGCCAGCGCCCGGATCGAATGTTCCCAGACGTCGTAAATGTGATGGTGGTTCTGCTGGTCAAAGCCGACCGAGGGCGCAAGCGCCGGGACTGCGTGGGCAACCACATCGCCATAACGCAGCAGAGCATGAAGGGCGTTCGGCCCCATAATTATCCTTTTGAGCTCTGAAAATATCCTTTCGCCCGATATATACATCAGATCGGGCGCGCAGAGTTCCATGGCTTCCGCCGTCTTTTTTTCGGGTTCAAAGCCCAGCTGTGAGCAGAACCTCACGGCGCGCAGTATCCGCAGCGCATCTTCGCCAAAGCGCTTTTGGGGATCACCGACCGCCCTTAATATCCCCTGCCGCAGATCGTCCTGCCCGCCGAAGGGATCTATGATACCTTTATCGGGGCGATAGGCCCTGGCGTTGACGGTCAGATCACGTCGGGCAAGATCGTCGATCAGCGACGATACATATCTCACACTTTGTGGGCGGCGGTGGTCGATATACTGCCCATCCACGCGATATGTCGTGATCTCGACCACAGACCCGCCGACATTGACAGCCACCGTCCCATGGCGTTCTCCGCCGTTTTCATACACCGCGCCGCCGAAAAGCTCCCGCAGCTGCGGCGGCAGGGCGTCAGAGGCGACGTCCCAATCGCCGGGGCTGCGCCCCATCAGCATATCGCGGACACAGCCGCCGACCAGCCAGCCCTCATACCCGGCGTCATCCAGCCGCCGAAGTATTTCAGAGACATATGAAGGTATCATTTGGCTCCTTTCCGCGTTTTTGAAAACAGGGGCGGGCAAAACCTGCCCGCCCCTGACCGCATTATTTATTCTCTGTTTCCTGATCCTTATCGGACTTTTCCTCACTGCTGCCTTCCGACTTGTCCTCATCCTCAAGGAGTCCGGCTTCCTTAATGGAATCCCAATCGACTTCCTTATCGCCGAAAAGGGCTTCAAAGTGCTTTTCACCGATGGTCTCATGCTCAAGCAGAGCCTTTGCGATCTTATCGAGCATCGGCATATTCTCCGATATCATCTTGCTGCAGCGCTGATATGCCTCGTCAATGATGCGCTTGATCTCGCTGTCGATGACGGCGGCCGTTGCATCCGACATATTCTTGGTCGTTGCGAAATCGCGTCCGAGGAACACCTCTTCATTGGAATTGAAGCTGATCGGGCCGATCTTATCGCTCATGCCGTATTTCGTGACCATCGAGCGCGCCATTTCGGTAGCTCTCTCGATATCGTTGGAAGCTCCGGTCGAAATATCGTCGAGTACCAGCTTTTCGGCCACACGTCCGCCCAGCAGGACGACCAGCTCGTCGAGCATCTCGTTCTTGGAGCTGTAATACTTATCCTCCTTGGGCAGGCTCATCGTAAATCCGCCGGCCATGCCGCGGGGAATGATCGAGACCTGATGGACGGGATCCTGCGAGGGCAGGAGCTTTGTCACAAGCGCATGTCCGGCCTCGTGATAGGCTGTCAGCTTCTTCTCGTGTTCGGAGATGACGCGGCTCTTCTTCTCATTGCCCATGACGACCTTGAGATAAGCGTCGTCAAGATCCTTCATGGAGATAGCCGCGCGGTCCGATCTGGCGGCCAGCAGCGCCGCTTCATTGAGCAGATTTTCGAGGTCCGCGCCGGTGAACCCGACCGTCTTGCTTGCAATGGCGTCAAAACTGACGTCCTTTTCAAAGGGCTTGCCCTTGGAATGTACCTTGAGGATATCGCGGCGTCCCTTGATATCGGGGCGTCCGATGTAGACCTGACGGTCAAAGCGGCCGGGGCGCAGCAGCGCGGGATCGAGTATATCGGCACGGTTGGTCGCCGCAAGGACTATAACGCCCGAGTTATTGCCGAAGCCGTCCATCTCGACCAGCAGCTGGTTGAGGGTCTGCTCTCTCTCATCATGTCCGCCGCCCAGTCCGGCGCCTCTGCGGCGTCCGACGGCGTCGATCTCGTCGATAAAGATGATAGAAGGCGCGTTTTTCTTGGCCTCATTGAAAAGATCCCTTACCCTCGATGCGCCGACGCCGACATAAAGCTCGACAAAGTCGGAACCGGATATCGAGAAAAAGGGCACCCCGGCCTCTCCGGCGACAGCCTTGGCGATAAGGGTCTTACCTGTTCCCGGAGGGCCGACCAGCAGGACGCCCTTGGGTATCCTTGCGCCCAGGCTGAGGAACTTCTGCGGGGCCTTGAGGAACCGGACGACCTCCTGAAGGTCGGCCTTTTCTTCCTCCGCACCGGCGACATCTTTAAACATGACACGCTTCATATCGGGGGTGGCCATTTTAGCCCTCGATTTTCCGAAGTTCATGGCGTTCCTCGATCCGCCGTCCTGACGTCCGACGACAAAGAACCAGAAGGCCGCGAATATGGCGGCGAGGATTATATAGGGCAGCAGCACCGAGAACCACGAGGTATCGCTGACCTTGAAATCCTGCATCCTGATTATCCCGGCGTCACGCTGCTCGGTTATCAGCTCGCCGAGGTCGTAATAAAAGATATCGACCCCCGGCAGGTCGTATTTTATGATCTGCTCATCCTTGAGCTGGATGGTCAGCTCTGTCCCGTCGATGACAAAGGCGTCGACCTGTTCATTCTTGAAATAGGCGACGATATCGCTGTATGTCACCGTGTCCTGCTGTGCCGGAAAATCCAGCAGCACGCCGATCGTCCCCATCACCACCAGAGCGATGATCAGATACAATCCGACGCCGGGCAGCTTCATGCCCTTTTTGTTGTTCTGATTATTCAAACCGATTTGTCACTCCTTCGCTTGACCCAGACCTATTTTGTGTAGACCTCGGGCTTTAAAACACAGAGGTCGGGCAGATTGCGGTATTTTTCATCGTAATCGAGGCCGTATCCGACGACAAACTCGTCGGGGATGACCAGCCCGCGATAATCGACGTCGACATGCGCCCTTCTTCTCTCGGGCTTATCGAGCAGCGTGCATACGGCAAGGGACGCCGGATTTCTGGCCTTGAGCATCTCTATGAGATGCGAAAGGGTAACGCCGCTGTCGAGGACGTCCTCAACGATTATAACATCTTTTCCCTCTATGTTTGTGTCCAGATCCTTAATTATCTTAACTCTTCCCAAGGTCACAGTCCCGCTCCCGTAGCTGGACACGGCCATGAAGTCCAGCGAACAGGGGATCGCCACCTCCCGCACAAGATCAGCCATGAATATGAACGCGCCCTTGAGCACGCTTACGAGTATAGGCTCGCGCCCCTCATAGTCACGGGAGATCTGCTGCCCGAGCTTCTTTACTTCTTCATGGAGCTGCTCTTTTGTATAAAGCACCTCTTTAACATCATTCATCATTGCCATCCGAAGTTATCCTCCTGCATTCTATATTAAGCGGAACACCCTGACCTTTATATCGTCTGTCTCTGTCTTTTTCAAGGTCTCCCAACAGCAATACGCCTTTATTATCGCATATAATGGGGATACTGTCACGGGTTTTTGCGGGAATTTTTTTATCTATCATATATTTTTTTATGTTTTTCCTGCCGAACCCAAGCTGTATCACATCCCCCGGCTGCCTCGAACGTACAGTCAGCGGGAATGATACCGCATCGGAGCAAAAAGCCGTGCCCGATTCCGTGCCGGCGCTTATGCGCCAGCCGTTCCATGTGACCGTCCGGCCGGGATACAGCTTTATCTCGCCGTCGAGGGTCTCTTCCTCCCGGCACGAAATGCACAGCAGGCCATAGGATATCCCGGCACGGAAGCCGCCCGGCAGATCGGCATACGAAGATACCCTGCCGTTTTCGGCAAGAGACGACACAGCGTCGGAATGTATGCGTTTTATATCCCTGCGGCTGCCCCCCGCCTCTTCGAGAAGAAGGCATAGCAGATAATACCGCAGTGCCGGGTGGCATGATGTCATTATCTCAAGCGGCAGCTCGCCCCCACGGCGGCCCTGCGGCAGAAGTCCCTCTGCCTGGGACCACATGAAGTCACGGGTCTCGTCTATGACCCGGCTGAGGGCCAGTATATTCTCGTCGGCACGGCCGTTTATCATGCGAAGCTGCGGCATTACCGTCAGCCTGATGCGGTTTCGGCTGTAATTTTCGTCGAAGTTTGTGGCGTCGACGGCATATTCAAGGCCGTTTATGCGGTCATATTCCTCGATCTCGCCCCTGCTGGCACCCAGCAGCGGCCTTATGATACGCCCGTTTATCCTCGGTATGCCCGAGATCCCGGCCAGCCCGCTTCCCCTGACAAGGTCGAAAAGCACCGTCTCCGAGTTATCGCTTAAATTATGCGCCGTAGCGATGATCCGGCAGCCCTGCTCTTCCATCGTCCTGTAAAGAAAAGCGTACCGCAGGGTCCTCGCGGCCTCCTCAAGCCCCATGCCGTGCTCCTCGGCATAGGCCGGGGTATCTCCTCTGCCGACAAAAAGCTCGGTCCCGCATTTAAGGCACAGCCGCCTGACCAGTTCGAGCTCGCCTTCGGCGGCCTCCGGCCTTATGCCGTGGATAAAATGGGCGGCGGAGACCTCTATGCCGAGCTCATCCCGCATCGACGCCAGAGCATGCAGAAGGCAGACCGAATCGGCGCCGCCAGAAAGGGCGACGAGCACGCGGCCGCCGCCCCTTAACAGGTCTTTATCTATAATTGCCCGGTTCTTCATATCTTGTTTCCCTGCCTCTGAAGGTCGTGAACTGGCCTTCCCACTGAAGCTCGACCTTTCCGACCTCGCCGTGACGGTTTTTGGCTATGATGATCTCGGCCTTGTTCCGTTCCTCCGGCTTGGCGTCGGCATAATAGTCGGGGCGGTAAATAAACAGAACTATATCGGCATCCTGCTCGATCGAACCCGATTCACGCAGGTCGGACAGCATCGGTCTCTTGTCCTGACGGCTCTCAGGTCCGCGCGACAGCTGAGAAAGGCAGAGCACCGGGACGTTGAGATCCTTTGCCATGATCTTGAGCGAACGTGATATCTCGGCCACCTCCTGCACGCGGTTGTCATTGCGCTTTCCGCTGTGCATCAGCTGGAGATAGTCGACGACGATAAGCCCGAGGTCGCTGCCCAGTCGGCGGCATTTGGCCTTCATCTCCGAGACCGTTATGCCCGAGTTATCGTCGATCATGATATGACTTTTGGTAAGGCTGGTCGCCGCTCCGGCGATCCTGTCCCAGTCGTCGTCGGTCAGCGTACCCATGCGCAGCTTCTTGTTGTCGACCAGAGCCTCTCCCGAAAGCATCCTCATGGCCAGCTGCTGGCTCGACATCTCGAGCTGGAAGATAACAACCGTCTTGTCGCTGTCCTTTATGGCCGACCGCGCGATATTGAGCGCAATCGACGTCTTGCCCATGCCGGGACGCGAGGCCATCAGTATGAGATCGGATTTATTAAGGCCGCCGATCATCCTGTCGAGTTCGGAGAATCCGGTGGGCAGACCCGGCAGGCCGCCGGGATGCTTACTCATCTCGTCAAGGTGATTATATACCTCGGCGATGGCCATGTTTATCGTCTTGAGGCCCTTTATCTCGCGGCCCTGACGGACCGAATAGATCTTCTGCTCGGCCAGCTCGGCTATGGTCTGTGGGTCCTCCTGCTCGTCCATCGTCAGCTGGGTTATCTCCGAGGATATATCCTGAAGCTCGCGCAGCATGCTTTTACCGCGGACTATCTTGCAGTATTCCAGAACATTGGCCGAGGTCGGCGTCGTCTCGATAAGCTGTATGAAATAATCGCGGTTGGCCTGCTGCTTGTTGCCCATCAGCTTCATCTCGTCGATGACGGTGACCGGGTCGATCAGCCTGCCCGATGTGAACATATAGGAAATGGCGCTGAAGATCATGCGGTTGGTCTCTATATAGAAATCATCCTCGGTCAGCGCCTCGATGACCGACGGTATGCATTTGGGGTCGATCATCATCGAACCGATGACGGCCTGCTCGGCCTCTACGCTGTATGGAACCCTCTTGCTGAAAAGCTGTTCGGAAGCCATTTATCCTGTCTCCCGGCCTTATTCAAGCTCTGTTACGACGACCTTGATAATGCCTGTGACCTCTGTGAACAGCTTGGCCTTGACCTCGAATGTGCCGAAGGATTTGATGGCCTCGTCAAGGCTGAGCCTTGTCTTGGGGATGTCGACGCCGTACTGCTTTTCAAGCGCCTCGGATATCTCCTTTGTGGTGACCGAGCCGAAGAGCCTTCCGCCCGTTCCGGCCTTGGCCTTGATGCTGACAGGCATATCGGCCAGCTTATCCTTGAGCTCGACAGCGGCCTGACGCTCAAGATCAAGGCGGCGCTTTGCCGCGTCGTCGGCTATCTTCTTGGCGTTCATGGCGTCGGCAGTCGCCTCCATGGCCAGCTTTTTGGGGAAAAGGAAGTTGCGGGCATAGCCGTCGGATACGTTGACCATCTCGCCCTTCTTGCCCTTGCCCTTTACATCCTGAAGAAGTATTACTTTCATTTTGATTTCTCCTCTTTTTTCGTCTCGTTAAGATATTCTGTCACGGCGGACTTGAGCATCTCGACGACCTCGTCCACCGTTTTATCGGAAAATTGCGCCCCCGCCATGTTCATGCTGCCGCCTCCACCGATCTTTTCAAGGACATACTGGACATTTATCTGCCCGTAAGAACGTCCCGAAACGGCACAGCCGCCCGAAGTCTCGGCAAACACGGCGAAAGCCGCCGATACATCGCTTATATTTATCAACTCGTCGACAGCCTGAGAGGCCACCGCGCGGTCGACCGCCTGATAGCTGACGACAAGAGATATGCCCGGAAATACCAGCCTCGCCTCGGATATGAGCTGATATCGCCTGATATAGCCCTCGAGGTTGCCGGAAAACATCTTTCTGACGTCGACCGTGTCGGCACCGATCTGCTTGAGATATGCCGCGGCCTCAAAGGTCCTGACACCGGTCTTGACGGTAAAGCTCTTTGTGTCGAGCACTATTCCGGCCAGAAGAGCCTCGGCCTCGACCTTCAAAAGCTCCTGCGGCGTTATGATATATTGCAGCAGCTCGGTGACGAGCTCGCTGGCCGAGCTGGCATAGGGCTCGTGCATGTTGATGGCCGTCTTTTCGATATAGCTGGCGGCGCGGCGGTGGTGGTCTATGACCGCCACCTTCTGTATTGTGTCAAGAAGCTGCGGGGCCTCGACGATATCGGGCCTCGACGTGTCGACAACGACCAACAGCGACTGGGCGTCGCACATCATGATGGCGTCGTCCTCGGTGATGAATACGCCTCGGTATTCCTCAGCGCTTTCAAGGCGGTCTATCAGCTCTCTTGCCGATGTCACATCCTTATTGCAGACAAGATAGGGCGTCTTTCCGCATTTGCGGACGGCGGCGACGATGCCCGCCGCGGCGCCTATGCTGTCGAGGTCGGATACCCTGTGTCCCATTACAAAGACCTGTGACGAATCCTTTATCAGCTGACGCAGGGCATTGGCCATGACCCTCGATTTTACCTTTGTGCGCTTTTCGATCTCCTTGCTCTGGCCGCCGTAAAACTCGAAGCCCGAGGGAGATTTTATTATGGCCTGATCGCCGCCGCGGGACAGGGCCATATCTATGCTCAGGTTGGCGAAATTATAAAGCTCGGCAAGACTGCAATCCTCGCCCTTGCCGATGCCGATCGACAATGTGGCCGGGATGCCCTCGCTGTTCTTGACCTCGTGCATCGACTCTATTATCGAAAACTTATCGGCCGTAAGGTCTATCAAAGCGCCGGTCTCGAAAACCGTAAGGTATTTTCCGCGCTCCAGCTTGCGGAAAACGCCGCCGGTGTTTTTTATCCAGTTGGAAAGGCGGCTGTCGATCTCTGCCGTTATCATCGACTTCTCGGTCTCGGATATGTTCTTATAAAGCTCTTCGTGGCTGTCGATGAGCAGCACGCCGACCACCGGACGCGTGCGGCGGAAGCGCTCTCTAAGCTCGCTGTAATCGCTTATATCTACCCAGAAAAGCGTGGCGAGCAGCGCGCCCGCCTCTGTCTCGGGGGATTTGACAAGGTTGCCGTAAACATTGTATTTCTTATCCCCCATCTGGACGTCGAAGGGGCAGCAGTTCTTGCCCTCGGTTATCCAGCGGGTGTCAAAGCCGGGGACGATCTCCGTTATATGTGCGTTGAACAGACGGCTGAAGCCGCCGGCCGCCGCCTCGAAGCCCTGATTTTCCCACACTATCTCGCCGGTGTCAAGACGCAGTATCACCATCGGCAGCGGGAAATTGACTATGGTGTTTTTTGATGCGTTATCGACCTGAAAGGCCAGATTTTCCACATAGCGTTTGATGCTGTTGCCCCGCTTTTTGGCCTTGCGCCGATAAAGCGTGAAAACAAGAAGGACCAGCACGCCCTCTATTGCCGCCGCCGGTATCGAAAAATAGCATGTGACGGCGACAAATATTATAAGCATGGCAAATATCAGCTTGAAATCCGGCTCAAGCAGCCTTGCGAGCTTCTTATCCATAACTTGGCTCCATTCCCCGCGGCGGAGATTATCCGCCGATAAAGGCTTATATATTTAAAGTATATCAAAGAGGCCAAAAAAAGTAAAGTCCACCCATGCCGCCCCGCCTGTTGCCGTTATAAACAAAGCCGCACGGCGTAACATGCATCCGAATATGGATGAACATATA
>CAKUAK010000086.1 GCA_934636325.1 uncultured Eubacteriales bacterium
TTATAAGGTTGGTCGTGCCCGAGCAGCCGACCGGGACGCCGGCCGTGATGACGACCATATCGCCGGGGGCGGCGACCCCCTCTTTGGCCGCTGTCTCGGCGCAGAGAGAGAACATGCGGTCGGTCGAATCGGCCGAGCCGGTAAGATAGGGCCTTACGCCCCAGGTCAGGGCAAGGCTGCGGCGGACCTCTTCGGTCGTCGTGACGGCGGCGACCGGGCAGCCGGGCATATACCGGGCGATCGAGCGGGCGGTATAGCCCGAGGTCGTCGCGGCAAGGATGGCTCGGGCGCCAAGGTCGCGGGCGGTGGTGCAGGCGGCGTGGCTTATGGCGGCCGGGATGCTGCCCGTCGGGGTCTCGCGGTCGGCAAAGCGCTTCCAGTAATTTATCGACTGCTCGGCGGCCTCGGCTATCTCGGCCATGTTGCGGACAGCCTCGATGGGATAGCGGCCCGAGGCCGTCTCGCCCGACAGCATGACGGCCGATGTGCCGTCGAAAACGGCGTTGGCCACGTCGGATACCTCGGCACGGGTCGGGCGGGGATTGCGTATCATCGAATCGAGCATCTGGGTGGCGGTGATGACCGTCTTGCCCATGCGGACGCTCATCTCGATCATCTTCTTCTGGACGACCGGGACCTCATAGGCCGGGATCTCGACCCCCAGGTCGCCGCGGGCCACCATGACGCCGTCGGCCGCCCGCAGGATCTCTTCCATATTGTCGACACCCTCGCGGTTCTCGATCTTGGCGATTATCTGGATCCTCTCGCCGTGCAGCCGGCGCAGCAGGGCGCGGATGTCCTCTATATCAGAGGCGCGGCGGACAAAGGAGGCGGCGATGAAATCAAAGCCGTTCTCGACGCCGAAGGCGATGTCGCTTTCATCCTTCTCGGTCATGGAGGGCAGGCGTATCGAGCTGCCCGGAAGGTTTATGCTCTTGTTGTTGGAAAGTGTTCCGCCGGTGACGACACGGCAGATTATGTTCTCGCCCTCGATGCTGTCGACCGTCATGCCGACAAGGCCGTCGTCGATAAGGACCTGCGCGCCCGGGGCCAGCTCGCGGTGGAGATTCTCGTATGTGACCGAAACGCCGGTCTCGTCGCCCTCGCGCTCGGCCGGGGTGAGGATGAACTGCTGCCCGTCCTTGAGCTCGACAGGGCCGTTTTTGAAGCCCTTTATGCGGATCTCGGGCCCCTTGGTATCCAGCATCGTGGCCACCGGCAGGCCGAGACGGTCGCGGACATGCCTGACCTTGGTCAGCATGGCAAGGTGGCTCTCGTGTGTCCCGTGTGAAAAATTGAATCGGGCGGCGTCCATTCCGGCAAGCATGAGCTGTTCCAGCTTGTCCTCGCTGTCGACCGCCGGGCCGATGGTGCATACTATCTTGGTTCTTCTCATGGCGTAAGTGCCCTCCCTTATTTATTATATGTCGATTTTATCTCAACTCTATCTTACGATAAAACCGCCGGGGATTAAAGCACTTTTCGGTAAAGTTTTTATCAAAGCTAAGGCTACGGCGGGCGAAACGCAGTGCTGGCCGGCATAGTATTGACGCGTATTAATATTTTTGATATAATTAATTAACAAAAAGAAAGAGGTGATCCCAATGTTTCATAACGGAGGTATGACTTATGAAGGTTCTGCCGAGGAAAACACTTTTCACCGCATGGATACTCAGCGGGTCATACTCACTTTGCTTAATGCTGGCATTGCTGGTCAGTCATTATTTTTTTATTCCGTTCGCCCTTTTGCTGGCCCTGTATTTTGCCCTGTGCAGAAAGACCCTGCGATGCCCAAGCTGCGGGACGGTACATTCGCTTATCAACCTTACTTACGCAATAAATCATCCGTTTTTCTGCTATCATTGCGGAGAACCGATCGTGATCGAAGATATGGATAAAATATGAGCATATCACTCTGCTTTGGGTGGTATGCTTTTTTATAGCCTGCGCCGCAGGGCAGACAAAATGATGCAGAGAAACGCCTCCCTTGTGTAAAGGGAGGTGGCAAAAGTGGTTTTCTTTTGCCGGAGGGATTGCAGGCAATCTTGCTAATATATGCAAGTAACCTACATAGGGTCAATCCCTCAGTCAGACGACCTTCCGTCTGACAGCTCCCTTTACACAAGGGAGCCTTTGGATATATCTTCTCATCTATACTTTACCCGGATGAACGCACACAATAGTCGATTCTTCCACCTCATCCCCCGATGCTCTGTACCCGGATGCTCGTCTTGCGCCGCAGGCGCTATCGGATATGTTTTTCCCCGGACATGTGCGGGGGAAAAACACCCCGACCCGCGTGACGCATCGCAATGCGGCCGCGAAACCCGGCCCGCAGGCCGGAGCCTAACTGTCGAAGGGGATCCAGCTCGCTTTGCGAGCGATCCCCTGACAGCTTCGGAAATTTTACATTTAAACCCGGAACAAAGGGCGCGCGCCGAGGGTAAAAATACTGAACACCAAAAAGGAGGAGATGGTCATCCATGAAGATAAAGAAACTGGCGTCGCTGGTGCTGGCGGCGTCGCTGACCCTTGCCTCGGGCTGCGGCGCGGGGCTGCCCTTTGACGGCGGCGGGGCCGACACCCTGCCCAAGGAATGTGCCTCGCTCAATGACTTTTCGGCCGTGCTGACAAGGGTGCTTGACGACCGAGAGGATAACCTCGCCCTGTCGCCCCTTTCGGCCTATATCGCGCTGGCCATGGCGGCCGAGGGCTCAGCAGGCGAGACGAAGGCCCAGTTCGAAAAGGTGCTGGGGGCAGGCACCGATGATATCGCGTCGGCCGTGGGCCGGATCGACAAGCGCCTTATGGACCTTAAGGGCTCGACCAAGCTGGCCGTGGCCCAGTCGGTCTGGACCGACGACAGGGTCGAGTTTTCCGAGGACTATATATCCCACCTGGCCGACCTCTATAAGGCCGATATCTATTCGGGCAAGCTGTCGAGCACCGACGTCCGCAATGCCATAAACCGCTGGGCCGCAGACAACACCAACGGCCTTATCGACCCATTCCTGAGCTCCAACCTCGACGATAACACCGTCATGGCCCTGCTCAACACCATCTATTTCAAGGGGACATGGCAGCGCAGGTTTGACCCCGAGACCACCCGCGGCAGCTTCGAGAACGCCGGGGGCGGCACAGGCACGGTCGACTATATGCACCTTTCGGCATCCCTCAAATATATAGACACCGACGAGGTCACAGGGGTCGTGCTGCCCTATGACGACGGCAAGACAGAGATGATCGTCGTCATGCCCAAGGACAGCGCCGAGCTTCCGTCGACGGCCGTCTGCCGGATGGGCAGCGGCGGTCTTGCCAAGGCGGCGGCCGATGCGGGCGAGAAAAGGATCAGGCTCAGCCTGCCCTCCTTTACCGTCGAGTGCAGCCTTGAAATGAACAAAGCTCTGAACACAATGGGTCTGACCGACGCCTTTACCGACGGCGCCGACTTCTCCGGAATGGGAGACGGCGGCTTTGCCATTTCGCAGGTCTTGCAGAAGGTCAAGCTGATCGTCGACACCGAGGGGACAGAGGCGGCGGCCGTCACCGCCATAATTGTGAAGGAGTCCGCCATGATGCCCGAGGATCAGCTCGAGCTGACCTTCGACCGCCCCTTCTATTATGCCGTAATGGATACAGAGACCAGCATCCCCCTCTTTACCGGCGTATATAATACGGCGCAGTAGGGCAGGGGAGCGGGGCATGCTTCCCCAATACAAAACGTAATATTCACTTGCATTACACCATTGGTAATCGCACCACAGATTACTGTTTGTAGTATATCAGTTCAATATAACACAAAGGAGACGCTTCGGCGTCTCCTTTGTGCTGTCAGCAATAAAATTCCGCCCGGCCGAAAAAGCCGGTCCATCGGTCTATGACCTCCCGGCTTCGGGCTTTTATAGCATCCATTATGCCGTGCAGCGCGGGATCGGGTATCCCGGAATTGTTATTGCAGAGGACGTACCCCCCGGCGCGGGTCAACCATATTTTGGTCGCGCTGCCGTTGGGGGCGCTTTTGCATACATGAACATGGACCGGTTCTAACGGCCGGTTTTCGTATGAACAGAAGAATACCCAATATTCTCCGACGTCGAATAGATGGATCATCTTTATGCCGCCCTCGGCGGCATATTTTGTTATCAGATCGGCTTTGGAGCTGATGATCTCCTGATATTTCGATATCTCCCCGGCCGAAAAACCCGATATGTTTTCCCAGCGATAGCCGGGCAGATAGCAGGCGGCGCTGTGAAAACAGTCCTTTTCGTCGGGCTTTTCGAGGTATACCCGAACCTCGCCGTTTTCAAGGAGCTCTGAATGGACGATCTCGGTTCGGTCGTCAAGGGTCATGAATGGATAGATCATATATGTCGCCTCCCGGTTCTATCCTATCAGCCCAAGGGAAAATATGCAACTCCATAAAAAGTACAAAATATTGTGAAAAAGGCTATTGACACGAACAAATATTTGTAATATACTCTGTACAACACACAGTACAGAAACGGAGGAGATCGGGTATGGAAAATGAAGGCGGAAGGACAAGGGACGGCGACGCCGGGGGAGCGCTGGAATGGGTCATCCGCGGCTGCGCATGCCTGTCCGGGGCGGAGGGAGAGGCCGCCCGAGTGCTGCGTGAGGCATACGGCAGGGGGCTGTGCGGCCTCGGCGAGAACCGGCGCGAGTACGAGCTTTACGTCGGAAGCAGGATAGCCGAGGCGGGCGAGGCCTCTTCGTCGGCCCTGCGGCGGCTCATGCTGCTGCGGTCGGAGGCCTACCGGCTGGGACGCCGGGATCAGGCGCTGATCGGCATGGCCGCCCTGCCGGGCAAAGAGATGGATATTTCATAGAAGGGAGAGAAGAAAATGACAGACATCACAGAGGTATTGTGCGCCGTTATCACCCTTGTTTTTGCCTGCGTCAGCGCCTTTGCGCTGCCCTGGCTCAAAAATAAGGCCGGGGCGTCGGGGCTCGAACGCATCCGCCAGTGGGCGGCCATCGCCGTGGCGGCGGCCGAGCAGATCTATCGCGGCCCGGGCAGGGGCGAGGAGAAGAAGAGGTACGTCATCGACCTGCTGCGCGCCCGCGGCATAATGGTCGATCCCGACGCGCTGGAGGCCGTCATAGAGGCCGAGGTCGGCCGCTTTTCGGCATGAGCTATTACTGCCAGAATGATTATAAGGCCGTGCCATATCCCCATCGGTCGCGCCCCGGCGCGACGGTGGCAAGCTCGGGCTGCGGCGTGTGCTGCGTCTCGATGGTCGTCGAGGGCCTGACCGGGCGGAGCTTTCCGCCCGGGGAATCGGCGGCCATGGCGATAAAGTGGGGCGCGAGGGCGGCCACCGGCACCGACATGGGGGTGCTTTCCGGTCGTATAGCGTCGTATTTTGATTTAAAATGTCGAAAAACGTCGGATACCGGCGAGGTCGCAGAGGCGGTAAAGGGCGGGGCATGGGCCATCGCCAATGTCTCGGGCGACCGGCCGGGCTATACCGCGCTGCTGTCGAGCGGCGGGCACTATGTCGCCGTAAGAGGGGTCGAGGGAGGGCATCTGATCCTCCTCGACCCCGGTTATTACCCGGGAAAGTTCTCGAAGCCGGGCAGGCGGGGCCGCGCCGTCCTGCGCGGGCATGACATACTCGTCACCCCCGACACGCTGGAGCTCGACTGCCTCGGCCGCAGCCCCAGGTATTATATTTTCGAAAGGGAGGATGACATGACCCAGGAGAGATTCGACGCCATGATGGAGGATTATCTTGCCCGCCGGGCATCACGCCCGGCAAGCGCCTATGCCGAAGATGCCCTGCGGCGTGCCAAAGAGCTCGGCATAACAGACGGCCTCCGTCCCGGCGGGTTTGCATCCCGCGAAGAGGCCGTCGTAATGGTGATGCGTGCGCTGGAGCTTGCCGGTAAGGAGTAGGCCTCCACGGCGCTTCTGCGCCGCGCCGCGAGTGCGGCGTATGCCGAAGGAAGGCTTTGCCGACCGCAGGCTATTAAATTAAACGGGGCCCCCATCAAAACGACTTTTTTTTGGGGAACGGCCGTGGTGATGATAATGCGTGCAATAAAGCTGTCAGAGACGAAATAAGCCTGACGCGGCTTCTGCCGCGTAGGGTATAATGCCTTCCCCTCAAGGGGAAGGTGTCGGGCTTGCCCGACGGATGAGGAGGAAGAATATATTGATTTGTACGTTCATCCGGAGAAAGTTCAGGTGAGAAGATATATCCAATGGCTCCCTTGTGTAAAGGGAGCTGTCAGACGGAAGGTCGTCTGACTGAGGGATTGATATGTATCGGCGACCGCCACGCTCCAGTAAAATTGCTGGCAATCCCTCCGGCAAAAGCAGGGCACTTTTGCCACCTCCCTTTACACAAGGGAGGCTTTTTTATGCGTCATTTTGTCTGTACTACGCCGTCTTACCGGCCGCTGCCCGTGACCTCGCAGCTTTTGACGATGAATATGAAATAGACAAGGTGGGCCAGCCACACGGCGGCGAGGATCCCGCAGGGTATATACAGCCCGCGGCGAAGCATCATGGCAAAGCCGAAGGCCATCAGGGCCGTGACCGTGACCATTATGCGCGCCTTGGCCTTTGCCGTCATGCCCTGACCCCTGACATATGATTCGAGGTTGTTTTTATAAAGGGCCGTGCCGGTGAACCAGGCGTGCATTTTGTCCGAGCTGCGGGCAAAGCAGAAGGCGGCCAGCAGCAGGAAGGGGAAGGAGGGCAGAACGGGCAGCACCGCGCCGACCGCCCCCAGCCCGAGGGCGGCAAGGCCGAGGATGAGCCAGAGGGCTTTCTTCATTTATTCATCTCCAGTCGTCTTTTTTCTTTCATGCTCTCTATCATATGACGGGCGGCCATCCCGGGGTGATAAAAGATCATCCGCGGGCCGGAAAAGCGCATGACCTCTTTGATGCGGGCCCGCATATCGGAGCGGTAGCAGTGTACCTTGCAGTTAGAGCAGAAGGTCTTTGTCTCCATAAAGGGGCATCTGTCCGACCGCGCGGCGGCATAGTCCAGAAGCCCGCGGCACCGGGGGCAGAGCCCCTTTTTTGTTCCGTGCTTTTTTCGGCAGTATATGCCGATCATAAGGGCGACCGTCTCTTTTTCCCGGCGGCGCTTGTCGTCAGCACTGCTCATGCATATGGCCCTCCTCGATCCGGTATATGCGGTCGGCGATGGCCATGGTCGATTCCCGGTGAGAGACCAGTATGATGGCCTTTTTGTCCTTCTGATCCCTGAGGGCCTTGAGGATGATGCCCTCGTTGATGCTGTCGACATTGCTTGTTGGCTCGTCGAGCAGTATGAGCCCGCTTCCCCGCAGGAAGGCGCGAGCAATGCCGATGCGCTGCTTTTCACCGGCCGAAAGGCCGCTGCCCAGCGCGCCGACCCTCGTCTTATAGCCGTCGGGCAGCGACATTATAAGGTCGTGGACAGAGGCCATGCTGCAGGCCTCCTCCAGCTCGGCCCGGGACGCGCCGGGGCGGGCCATAAGAAGATTGTCCTCTATCGTCTCGTCGAAGAGATAGGTCGTCTGGCTGACCAGCGTGACGTTGTCAAGCAGGCTCTCGGAGTCGATCTCCTCGATGTCGGTATCGTTATAGGCGATCTCGCCGCCGCTTTTGCGCCAGAAGCGCAGCAGCAGCTTCAGAAGGGTCGACTTGCCGCAGCCCGAACGGCCGATGATGCCGATTATCTCGCCACGGCGGGCATGCATGCATATGTCGGACAGTATCCGGGCGTCGCCGTCATAGGAGAAGTCGAGGTTTCTGACATCGAGGCGGTCGAAGTCGAACCGCCTGCCGTTTTTGACCGGGGTGACGGCCGGCTGTTCGGCCAGCAGGTCGAGGACGCGGTCGCCCGAGGCCAGGGTCTGGGTCAGATTGCCGGGCAGGGCCGATATGGCGATGACCGGGCCGAAGGAGCCGAAGATGGCGGTGACGCCGATCAGCATGCGGCCGGGGGTCAGAGCCCCGCGGGCCACAAGGTATATCCCGGCGGCCAGCGACAGTATTATAAAGAGGGAAACACACAGCTCGGTGGCCGCGGCGGCGGCCGAGGTGTCCCGCTTCATGCGCTTTGTCTCTTCAAGGAGCTGGTCGGACCGGCGGTCGACCTCTTTTTCGCGCTCTTCCCCCGCGCCGTAAAGGACGATCTCTTTGACACCCTTTATGCTGTCGAGGAAGAAGGCGCTGAAGGAGGAGAACCCGGCGCGGTATCGGACGCCCGAAGCCTTGAGCCTGCCCGACGAGAGAATGGGCAGCAGCACCCCCACCGTGACATAGCCGCATAGGGCGGCCAGGGCCAGCAGGGGATGGGAGATCCGCCATACAAAGATGGTGACGCAGAGCGAGACGATGACGGCGATGCAGACCGGCGACACCGTGTGGGCATAAAAGACCTCGAGGGTCTCTATGTCGGAGGTTATCATGGTTATGATCGCCCCCTTCTGCTTGGTCTCCAGCTTGGCGGGGCAGAGGACCCGAAGGGCCGAGAATATCCTGTCGCGCAGCACGGCCAGCAGGCGGAAGGCGATATAGTGGTTGCTGTACTGCTCGAAATACCGCAGCAGACCGCGCAGCGCCCCGCAGCCGACGGCCGCGGCGGCAATGGCGCCGTAGGAAAGGGCGATGGGCTCTCCGATGGCCTTGGCCGCGCCGACCGCACCCATAAGGGTGACCCCCATGGCGCAGATAAATCCGGCCGAGCCGTTGATGACGGCCAGGATCATTATGTATGAAAGGCTGCCGAGCAGAAGGATGAGGCTCGACATTATTTTTATCCCGCTTCGGCGGTACTGCTTTTTATTCATAACGCGCCTCCGTATAGCCCTCTTCAAGCTGCTTCTGGGCGGTATAGAGCCGGGCATAGCCGCCCTTTTGCTCCATCAGCCCGGCATGGGTCCCGCTTTCGGCCACCATGCCCTCACGCATGTAATAGATAAGGTCGGACGGAACGACGTTGGCCAGCCGGTGGGATATGACTATGACCGAGCGGTGTGCCGACAGCTCTTTGATATTGGCCATGATGATGGCCTCGCTCTCGACGTCGATGTTGCTGGTCGCCTCGTCAAAGACATATATGTCCCTGTCGGCCACAAGGCCGACGGCCAGCGCCAGACGCTGCTTCTGGCCGCCGGAGATATTGGCGGCGTCCTCGGTTATGACCTTGTCGAGGCCGCCGTTTTGGCGTATGAAGCCGTCCAGATTGACCTTTTCGAGGGCCGCGTAGATCTCGCTGTCGGTGACATCGGGGCGGGCCAGGCGGAAGTTCTGCCTTACGGTGTCGTTGAAGATATATGTATTGCAGCCGACGATGGCCAGATGGGAATAATAGCTGCTTCGGGAAAGGGTCTCGACAGGCACACCGCCGGCCGTCACCCGGCCGGAGGAGGGGCGGAAAGCGCCCGAGATCATATTGACGACGGTCGATTTGCCGCAGCCCGACTCGCCGACGATGGCCGTCATGCCGGTGCGGGGGAAGGACATGGTCACATTTTTCAGCACGTCGCGCTTGCCGTCATAGGAAAAGGTGACGTTTTCAAGGGCTATATCGGTGCCCTCGACCTCACGGCTGCCCCAGACGGGGTCGGGCTGGTCGAGCAGGGCCAGTATGCGTCCGCCGGCCGACGCGCCGTTCATGGCGACATGAAATGCCGAGCCGAAGGCGCGGAGGGGCAGGAAGAAATCGGCCGCCGTAAGGATCAGAAAGAGAGCCGACCAGGGGGACAGCCTGCCTTTTGCCGCGTCGAGGACGGCCAAAGCGACGCCGATGCCCGCGCCGCCGTAGGCGACAAGGTCCATTATCGTCGTGCTGGCCAGCTGCATGACCAGGACCTTCATGGTGATCTTCCGGAACTCTTCGCTGTTGGCATTCATCTTCTCGTGCTGCGCGCCGTCGGCGCCGAAGATCTTGAGCTCCTTCATGCCCTGGACGCTGTCGAGAAAGCTGTCGCCCATAGAGGTGTATTTGCCCCAGTATTTGGCAAATATCCTGTTGGCGTATTTGGATACGGCGACGATCGACAGGGGGATGAGGGGGACGCAGGCCAGCAGCACGAGGGCGACCCTGCGGTCGATCCCGACCGTTATGCAGAAGAGGATGACCGGGGCCAGCATGGCATAGAAAAACTGCGGGATATATGACGAATAATAGAGGTCGAGCTGCTCGATGCCCTCGACAGCCACCTGGGTCAGTCCCGCCATGCTCATTCCGTCGGCCGAGCCGACCCCCAGCCTGACGATCTTGTCATAGACCCGGCGGCGCAGATCTTTCTTTACGCCGCGGCCAAGTCTGTCCTTGAGGCCGCCGGCAAGGCGGGTCGATATATACCTTACGCATACGGCGGCCAGGGTGATGGCGGCGGGACGCAGGAAGATACCCGCGCCGTCGCCGGGGGCATACCCGGCCGCCAGACCGACGGCGCGGCAGATGCAGGCCGTCACGGTCACGCTGGCCGCAAGGCCGACTATCATCAGCGCGACGGTATAGAAGATGTATTTCCGGTTGCTTCCCAGCAGCCGGAGCAGCTTTTTGTCTATCAAGAATATTCCTCCCGGAGAAAATAGTTAGCCATACCTAACTTCGGCCAATAATAAACGCCGGGCCTGCCCGGCGCTGAGTTTGGGTTAAGTATACATAAGATATAAGTAAAAAGTCAATATGCTGTCAGGGGATCGCTTCGCATTGCGATGCGTCACGCGGGTCGGCGTGTTTTTGCCGCGCACGTGTCACGACAAAACATATTACAAAAAAAGTCTGTGATAACACAGACTTTTTTATGGCGGAGAAAGAGGGATTTGAACCCTCGCGACGCTTTCACGCCCTACTCCCTTAGCAGGGGAGCCCCTTCACCACTTGGGTATTTCTCCGTGTGTATAAAATTAAAGGTAAGCCAGACCGCCAAAATCAAAATGGCGGAGAGAGTGGGATTCGAACCCACGGATGCTTGCACATCGCCGGTTTTCAAGACCGGTGCCTTAAACCAACTCGACCATCTCTCCTCAACGATGCCTGTATAGTTTATCACAGCTTTTCAGAATTGTCAATGGCTGACATGGCGCCGGGAATAAAAGTTTGGCGGCCGGGCGGCCGGTGCGCCGGGCGGGAAAGGGCCTCTCCGGCGACTTATAGAAAAAACCTATAACAGACCTACATATAATCCGATATTTGTATTTGCATTTATCGACCGGGGGTGTTATATTCTAATTGCAAACAAACATGAAACACTCATTTCCTCAATCACTATATCCCCGTGTCCGAACATTAAAGCCTCTGCTTCCTCAGGGGCTTTTTTGCTGTCCAAATTCCCAAAATGAAAATAATGATCAAAAAAACATATGCCGCTGCGATAAAATGCCGGGCTCGTGCATTAACTTAATGAAAGGTGTGAGAGAATGCTGCTTTTTGCCTTAACATCAGATATTGGGCAAACAACAGAATACGCGGATCTGGATATCCTTCTTCAGGGCATTGCCCGGGGCGACAGGGATTGTCTGGGAAAGCTATATCAGGCTGCACGCATATCTGTTTACAGCTTCGCCCTTTCTGTTTTGAAAAACCATCAAGATGCAGAGGATGTGCTTCACGACTGCTATGTTGCGATTTGGAACGGCGCGGGGGGCTATTCCTCGCAGGGGAAGCCCTTGGCGTGGATCATGACCATTGCCAGAAACCTGTGTATGCAGCGCCTTCGAGAGCGAAAGAAAACAGAGGATATCCCTCAGGAGGATCGTGAGCGGTATCTTCCGGACACCGGATCGCTCTCGATGGAGGATCGCAGCATCCTTCTTGCCTGCATGGAGCAGTTATCGGATGAAGAGCGGCAGATCGTCACACTTCACGCGGCAGCCGGGTTTAAGCACAGAGAGATCGCGGCGCTTTTAGAGCTTCCGTTGTCTACGGTTCTTTCAAAATATGCCAGAGCCATAAAACGGCTGAAACGATTCTTGCAATAGGAGGAGGCAGAAATGACAAATCGTCAATTAAATGAAAAGATCCGGAAGGCCTATCAGAATGCGGCGCCGGACAGGTGGGATGCCGTTCTTTCCGATTGCGTCTATCAGAAAGGACGAGTGATCACAATGACAACAGAGAAAAAGAGAAAAAAGAGTATGGCCAAGCTGATCGGTCTGGCGGCCTGCCTGTGTCTGCTCCTTGGCTGTGGATTCGGCATCAGGAGTTACCATGCAGATCACGTTGTGGATTCTACGGTCTCGCTTGATGTAAACCCCAGCGTGGAGATCCGGGTCAATCGGAAGGAGCGTGTATTAGATGTGTCCGCCCTCAACCGTGACGGCGAGATCATTATAGGAAATATGGATCTCTCGGGCAGCGATCTGCGGGTCGCGGTAAATGCACTGATCGGATCCATGCTTCAAAACGGGTATCTGAATGAACTGACCAATTCCATCCTGATCAGCGTGGACAATAATGACCCTGCGCGCGGCGCGGCGCTGCAGGGGCAGCTGACTGAAGAGGTCAATAAGCTGCTCCAGACCGATACGTTCAGCGGGTCGGTGCTGAGTCAGACCGTCGTGAAGGACGATGGGCTTCGGCAGGCAGCAGATCAGTACGGCATTACGCTGGGCAAGGCGCAGCTGATCCGGGATATCCTGGATTCCAACTCTCTGCACACATTTGACGAGCTTGCACCGCTGACCATCAACGAGCTCAACCTGCTGTTGGGAAAGGAACCGGCTGCGGCCGCACATGTGGAGGTCGTCGGAACGGCCAGCCAGAAGGGCTATATCGGGGAAGATCGGGCCAAGGCAATAGCCCTGAAAAAGGCCGGGCTTTCCGCAGACGGCTTGACGTCTTATGAGATAGAGCTGGACACACATAAGGGCATCATGGTCTATGATGTGGAGTTTACCGCCGGAGGTTTCGAATTTGACTGCGAGATCAGTGCGTCGACCGGAGAGATCGTAAAGTTCGAAAAAGAATATGACGATGATGAGCCTTCCGTATCCGTGCCGAAGCAGAACGGCGGCACACAGGCCGGAGAGATCACTTTGGAAAAAGCCAAGGAGATCGCGCTGAATCATGCGGGCGTTAAAGCTGCCGATGCGATCGAACTGGAAGTGAAGCCGGATCAGAAGGACGGAAGATCGGTTTATGAGATAGAGTTTAAGTCGGGCGGATACGAGTATGAGTATGAGATCGACACGGCCACAGGCACAATTCTTGAGTTCGATAAGGACTGGGATGATTAAACCGCGCTGCAGGTGCTGCTTTTTATCGGGATAAAGGTTTATAAGATCCGGCTTTCGTGGTATCATGGGGATATACACAGCGGCGATCGGATAACTGTTTATAAAAAACCGGAGGTGCGAAGGATGAAGATAAAGATCCTCGGCGGCGATGATTACAGGACCAGCGTATGGTCGGGCGGCACGACGACCCAGCTTTATATCTATCCCGAGGACGGCGATTACGCCGCCCGGCGGTTCAGTGTCAGGATAAGCTCGGCAACCGTCGACGATGAAGAGAGCGATTTCACCCCTCTGCCCGGCGTGACCCGGTATATTACCCCCATCAAGGGGGGCTTCACCCTGACCCATCCGGGGAAGGCTCCGGTCGTCATGGCCCCCTGCGACGCCCCCTACCGCTTCGACGGCGGCATACCGACCCACAGCGAGGGACGGGCCGCCGACATGAACCTCATGCTCAAGGGGGTCGATGGGCTTATGGAGATGGCCTATGACCGGCAGGAGCTGCGCCCCGGGCTCAACGCCCTCTGGCCGGTGGGCGGCGGGGTCATAAGGGTCGGGGATGAGAAATACCGCCTCGAAGCGGGCCGGCTCATGGTCGTCGAGCTGGCAGAGGGCGAGAGTGCAGAGGCCGTCTGCCCGCGGTCGATAT